>DASTOJ010000255.1:0-9799 GCA_035762565.1 Candidatus Methylomirabilota bacterium | reverse complement strand
TTGGCCTTGACGAAGATCTCCCGGATCTTCCGCTCCGTCTCGCCCACGTACTTGTTCAGGAGCTCCGGGCCCTTGATGTTCAGGAAGAAGCCCTTGATCTTCTCGCCGCGCTTCTCGGAGATCTTCTCGGCCAGGTTGTTGGCCACGGCCTTGGCGATCATCGTCTTGCCGCAGCCGGGAGGCCCGTAGAGCAGCACGCCCTTGGGCGGCGTGAGCTTGTGCTCCTTGTAGTAGTCCGCGTAGAGGTACGGCAGCTCGACGGCGTCCTTGATCGCCTCGATCTGGGTGCCGAGGCCTCCAATATCGTCGTAGCCGATGTCCGGCACTTCCTCGAGCGAGAGATCCTCGACCTCGCTCTTGGGCAGCTTCTCGAGCAGGTAGCCGGACTTTGCGTCCATCAGCAGGTGATCGCCCGTCTTCAGACGCAGCTGCCGCAGCGGGTCGGCGATGATGCCGACCTTCTCTTCATCGGCCCGCAGCGTGACCACCGCACGCTCGGGATCGAGCTGCTCCTTCAGGATGACGACGTCGCCCTGGATCTCGTAGCCGGCCGCCTCCACGACGTTGAGGCCCTCGTTGAGGATCAGCTCCTGGCCCGGCTTGAGCGTCTCCACCTTGATCGCGGGGTGGATGTTCACCTTCACCTTGCGGCCCTGGGAGAGGATGTTGACCGTCGCGTCCTCGTTGAGGGAGAGGTAGACGCCGTAGGTCGAGGGCGGCGCGCAGAGCTTGTCGACCTCTTCCTTCAGCGCGGTGATCTGCTCGCGCGCCTCGTAGAGCGCGTTGACCAGCTTCTCGTTCTGGTTGAACGCCTGCACGAGCTGGCGGTTGGCCTCCCGCAGCTTGTTCTCGAGGACCATGAAGTCCTTCGGCGTGTCCTCGAGCTTCTTCCTCAGGTGCACCGTCTCGGCCTCCAGCGAGCGCACGTACGCCTGAAGATCCTGGAGCTGGATCTCGTACTCTGTCAGCCGGCGGCGCGTGCTCGAATCGGACATGGAGGCGGGGAGAAACTTGGAGAAGCCTTCGCGACTCGGGCTACTCTTCTTGTCGAACTCCTTCATAGCCCATCCCTTCTCACGTGACCCCCTGTGCGCCGCTTGCGCGTGAGCGCCCCCCGCCTCGGTGTCGAGTATAGGCGGCTGTGAAAAAGAAAGTCAAGGTTGTCGGGCCCTTCGGCCGCGTTCGCGCCGCTCGGAGCGGCCGCCCGCCGGCGCTCACCATCGAAACGGATAGCGTGCGCGAGGAGTTCCGTCTATAAAGATGTCGGTAATGGCCGCGACGGTTCGCGCGCACGCTCACACGACGGCGAGCTCGGTCGTGCTTCTCACCCTTCTCGTCGTGTGCCCCGGAATTGCGTCCGCCCAGGCGCGCAAGGAGTTGCGCGTCGGCGTCGTCGGCCTGACCGTTCCGCTCGATCCCGCCTCCGGCCTCGACGGCGCCACACCGCTGATCGCCCGCCAGGTCTTCGACACGCTCGTCGCCTATCGTGATGGATCGACGGAGATCGAGCCGGCTCTGGCCACACGCTGGGCGGTCTCTCGTGACGGATTGGTCTGGACATTCACCCTGCGTGAAGGTGTTCGCTTCCACGACAGCAGCCCGGTGACCGCCTCCGAGGTCGCCGCGAGCTTTCAGCGCCAGCGCGCTCCGGACTTGCCGGGGACGGCATGGCCGGCGCTCCTGCGGGGCCGGCCGGGCGTGGTCAAGGAGGTCCGGGCCCCCGACGCCCGCACCGCGCAGTTCGTGCTGAGCCAGCCCTACGCGCCCCTGCTCACCGTGCTCGCCCATCCAGGGCTGGCCGTGGCTCGCGCGACGACCGGCGTCGACGGCGTGGCGCGCCTCGTCGGCAGCGGTCCCTACCGCGTCGTCGACGCGGCGCCCGGCCGGATCGCGATGGAAGCGGTGGCGGGCTACTGGGGCGGACCGGCCCGGATGGAACGGATCGTGTTCCTCGAGGTCTCCGACGACGACCACGCCGAGGCGGAATTCGACGCGCGCTCGCTCGACGTCTGGTTCCCGACGGGGCCGCCGCGGCGGATGACGGGCGCGCTGTCCACCCCCGGCCTGCGCGTGGGCTACCTCGCGTTCCAGACCGAGAAGGAGCCGTTCTCGCGCAAGCGGATTCGACATGCGGTCGCGGCGGCGCTGGATCCGGCGCTGATCGGCGTTGCGCTCGACAACGCCGCGGTGCCGCTGCCGTCGTTCCTGCCGGCCGGCGTGTGGGCGCGCCGCGAGGGCAGCCCGGTGCTGGGCGGCACCCGCGACGCCGTCCGGGCCCTCCTCGCGGATGGCTGGCCGAAGGGCTACAAGGCCACGATGCTCGCCTCCGCGGAGACGACGCCGGTCAGCATGCCGCGTCTGGCCGCCACGCTGGAGACGGCGCTCGGGGCCGCCGACATCCCCATCCAGGTCAGGCTCGAGCCCGTCGAGCGGGTCCGGGCCGCGCTGCAGGGCGGCGAGCACGAGATGGCCCTCGTCGAGACCACGGTGGTGGGTGGCGACCCCCACCTGTTCCTGTTTCCGCTGTCGACCAGCGAGGGGGCGTCGAAGGGACCACGCGCGCTCAACTACTCCTTCTACCGCAACCCCCGCCTGGACGACGTCCTGGTACGGGCCAGCCAGCTGTCCTTCCGGGCGGAGCGCGCCCGACTCTATCAGCGGGCGCAGGCACTGCTGGCCGACGATCTGCCCTGGCTCCCGATCTACGTCCGTCTCGAGTGGGCCGTCGCCCGGCCCGAGGTGCGCAACCTGAGGTTGCATCCGACCGGCTTCCACCGGCTGCAGGGCGTCAGCCTGGACGGCGTTCCCACCGCGCAGCCGTAAACGGGCCGAGCCCGTCGGCGGCCAGCCGTCGTTGCGCGTCCGCAACCGTCGTGCTAGAAATGGCCAGGCGCCCCCATCGATCCGGGGGCGCTCCTCTTTCAGCCCGATGCCGTCGATCGCCGAGACCGCCACGGAGATGATTCAGTGGGTGTTCCCCGAGCACGCGGGCGCGCCCGGGCAGATCCACGGCGGGCGCATGATGCAGTGGATCGCGCAGGCCGGCACCATGGCGGCCGCCCGGGTGGCGCGCGGTACGGTCGTCCTCGGCGCCATGGACGACATCGACTTCCTGCACCCCGTCAAGGTCGGCCAGATCGCCATCCTGCGAGCCCAGGTCGAGTACGTCGGCACCTCCTCGCTCGAGGTGGGCGTCAGGGTCTGGGGCGAGAGCGTGGCGACCGGGGAGCGGACGGTCACGCTGAACTCCCACCTGGTGTTCGTCAGCGTCGACGACGGCGCCAAGCCACGCCCCGCCGGCGCCCGCATCGAGCCCCGGGACGCAGCCGAGGAGGCGCTGCTGGAGGGGGCGCGGGCCCGGCGCGAACAGCGGCTGGCCCGCTTCGCCGACCGAGCCCGGCGGGCGGCCGAGGTCGACGATGCCGGCGACGAGGATCTCTCCTGGCGGTTCGAGTCGGCGCGCTCGGTGCTGCCGGAGGACGCGCTGTTCGGCAGCATGATGTTCCCGGGCAAGATGCTGATGGAGCTGGACGAGGCCGGCGGCATCCTGTCGATGCGCTACTGCAAGGGCTTCGTCATGACGGCCTGCCTGGACGCCATGGACTTCTACACGCCGATCTGGACCCACGAGGTGGTGACGTTCAAGGCCGGGCTCAACCACGTCGGCACCTCCTCGCTGGAGGTTGGCATCAAGGTTCTGGCCGAGAAGCCGTGGACCGGCGAGGTCCGGCACGCCTGCACGGCGTTCCTCACCTACGTGCACTTGGGCGAGGACCTGCGGCCCCGCCCGTGCCGTCCGTACGCGCCGGGAACGGCCGCCGAGCGGCGGCGCTGGCAGACCGCGCTGGTCCGGCGCGACCGCCGCCTGGAACGCGTGAAACGCCTCAAAGCAACCCTGAGCACGACTGAGCGATGGATGGAAGTGACGGGCCAAGGATAAGCGCGGCAAGCTAACGCGGGCCGTCCCGGCGAAGCCGGAGCGGCCCGGCCGATGGCATTTGCGCGGGCATGGGGCCACCTCCAGACCCACGCGGGTCATCGAGGAGCGACCCGGCTTCGCCGGGGCGCGACGAATGTTGGGGGTTTGGGGCCATCTCGGGGCCCCCATGTATAAAGGAGCCCGACGATGTCAGGGCACTCCCGGTGGTCGCAAATCAAGCGCAAGAAGGGCAAGGCCGACGTCCAGCGCGGCAAGCTTTTCTCGAAGATCCTCCGCGAGATCACCGTCGCCGCCCGTGGGGGCGGCGGCGATCCCAAGGGCAACATGCGATTGAAAGCGGCCATCGAGTCGGCCAAGGAAGTCAACATGCCGCAGGACAACATCAAGCGGGCGATCCAGAAGGGCACGGGCGAGCTGCCCGGCGAATCCTACGAGGAGATCACCTACGAGGGCTACGCGGCCGGCGGCGTGGCAGTGCTGATCCAGGTCCTCACCGACAACCGCAATCGCACCGCCCCCGAGATCCGCCACACCTTCGAGAAGGGCGGCGGCAACATGGGCTCGTCGGGCGCGGTCGCGTGGATGTTCGACCGCAAGGGCGTCATTCTCATCGACGCCGACAAGATCGGCGAGGACGACCTCATGGCCAAGGCGCTCGACGCCGGCGCCGCCGACATGCGGCGCGCCGAAAAAGTTTTCGAGATCACGACCGGCCCTGCTGAAATGGATGCGGTGCGCGAGGCGCTGGCCCGGGCGGGCGTGCCGATCCTCGAGGCCCAGGTGACCTACGTGCCGCAGTCGACGGTCCGGGTCGAGGGTGCGACGGCCACGTCGGTGGTGCGCCTGATCGAGGCGCTGGAGGACTTGGACGACGTCCAGCACGTCTACGCCAACTACGACATCCCCGACGAGATTCTCGAGGCCATCTCGGCTGCCTGAGCTGAGAGTCCTCGGCATCGACCCCGGGCTGGTCGGCACCGGTTGGGCCGTCGTCGAGCCCGGGCCGGGCGGCGTCAGCGTCATCGACTCCGGCGTCATCGCCACCGCGGCCGGCCTCCCGCTCGAGGTCCGCGTGCAGCTGATCTACGACGGGGTCGACCTGGTGCTCCGAACCCAGGCGCCATCCCTCGTCGTGCTGGAGGATCTCTACGCCGAGTATCGCTTCCCCCGCACGGCGCTCCTCATGGCCCACGCGCGCGGCGTGATCTGTCTGGCCGCCCGCCAGCGGGCGGTCACACTGCTGGCGCTGGCTCCAGCCGAGGTCAAGCGCGCCATCGCCGCCAACGGTGCCGCCTCAAAGGCCCAGATCCAGACGGGGGTGCAGCGCCGGCTGGGGCTGGCGGTGGCGCCGCGCTCCTCGCACGTGGCCGATGCCCTGGCGCTGGCCCTCACCGGGCTGTCGCGACGGGGAGGGCGCCGGACGTGATCGCGACGCTGACCGGGCGGCTGCGGCGCCGCGCCGAGGATCGCGTGGTGCTCGAATGCGGAGGGATCGGCTACGAGGTCTTCCTGCCTCCGATTGCCCTGCGGGCCCTCGAGGGCGCCGCCGTCGAGGCGGGCGACAAGGCCAGCGAGCTGCACCTCGTCATCTACTACCACGCCACCCGTGACCAGCCGCGGCCGGTCCTCATCGGATTCACCTCGGACCTCGACAAGGAGTTCTTCGAGAAGCTCATCACCGTGAAGGACATCGGGCCGATGGTGGCCGCGCGCGCGCTGGCGGCCCCGGTGGGCGAGCTGGCGGCGGCCATCGCGCGGCAGGACGAGAAGTACCTGCGCGCGCTGCCCGGAATCGGGCCCCAGAAGGCCAAGAACATCGTGGCCCAGCTGCAGGCCAAGGTCGCCAAGTTCGCGCTCGCCCGCGAGGCCGCCGAGGCCGAGCCGGTGGCCGGGCCCGCCACCCCGGTCGACGCCGAGGGCCTGCGCGAGCTGGTGTGGGAGGTGCTGGTCAAGCAGCTCGGCCACCGGCCGTCGGAGGCCTCGCAGCTCATCACCGAGGCCCTGCGCCGGCGGCCCGACGTGCACTCCCCCGAGGAGCTGTTCGACGAGATCTATCGCGGGCAGGCGGCGGCCAAGGCGAGGTCGTGAGCGTGGCGACCGACGACAGCCGGATCCTGAGCCGCGCGGCGGCGCCCGAGGAGGTCCAGTTCGAGCGGGCGCTCCGGCCCCGCTCGTTCGAGGAGTACGTCGGCCAGGAGCAGGCGGTGGCGAGCCTGAGAGTGTCGGTGGAGGCCGCCCGCCAGCGCGGCGAGTGCGTGGACCACGTGCTGCTCTACGGGCCGCCCGGCCTTGGCAAGACCACCCTGGCCGGCATCATCGCCAACGAGATGGGCACGCGGCTGGAGACCACCTCGGGGCCGGCCATCGAGCGCGGGGGGGACCTGCTCGGCATCCTCAGCAACCTGGCCGCCAAGGACGTGCTGTTCATCGACGAGGTCCATCGGCTCCCCCGCGTGGTCGAGGAGCTGCTGTACCCGGCCATGGAGGACTTCGCCGTCAACTTCGTCATGGAGCGCGGCATGCACGCGCGGTCCATCAAGCACCGACTGGAGCCGTTCACGCTGGTGGCGGCCACCACCCGCCCCGGCATGCTGTCGGCGCCGCTGCGCGAGCGGTTCGGGATCTTCCACCACCTCGACTTCTACTCGGAGCCGGAGCTGACCCGTATCGTCACCCGTTCAGCCGCCATTCTGGAAGCCCGCATCGAGCCGGCGGGAGCCGGGGAGATCGCCCGGCGCTCGCGGGGAACGCCGCGCATCGTCAATCGCCTGCTGAGGCGCGTGCGTGACTACGCCCAGGTGAACGGGGACGGCCGCGTCACCGAGGAGGTCGCCCGCCACGCCCTCGACCGCGAGGGCGTCGACGCCCGCGGGCTCGACCGGCTCGACCGGCGCTTCCTCACCGCGATCGTCGACGTGTACGGCGGCGGGCCGGTCGGCCTGGAGGCGGTGGCGGCCACGATCAACGACGAGGCGGAGACGCTCTCGGAGATCGTGGAGCCGTACTTGCTGAAGATCGGCTTCCTGGCGCGCGAGCCGCGCGGCCGCCGGGTGACCCGCGAGGCCTACGCGCACCTCGGCCGGAAGGCGCCGGCCGGGGCCGCCGGCCAGGGAGCGCTGTTCGAGTGACGTCCGAGCTGGGCCGCGCGCTGATCGTGCTCGGCGTCGTGGTGGCCGGGCTCGGCATCGTGCTCGTGCTGTTCGACCGCGCGCCGTGGGTCGGGCGCCTGCCGGGCGACGTCCTCGTGCGGCGGGGCAGCTGGACGTTCTACTTCCCGCTCGGCACCTCGATCCTCGTCAGCCTGATTCTCACGCTGGTGCTCTGGTTGATCGGCCGCCGGTGACGCGCGCCGCGGCGGCGGTGGGGCTGGCGACCGTCCTGGCGCTGGGCGCGTCGTCTCCGGCGGTGGCGTCGGGGCTGATCCGGGTGGCGCTGGTGGAGATCGCGCGCGTCGTCGAGCTGCACGGCACCGACATCGAGGTGACCGAGCTGGGCGCCTGCCCCCGCTGCGGGGCCCCCCGCCGGACGGCGCTCGTGCGCGCCACGCTCGGCGGCGAGGCCGTGGAGATCGACGGGGTCCGCGCCGGCGGCTTCCGGCTGCGCAGCGACCTCCCCATCCGCCTCCACGGCCGCGAGTACCCGGCGCCGCTCGAGATCTTGAGGATCGGCGACGGGCTGGCCGTCGTGAACGAGGTGCCGCTCGAGGAGTACCTGGTGGGGGTGCTCAGAGCGGAGGCGGGCGAGAAGTGGCCGCTGGAGGCGCTGCGCGCCCAGGCCGTGGCCGCACGCACCTACGCGGCCTACCACCGCATGCTCAACGGGGGCAGGCCGTATCACATCCTCGCCTCGACGGCGCACCAGCAGTACGCGGGGCGGGTGCCGGCGGCCTCGCCGATCTGGGGCGCGGTGCGGGAGACGGCCGGCCAGGTGCTGCTGTGGGAAGGCGACGTGTTCCCGGCCTTCTACCACACCGAGAGCGGCGGCTACACCGAGGACCCGCGCACGGTCTTCAGCGCCCGCAACATGCCGGCCCTCAAACCCGTGCGCTGCGAGTTCTCGGCGGGCTCGCCGCACTTCTACTGGGCGCTGGACGTCCGCCTCACCGACCTCACCGAGATTCTCCGCCGCCACGAGGTCGGCGTGGGGACGGTCACCGCCATCGAGGTGACCGAGCGCACGCCCTCGCTGCGGGCCTCGACGGTCACCGTCCACGGCACCGCGCGCAGCGTGCGGCTGCGCGGCAACGAGTTCCGCCGGATGCTCGGCTACGACACGTTCAAGTCGACGCTCTTCGCGGTGGCCGTCGACGCGCAGTGGGCGCGCTTCTCCGGCCGTGGCTACGGCCACGGCGTGGGGATGTGCCAGTGGGGCGCCAAGGGGATGGCCGAGCAGGGCCACAGCGCGCGCCAGATTCTGGAGTTCTACTACCCGGGAACGGTCCTCGGCACGCTCGACCGCGCCGCCCGTTGATCTCCTGGCAGGACTTCGAGAACGTCGATATCCGGGTCGGCGTCGTCGTCGACGTCCAGGAGTTTCCCGAGGCCCGCCGGCCGGCCTACAAGCTCTCGATCGACTTCGGCCCGCTCGGCGTCAAGCGCTCGAGCGCCCGGATCACCCGCCACTATCGCCTGCCCGAGCTCGTCGGCCGCCACGTGATCGCCGTCGTGAACTTTCCGCCCAAGCAGATCGGCCCGTTCGTCTCCGAGGTGCTGGTGCTCGGCGCCTACGACGAGGCCGGCGAGGTGGTCCTGCTGCACCCCGACCGGGCGGTGGCGCCGGGCTCGAAGATCGGCTGAAGCGCAAGAGCGGGCACCGCGGCGGCGGTACACTCCTGGTCGTGACGCCCGCCGACTTCGACTACCACCTGCCCGCCGAGGCCATCGCCCAGGCCCCGGCCGAGACGCGCGAGGCCGCGCGGCTGCTGGTGATCGAGCGGACGCGCGGCACTCTCGCGGACCGGCGCATGGTCGACCTGCCCGACCTGCTGCGCCCGGGCGACTGCCTCGTGGTCAACGACTCCCGCGTGATTGCCGCCCGCGTGCTGGCCGAGGACGCGGGCGGGCGCCCGGTCGAGCTGCTGTTCCTGGAAGCCGAAACGCCCTCGCGCTGGCGCGCCCTCGTGCGGCCGGGACGGCGCTGCCGGGTCGGTGCGCACCTCGCGGTCGGCGGCGTCCGCCTGGCCGTCGTCGGGATCGCCGCCGACGGCGCCCGGGTGGTCGCGCGCCGTGACGGCACGATCGAGGACCTGCTGGCCGCCCACGGGCTGCCGCCGCTGCCGCCCTACATCGCCCGCCACGCCAAGCCGGTCGCCGAGGACTGGGAGCGCTACCAGACCGTCTTCGCGCGGACGCCGGGCTCGGTGGCGGCGCCGACGGCCGGCCTGCACTTCTCCGAGGCACTGCTCGAGCGCCTGCGCGCCCGCGGCGTCGAGGTGCAGGCGGTCACGCTGCACGTCGGCCCGGCGACGTTCCGCCCGATCACCGCGCCGAGCGTCGAGAGCCACGCCCTGCCCCCCGAGCGGGCGGCGATCCCCGCCGCCACCGCCACCGCCGTCGCCGCGGCGCGGGAGGCAGGCCGCCGCGTGGTGGCCGTCGGTACCACGGTGGCGCGCACGCTCGAGAGCGCCGCCGCCGAGGACGGGCGGATCACGCCGCTCGACGGCCACGCGACGATCACGATCCGGCCCGGCCACCACTTCCGGGCCGTCGACGCGCTGCTGACGAACTTCCACCTGCCGCGCTCCTCGCTGCTGGTCCTCGTCAGCGCCTTCGCCGGACGGGAGCTGATCCTGGGCGCCTACCGCCACGCCGTGGCCGCCGGCTATCGGTTCTACTCCTACGGCGACGCCACGCTGATCCA
>DASTOJ010000254.1:0-13687 GCA_035762565.1 Candidatus Methylomirabilota bacterium | reverse complement strand
CCCTGGGATACCACTTGTCGACGGCGCGCTGGACGTCCTCGGGGCCGGCGCCGCACAGGCGCGCGTACTCGGGGTCGCGGACCACGTCGCGCACGCGGCGAGCGCCGAACGCCGCGTGGAACTTCTCCTCGTGGACCATCGTCGTCATCTCGCGCGCCCAGGGGGCGAAGCTGGAGTTCTCCATCGCGTGCAGGTGGTACCAGGCGACCAGGTCCATCACGAAGCAGAAGCCCACGGTGTCGACCCAGCTCTCGAACGGCACGTTGAAGGCGTCGAGGAGATGCTCGCCCATCCGGCGGCGCAGCAGGTCGTCGGCCAGCGCCACGCCGTCGGGCCCGAACGTGCGCAGCATCCGGCAGTCGATGAAGCCCTGGTGGGCCTCGTCGGCGGCGATCTGGGCCTGGATGTAGCGGTCCTCCGGCGTCGGCCCCCGGTTGATCCACGGCTGGTGCTGCTCGACCGAGGCGAACTCCGTCGAGGCCAGGGCGTAGAGGAGCTTCAGGACCACCTGCCGGTACTCCTCGGGCATCTGCTCGACCGTCTCGACCTTGCGCATGCCGAGCAGGACTCCCCACTCCACGGCGCGGCTGACCGACATGACTGCCTCCTCCCGGGTCCCCGGGGGGCCTACTCTAGCGCGGTTTCACGCGGCGTCCCCGCGCAGGCGCCGCGCGACGTCCTCGGGAATGGGCGCCGTCCGCAACGGCTCGTCCGGCGCCGCCGGCCGCTTCACCCAGGCGCGGACCTCGAAGCCGCTGGCGCACACGCGGGCGCCGACCGAGATCTCGTGCTCCACGCGGAACGTCTTCTCCTTCACCCACGCCACCGTCGTGCGGATGGCGAGGGTCTCACCGTACCGCGCCGGCGAGACGAAGCGCGAGCCCGATTCCAGGATCGGCACGCCCACGATCCCGTACTTCGGGAACGCCTCCGGCCACGGCAGGCCGAGGGCGGCGAAGAGAGCCTCGCAGCCGTAGTCGTACCACTCGAAGAAGCGCGGGTAGAAGACGATGCCGGCGGCGTCGACGTCGCCCCACCGGACCTGCACGGTGCTCGTGTGGGACGTCACAGCGTGCGCTCGGCCCACTCGCGCAGGACGTAGCGCTGCAGCTTCCCGGTCACCGTCCGCGGCAGCTCCTCGACGACCCGGATGCGGCGCGGCCGCTGGTGGGGCGGCAGCCGGTCCTCGACGTGCGCGCCCAGCTCGGCGGCGAGCGCCTCCGGCTCGGCGCCGCCGCGCGCGACCACGAACGCGACGGGCTTGAGCAGGCCGCGCTCGGCGGCCGCGCCGACCACACCGGCGTCGATCACCCCCGGGTGGGCCAGCAGCGCAGCCTCCACGTCGCCCGGCGTCACCCACTGGCCCGCCACCTTGAACCGCTCGTCGTCGCGGCCGGCATAGTGATAGAAGCCGTCGGCGTCGCGCCAGAGGAGGTCGCCGGTGCGAAACCACTCGCCGGCGAACGCGCGACGGGACACGTCGAGACGGTTCCAGTACCCGGTGCACGTCGACGACGAGCGCACGTGCATCACGCCGACCTCGCCGTCGGTGACCGGGCGGCCCCGGGCGTCGAGCAGGCGCACCTCGGAGCCGGGCACCACCTGGCCGGCCGAGCCCGCCCGGCTGCGGCCGGCCCGGTTCGCCAGGACCATGAAGATCGTCTCGGTCGCGCCGAGCCCGTCCAGGATCTCCACGCCGAAGCGCTCCCGCCACGCCTCGTACAGCTCGGCCGGCAGGCGCTCGCCCGCCGACACGCAGGCGCGCACGGAGGCGAAGGCGTCGCGCGGCAGCTCGGCGCGCAGCAGCCGCCCGTAGAACGTCGGCACCGAGAAGAACAGCGTCGGCGCGAACGCCCGCAGCGTCGCGAGGACACCGGCCGGCTCCGGCCACGCGGGATCGAAGTACGTGCGGGCGCCGAGGTAGAGGGGCAGCAGCAGCGCGTTGCCGAGCGCGTAGGCGAAGAACAGCCTGGACGTCGCGAGGACACGGTCCTGCTCGCCGGCCTGGAGGACGTCGATGGCGTAGTGCCGGCAGGCGAGCAGATTGCGGTGCACGTGCACCGCCGCCTTGGGCCCGCCGGTCGTCCCCGAGGTGTAGAGCCAGAAGGCCATGTCGTCGCCGCTGACCGCCTCCGGCGCGCACTCGGGCTCCGCCGCCGCCATCAGCGCCCGCAGGCTGGTCGCGCCCTCGCCGGTGGCCACGACCGCGCGCAGGTGCGGCAGGTCGGTGAGCGCCGGGCGCAGCTCCGGCAGGAACGCGGCGTCGGCGACCAGCACACGCGCGCGGCTGTCGCGCAGCAACGCCGCCCACGCGGCCGGTTCCAGGCGCGTGTTGAGCGGCACCGCCACCGCCCCGATCCGGAGCGCGCCGAAGAACGTCGCCACCCAGTCCAGGCCGTCGGGCAGCAGCAGCGCAACCCGCTGTTCGGGCTCCACGCCCAGGCCGCGCAGGGCGTTGCCGGCCCGGCCGACGAGCGCCAGCAGTTCGCGATAGGTCGTGGCCCCGGCCGATGTGACGATCGCCGGGCGCTCGGCGGCGCCGCCGCCGATCGTGTCGTCGAGGAACGCGGTGGCCGCGTTGGCCATCGGCTACCTGGTGTCCACAGATGCGGACACAAGTATCGTCGCGGGGTTCCGAGCGGTCAAGGCTCCGCCTCGTGCCGTCGACACGCCGACGGCGAGCTTCGATTCAGCCGGCCGGGGGGGGCTCGCGCCCGGCGGTTGCGTGGTCACGGGCGCCCGGATACAGTGCAGGCACTCTCAACCCTGGAGGCCCCAGCCATGTGCGTCGACAACGACTCCCGTCCCCCGATCACGCCCATCGCCGGCGGCTCGGCCGGTGGCCGCGACCTCAAGCTGACGTCCGCCGACGGCACGCGCTTCATGGCCTACGCCGCGCGCGCCGCCCGCCCCACCGGCGCGGGCATGGTGGTGATCCCCGACGTGCGCGGCCTGCACCAGTACTACAAGGACCTGGCCGACCGCTTCGCCGAGGTCGGCGTGGACTCGGTGGCCATCGACTTCTTCGCCCGCACCGCCGGCACCGAGGACCGCAGCGACACGTTCGACTTCATGTCGCAGGTGCCGCTGACCAAGCCCGAGACCTTGCAGGCCGACATCGCCGCCGGCGCCGCCTACCTGCGCGGCCCCGAGGGCGGCCAGGTGCGCTCGGTCTTCTCGGTCGGCTTCTGCTTCGGCGGGGCGCTGTCCTATCTGCAGGCGTCCAGCGGCCTGGGCTACGCGGGCGTCATCGGCTTCTACGGCTGGCCGCTCGGCCTCAAGCGCTGGCCCGATCGGCCCAAGCCCATCGACGCCGCCGCGAGCTACAAGAGCCCCGTGCTGTCGATCTTCGGCGGCGCCGACGAGGGCATCCCTCAATCGGCCGTGGACGAGTTCGACACCGCCCTGCGCAAGGCCGGCGTCAAGCACGACTCCACGGTCTACCCCGGCGCCCCCCACAGCTTCTTCGACCGCAAGTTCACCGAGTTCGCGGACGCCTCCGCCGACGCCTGGAAGCGCGTGCAGGCGTTCGTGAGCCAGAACACCAAGCGCTGAGGAGTACCAGCATGGCGACCATCCTGTACCTGGGCACCGCCGGCAGCGACGACCCGACCCGCGCCGGCCTGCCGTTCAACTTCGCCCTCGGCGCCGTCGAGGCCGGCCATCGGCCCCAGATCTTCCTGGCCGGCGAGGCCGCCTATCTGATGAAGGACGACGTCGCCGCGGCGGTGATGCCGATGGCCATGGCGCCGCTGCGCGAGATGCTGGACGCGGTCGTCGCCAAGGGCGTGCCCATCTTCGTCTGAGGGCGCTGTTCGGTGGCCCGGGGGGTCACCGAGGCGGATCTGAAGGCGAAGAACGCGGCGTTCATCAACCCGAAGGTGTTCGCGGAGAAGACGGTGGCGGCGGACAAGGTCGTGTCGGTGTAGTGCGAAGGCAGGGCCGGCTGCCAGACTGACCCGGCATGGCAGCGCCCGCCGTCGAGCTCCGGCAGCTCAGCAAGACGTATCGCGAAGGCGAGGCCGAGCGCGTGGTGCTGCGCGACGTGTCGCTGACGATCGCCGGCGGCGAGATCGTCGTGCTCGTCGGGCGCAGCGGCTCCGGCAAGTCCACGCTGCTGAACCTCGTCGCGGGCATCGACCGGCCCACGGCCGGGAGCGTGGCCGTCAACGGCACCGACCTCACGGCCCTCGACGAGGGGGCGCGCACGCGCTTCCGCCGCCGGCACATCGGCTTCGTCTTCCAGTTCTTCAACCTCATCCCGCTCCTGACCGTGGAGGAGAACCTCCTGCTGCCGCTCGACCTCAACGGCCGCGCCGACGCGGAGGGCGTGGCCCGGGCGCGCGCGCTGCTGGAGCGGGTGGGGCTCGCCGGCCGGGGGGACAGCTACCCCGAGCGGCTGTCGGGCGGCGAGCAGCAGCGCGTCGCCATCGCACGGGCCCTGATCCACGACCCCGACATCATCCTCGCCGACGAGCCCACCGGGAACCTGGACGCCGACACCGCCGCCGACGTCGTCGGCCTGCTCGACGCCCTCGCGCGCGAGGCCGGCCGGACCGTGCTGATGGCCACTCACAGCCGCGAGGTGATCGGCGTGGCGGACCGCATCCTCACCGTCGAGCGCGGCGCGCTGGTGGAGCGACCGCCGGGCTGACCGGCTAGCTCGCCCGGCGCAGCGCGTCGTCGAGACTCTGGAGGGCACGGCGCTCGAGGGCCCGGGCGCGTTGACGCCGCGCGATCTCCACCGCGGTCTGGAAGCACCGGGCAGCGCCGGCGCGGTCGTGGCCGGTCGCGAGCAGCAGCTCGCCCTTCTGCCGGTGCAGCTCCGCCGCGTAGAAGCGCTCGCCGCTCCTCTCCACGGCGCCCAGCGCTTCCGTGAGGACGTCGAGGGCGGTCCCGGGCTCGCCTGCCTTCGCGAGGGTCGCGGCCAGCAGGCCGAGGAAGTACGTCCTGAAGTCCTCCGAGCCCAGCGCGCGAATGGCCGCGATCCCCTCGCGCATCCGCGCCAGCCCTTCTGCGATCTCCCCCGCCTCGGCCAGCGCCCAGCCGCCGGTGACGGCCGCCCAGGCCTGGAGCTGGACGAACCCCCGCTCGCGGGCCAGCACCACGGCCGCCTCGGCGCGGGCGCGGGTCGTCCGCCAGTCGCCGCGGAACTGGTGGAGCCGGGCGGCGTAGAGAAGGGCGTGCGCTTCGCTGAACGGATGGGCGAGCGTCCGCGCCAGCGCCACGGCTTCCGCGCTTCGCCGGCTGGCCTGCTCGGGCTCATCGGACAGCTCGAGCGCCCAGGCGCCGTGCCCGAGAGCACACACGGCGGGGTCGTGGTTGCCGTAGACGGCGGCGAGCGACGCGTGCCGATCGGCATCGTAGAGGGCCAGCCCCTGGGTCACATGGTCGCCAGCGGCCTCGAGCTCACCGCGCGCGAAGCACGTCGCCCACAGCGCGTGATGAGCCTCGATCAGCAGGCCCGGATCGTTGGTGGGCCGGGCGAGAGCCAGGAGGCGCGTGGCGAACTCGTGGGCCCGGTCGATCTCGCCGCGGCTCCGGCGGAACAGGAAGAGGCCCCAGACGACCGGGAAGAGCTGCGGCGTGTCGCCGATCCTCTGACAGAGCTCCTGCGCCCGCGTGTAGGCCTGCTCGACCTCGGGCGCGCCGCGGCCCTTGAGGGCCATGAGCGGCCCCCCGAATGCGATCTGGAGGGCGACCTCCTGCTCGGCTCGCTCGGGAGTATCCGGCTGGCCCCGGAGCAGATCGAGCGCGCGGGTCAGGTGCGCCACCGCCTCGCGCGCGGCGCTCCGTTGCGTGGCGATCTCGCCGGCCACCCGTAGGTACTGGATGGCCCGGCGCGGGTCTCGACCCCGCTCGAAGTGCATGGCCAGCTCGGTCGCCGCCTCGACAGCCCGCTCACGCAGGCCGGCCTCGAGCCGCTCGCCGATGCGACGGTGCAGTTCCCCACGGCGTGCGGCCGGCACGCGCTCGTAGACGACCTCCTGGTAGAGCGCGTGGCGAAACCCGTAATGTCCGGCGACCGTCCCGTCCGGCCAGGTGTCGGAGCCGTGCGACGTCAGGAACGAGGCGCCCCCGGCCAGGTCGGCGCAGGCGCGCTCGACGTCGTCGGGGCCGAGCTGCTCGGCGGCCGCCACGACGGCGGCGGAGAACTCCACGCCGGCGGCGCTCGCCGCCTCGAGAATCCGCCGCTCGTCAGGACGCACGCGGTCGAGCTGGTGCCCGATCATCCGGCGAACGTCCTCCGGGATCGCGATCTGGCCGACGGCGCTCTCCTCGACTTCCCAGCGCCCGGAGCGCTCGATCAGGACGGCGCGCCTCACGAGGTCGTCGGCCACGTTGACGACGAACAGCGGATTGCCCCCGGTGCGCGCATGGATCATCCCGGCCAGGGCGTCGAACGCGCGGTCCGCGGGGAAGCGGCGGGCCAGGTACTGGCCAACCGCCGTCTCGTCGAGCCGCGCGAGTGCGACCTCGCGGCAGTGCCCGTGCATCTTCAGCTCGTCCCTGGTCGCCTCCAGCGGATGCCCTCGGGCGAGCGCCTCGACGGGCCGGCACGAGCCCAGCACCAGGACGCGCGCCGGTCCGGGGCGCCGCGCCAGATAGCCCAGCCATTCCACCGTCGGGGGATCGCTCCAGTGAAGATCTTCCAGCCAGAGGACCCAGGGGACGTCCGCGGCGATGACCTCGACGGCCTCGGCCAGCTCGCGCAGCATCCGCTCCCGGCTGACGCCGGAGGCCTGTCGCCGCAGTGTCCTCAGCTCCGAGGCCGTCAGGACCGAGGGCATCTGGGTGAGCCACGTCGGCGCGTGATGGCGGAGCAGGCGGGTGATCGGCTGCCCGCCGGGCTCGCGGCACAGGCGGGTCATGGCCTCCAGGAGCGGCAGGTAGGCCTCGCCCGCCCCGTGGGTCTCGACGCATCGCCCCTGGGCGATGCGCAGCCCGTCGCCGCTCGCCGCCTCCGCCAGGAACCGCTCGATGAGCGTCGTCTTGCCGATCCCGGGCTCGCCCGTCACGAAGACGATCTGCCTGGTCCCATTCGCGGCCCGCTCGAGGCACGCGCCCAGCTCGGTCAGCTCCCGGTCCCGGCCCACGACCGGCGCGGGCGGCCCCGGACGCGTCGGCGCCGGCGTGCCGCGGGACAGACTTTGGGGCGTCGGCGGGAGGACGCGCGCAGCAAACCGATAGCCCCGGCGGTGCCGCGTCTCGATGAAGCGCGGGCGCCTGGCGTCGTCGGCCAGCGCCCCTCGAAGCTCCTGGATGCAGGCCGTGAGCGCCGCGTCGCTGACCACCGTGTGGCCCCACACGGACTGGAACAGCTCGTCTCGGGTGACCACCTGCCCGGCGCGCGCGATGAGCGCGGCCAGGACGGCTGCCGCCCGAGGCGTGAGGGCGACCTCGCGCCGGCCGGCCCACAGCCGCCCCGTCCGTGGATCGAAGCGATGGCGGTCGAAGGTAACCTCGTGTCCCATCGGCGTTCTCGGCGATACCGTCCCCTTGCCGGGGTCTCAGAAGAATCTCACCGTTCTCTCGGGACTTCCGGCATCCGGGCTCCTACTCTGCCATACATCAGTGGGCCACCTGGCAAGGGCCACGTGGTAAAGGAGGGTCGCGCGATGACGCCGCGATCGAGAATAGCCGTCGCAGTGTTCGTTCTGGTGGGGCTGTGGGCGCCATTGGCCATGGCGCAGTCGGGGAGCGTGGGGACGGCGGGCGCCGGCACGCTCGTCGTCAAGGCGCTGGCCGAGAAGAAGATCGAGAAGCTGCCGGCCGGGCCGCTCTTCTGGCGCGTGGAGAACTTCCCCACGCTCGCCGAGGCCCGGGCTGCCGCCGGCCCCACGGGCCTCGCGGCCGAGTCCAATGGCAAGGCCTGGCTCTTCACGCTCGGTCCGGCCGGTGGGTCGTCGGCGGGCGGCACGAAGATGGTGGAGGTGGGACCGATCGCCCCGGTCGCGGCGTCGGACTATCTGCTCCGGGTCAACGAGGCCAGCGGGCCCCCGGGCAGCATCACGCCCGTGCACAGCCACCCGGGATCCGAGGCCGCCTACGTGCTGGCGGGTGAGCAAAGCTTCCGGACGCCCCATGGCGTGATGCGGATCGCGGCCGGGAAGGCCGAAGCGGGGCATGGCGCCGATACGCCGATGCAAGCCTCCAGCAGCGGCTCGGTGGACCTGCGCGCCCTGGTCATGTTCGTGGTCGACGCCACCAAGCCATTCTCGAGGCCGGCGACGATGCCGTGAGCGTCGCGCCGGCCGGGGCCGGATCACGACTCGCGTGAAGGACCGCGAGCGCGACTACGACATCGCCTGCGACTGCGAAGTACACCGCAGAGGGAAAGTGCCGAAGCGACGCGCGGCGCTCCGGCCTGCGAAACTCCTTCGAGCTGTACCAGTCTTTTGACGACGACGTGACGGATGTACGACAATTCGGCGCAGGAGCCGCGATTGATCGCCTCGGGCACGAATCCTCGCTGTCTGGCGAGGGTCTCCAGAGAATGAGCCGCCTCCTGACCACTCAGCTCAGCGCCCTGGTCGAGCGCCCGCCGTGTTGACCGGTCAGCTCGCGCGCCTGGCAGTTCGGCAGCTCTCCTCGCATCCCTGGCAGCTCGGCCTGGCCATCCTCGGCATCGCGCTCGGGGTGGCGGTCGCCGTGTCCATCGACCTCGCCAACGCCAGCGCGCTTCGCGCGTTCCGGCTGTCCACCGAGGCGGTCGGCGGCCGTGCGACGCACCAGATCGTGGGCGGGCCGTCCGGGCTGCCCGAGGACGTCTATCGTCGTCTGCGCC
This sequence comes from Candidatus Methylomirabilota bacterium, assembly GCA_035762565.1. Taxonomy (GTDB): domain Bacteria; phylum Methylomirabilota; class Methylomirabilia; order Rokubacteriales; family CSP1-6; genus AR5. The sequence continues at coordinate 4,899 of DASTOJ010000254.1, read as the reverse complement.
TGGAACTGGGCGTGCGCCGGGCCGCGCCGATCGTCGAGGGCGACGTGGCGGTGGCGGGCCGGGCCGGGCGGACGCTGCACGTCCTCGGGATCGACCCGTTCGCCGACGGCGACTTCCGGCCCTACCTCGACAGCGGCGAGGAGAAGCGCGGGCGCGAGGTGCTCAGGCGCGCGGGGGACCTGGTCGGCCGCGCCGCCACGGCGCTGATCGCCGACACCACCGCGCGCAGCCTGGGGCTCGGGATCGGCGGCGAGCTGGCGATCGACGTGGCGGGCGCCCGTCGCACGCTGACGATCGTGGGCGTGCTCCAGCCGGCCGATGCCGGCAGCGCCCGCGCGCTGGACGACCTGGTCGTCGTGGACATTGCCACGGCCCAGGAGCTGTTCGGCGCCGTCGGCCGGCTGTCGCGCATCGACCTCATGGTGGACGACGAGGCCTTGCTGGCGCGCATCGGCGAGGCGCTGCCCGCCGGCGCCGACCTGGTGGGCGCGGGCGCGCAGGCCGGCGCCACCGCGCGCATGATCCTGGCGTTCCAGTGGAACCTCACCGCGCTCTCGCTGCTGGCGCTGGTCGTCGGCATGTTCCTCATCTACCAGACGATGACCTTCTCGGTGGTGCAGCGGCGGCCGCTGATCGGCTCGCTCCGGGCCCTCGGCGTCACGCGCGGCGAGGTGTTCGCGCTCGTGATGAGCGAGGCGCTGGTCATCGGCATCGTGGGCACCCTGGCCGGCCTCGCCCTGGGGCTCGGCATGGCGCAGGGCCTGCTGCGGCTGGTGACGCGCACCATCAACGACCTCTACTTCGTCCTCTCCGTGCGCGACGTGGCGCTGGACCCGGCGACGCTCGCCAAGAGCCTGCTGCTCGGCCTCGGCGTCACCGCGCTGGCCGCGCTGGCGCCCGCGCTCGAGGCCACCTCCGCCCCGCCGCGCATCGTGATGAGCCGCGCCTCGCTCGAGACCGGCGCCCGGCGGGGCACGCGGCGCGCCGGCTGGCTCGGCCTGGCCGTCCTCGTCGCGGGCGGCATCGTCCTGGCCGTGCCCGGCAGCATCGTCCTGGGCTTCGCCGGGCTCTTCGTGGTGATGGTGGGCTGCGCGCTGCTGACGCCGGCCGCCGCGGTGATCCTCCTGCGTCCGATCCACGGCGTGGCCGGCGCCGCGTTTGGATTGCTGGGCCGCCTGGCCACCCGCGGCATCGTGGCCGCGCTCTCGCGCACCTCGGTCGCGATGGCGGCGCTGACGATCGCCGTGGCCGCCGCCATGGGCGTCGGCGTGATGATCGCGAGCTTCCGCGAGGCGGTGACGAGCTGGCTCGAGGGCACGCTGCGCGCGGACGTGTACGTGTCCGCCCCGAGCCTGGTGGGCAGCCGCCCGGACGCCACGCTCGATCCCGCGCTCGTGGCGCACCTGGCCGCGACGCCCGGCGTGGCGCGCGCCAGCACCTCGCGCGGAGTGGTGGTGCAGAGCTCCCGGGGGCCGGTGCAAGCGGTCGCGCTCGCCGTCGATCCCGCCCGCCCGCCGCGCTGGCGGTTCCGCGAGGGCAGCGCCGAGGGCGTCTGGGAGGGCGACGCCGTCATCGTCTCCGAGCCCTACGCCAATCGCCAGGGCACCCGGGCCGGCGCCACCGTGCGGCTGCGCACCGACCGCGGCGAGCAGGACTTCCGCGTGGCCGGCGTCTTCCACGACTACGGCTCCAGCGCCGGTGTCGTCGTGATGAGCCGCCGTACCTACGACCGCGCCTGGGACGACCGCCGCATCTCGGGCCTCGCGCTGGAGGCCGCGCCGGGCGTCGACGTGGACACGCTGGTGGCGGCCGTGCGCGAGCGCGCGGGCGGCGGCCCCCGGCTGGTCGTCCGCTCCAACCGCGCGCTGCGCGAGGCCTCGCTCGTGATCTTCGACCGCACGTTCGCCATCACCGGCGTGCTCCGCACACTGAGCGTGGCGGTCGCCTTCGTCGGCATGCTGGCCGCGCTCATGGCCCTGCAGCTGGAGCGCACGCGGGAGATCGGCGTGCTGCGCACGCTGGGCCTCACGCCCCGCCAGGTCTGGGGCCTCGTCACCGCGCAGACCGGCATCATCGGCCTGCTGTCCGGGCTCCTCGCGGTGCCGAGCGGCCTGCTGCTGGCCGCCGTCCTGGTCTTCGTCATCAACCGCCGCTCGTTCGGCTGGACGATGGGGCTGGACCCGTCGCCGGGGATTCTGCTCCAGGGAGTGGCGCTGGCGGTCCTGGCCGCGCTGCTGGCCGGGCTCTATCCGGCCTGGCGCATGGCGCGGGCGGAGCCGGCGGGGGCGCTGCGCGATGAGTAGGGTGGCGGTGGGTCTGGCGGCGGTGGTCGCGGCAACCGCTGCGGCGTTCGCGCTGTGGCCGTCGGCGCCGCGGCAGCCGATCCAGGCGACCGTCGCGGTGCGCGAGGCGCTCGCCGAAGACCGTGCGGGCTTCGCGCGGGTGCTCGCCTCGCGCCCGCTGGTGTTCCCGGAGGACCACGGGCCGCACCCTGACTTCCGCACGGAGTGGTGGTACTACACGGGGAACCTGACGACGGTGACCGGGCGCCACGTCGGGTTCCAGCTGACGTTCTTCCGCGTGGCGCTGTCGCCGACCGCCGAGTCCCGGGAGTCGGCGTGGGGGACCCGGCAGCTCTACGTCGGGCACTTCGCGGTGACCGACACGGCGGGCGAGCGCTTCCACGCCTTCAGCCGGTCGAGCCGCGCGGCGCTGGGGCTGGCCGGGGCGCAGGCGGCGCCGTTCCGCGTGTGGGTGGAAGAGTGGTCGGCGTCGGGCGAGGGCGACGCCACGCGGCTGGTCGCGCTGGAGGGCGACGTGGCGATCGACCTCACCGTCTGGCCCGGGAAGCCGGTCGTGCTGCAGGGCGATCGCGGGCTCAGCCGCAAGGGGCCGGAGCCGGGCAACGCGTCGCTGTACTACTCGTTCACGCGAATGCCGGCGCGCGGCACCGTCCGGCTGGGCGGCGAGACGCTGGAGGTGTCGGGCCAGGCGTGGATGGACCGGGAGTGGAGCACGAGCGCGCTCGGCGAGGGCGTAGAGGGGTGGGACTGGTTCGCGCTGCAGCTGGACGACGGGCGGGAGCTGATGATGTACCTGCTGCGGCGGCGGGACGGGACGGTGGATCCGTTCAGCGCGGGGACGCTTGTCGCCGCTGATGGGACGACCCGGCGGCTGGAGGCGGGGGATGTGCGGGTCGAGACGCTGGGGCACTGGGCGAGCCCGCACAGTGGGGTGCGGTATCCGGCGCGGTGGCGGGTGAGCGTGCCGGCGGAGGATCTGCGGCTGGAGATCGAGCCACGGGTGGCGGATCAGGAGTTGAGGGTGGGGACGCGGTACTGGGAGGGCGCGGTGGGGGTGGTGGGGGCGAGTGCGGAACGGCCGACGGCGGGGCAGGGGTACGTTGAGCTGGTGGGGCACGAGCAATGGAAGGTGGACCCCGAATTACGTTGAGTAGTCTTATTCAACGTGATGATGCTCGCCGGGGGGCGGGTGCTGCTGGGCGACCTCGCGAGCCGATGATGTCACGTTCCACAGAATGGTCATGTTCCAGGGCGTCAATGATTCAGGCCACCTCCCGGGTCGCAAACTCGGTAGCGACGACGACGAGGTCTCGAAAGGCGCGGGCGCCAAACAGCGTGCCGTGAGCCCGACCTCGAAGGGCATGTTGAAACGCGGCGCGCCCCTGCTGAGCTGCACCCGGCTGACGTCATGGAAGGAGTACCCACAGGCAGAGATCAACGCCAAGATCCGGTCCAGACGACGGGTAGGCCCAGGGATCTCGAGCGTGGCCCGCGGGCGGAGCCCGAAGCCGCAAAGACCCGCGATGAAGGTCAGGAACAGGGGCTCGTAGCGCCGATCGTAGGGAACGTTCAGAAAGGCGTTGTTGGGGGAGTATCGCTCGGCGATCGGTCAGCTTCGGCGTGCTGCGCGCCGCCTCGCTGCAGTCCGGGTCTTGGCGCCGCGCTTGCCGCGGTGTGCCTTTCCGGCGACAGCGGGAGAGCAGCTGCTGCCGTGGCGTTCCAGGTACTCGGTCACCATCGCTCGAAGTTCCCGGTATCGCCTGGGGAGACCCCGAGCACACGGGCTGTCGCCGCAGGCGAAGTGTACGGGGTAGTGATCACCGCGCGCGGTCGCAAAGCCATGGCCTCACTCTACGCAGCGACGGCAACGTCTGCGCAAGGATACAGCCGCTCAGCTCGCCCGGCGAACAGCGCGTAGCGCTCGGCCAGGACGTCGCGGTTTGGTTGGAGGTGGTCGGCACGCGGCACGTGGATGCGCCGGCCCTGAACGCCCTGCAGCCCGTTAGCCGCCGCGTAGCCAGTGGCGACAGGCGGCGATCCACTCGCTGCCGGCCGGTCGCGGTGACGGTAATGGGAGATCGAGGAGTGGAACGGTCTGGCGGATGCCGGCACGACGGCACACGGCGACGATCTCGTCCCGTAACGTCAGTTGAACGCGCTCCACGGTGACCTGGACACCGAGCACGGTCGTCGCGAAGGGAAACGCGAGGTTGTTTTCGATCATCGTGTACAGGCCGGTGGATCGCTTCCTCGACCAGCTTGTCGAGGCAGGCCTTGCTGAGTCGCACGGGAGCTGTGTTCTTGCGCTTTCGAGGGTTCTTCATTGTTGTGTGGGACTCGGGATCTCGGTCGGGATGTTTCGGCGCTTCGCCTCCTCGAGGCGGTGGGCCTCGATGCGCTTGCTGGCCGGCGCGTTGCCTTTTCCTCGCCATCAGCTCTCCCTCGCCAGGGGATGGAGCACGTCGATCACATAGCGGACGTCCAGCCGCTCTCCCAGCCAGCCTGGCGTCGCGGTGTGTGCGTCCAGCGCGAGTCCCTCGGCCTCGTTCCGCGCTCGGATGATCTGCACGGGATCGTCGGGCACGCCGGCGAGCGG
>DASTOJ010000253.1:0-9658 GCA_035762565.1 Candidatus Methylomirabilota bacterium | reverse complement strand
TGGTCGCCAAGCGCATGTACATCGAGCCGCCGGAGCGCACAGGGCGCGTCCCGGTGGCGCCCACGCTGGCGGTCTCGGTCGCCCTCTGCGCAGTGGGCGTGGTCGTCCTGGGCCTCTATCCGAAGGCCGTCGTCATGGCTGCCCTCCGGGTCGCCGCGCCGCTCTTTTGACGAGAGGGACGCCCTTCTCGGCCCCCCGGCCATTTATCGCTTGACGCACTGCATAACTGTTCGGTAAGGTTCTGTACCAACTGGTTGGTACAGATGGCTGACACCCAGACGGCTGGGACTCCAGTGCGGGTGAGGGACGGGCGTTCGACCCGGAAGGCGATCCTCTCGGCGGCGACGCGCCTGATGCACGTGCGAGGGTACCAGAACACCTCGCTGGACGACGTCCTGCGCGAGAGCGGGGTCGGCAAGGGCAACTTCTACTACCACTTCCGGAGCAAGGAAGACCTCGGCTACGCGATTCTCGACCAGCTCGTGGCCGGCTTCCTCGAGCGCACGCTGGAGCCGTGCTTCTCGGCCCCCGACGTCCCGCGACTGACCCAGATCCGCTGCTTCCTCGATCGGGTGCTGGAAGCGCAGCGGCAGCGCAATTGCGTGGGCGGGTGCGCCATGGGCAATCTCGCCTCGGAGCTCAGCGACGTGCACGAGGGATTTCGCGCGCGCCTGGCATCGGTGTTTACCGCATGGAAGAGCCGGCTGCGAGCGGCGCTGGTCGAGGCCCAGACGCACGGCGAGGTGCTCGCGGCTTGCCGGCCAGACTCGGTCGCCCACTTCCTGGTGGCGGGCCTGGAGGGCGCCATCCTCCTGAGCAAGGTGTCCAAGGATATCGGAGTGATGGAACAATGCGTGGAGGAGTTGAAGCACTATCTGACGCTGTACGAGGCGCGGGCATGAGCGTGGCCCCGGGGGTACGCGTCGACCCCGACGCCGACCTCGTCGAGGCGCTGCGCAGCGAGGCACCGGACGCCGCCGAGCGGCTCGTCGAGCGATTCGGCGACCGGGTCTACCGCTTAGCCATGCGCATCACCGGGCTGAACGAGGACGCCGAGGAGGCGGCCCAGGACGCGCTGTGGACGGCCGCCCGCAAGATCCACCTGTTCAAGGGCGAGTCGGCGTTCGGCTCGTGGATCTATCGCATCACCGCCAACGCGGCCTACCAGAAGCTGCGCACGCGCCGCCAGAAGTCGAGCGAGATCGCGCTGGACGACGTGTTGCCCTCGCTCGACGGCGACGGCCACCACTTCGAGCCGATGGACGACTGGACGAACCGCGTGGACGAGAAGGCGCTGCAGGGCGAGCTGCGCCAGGTGCTCACCGAGGCGATCGACGCCCTGCCGGCGGACTACCGGACCGCGCTGGTCCTGCACGACGTCGAGGGAGTGTCCAACCCCGACATCGCCGAGGCGCTGGGCATCAGCCTCCCCGCGGTGAAATCCCGCGTCCACCGCTCGCGCCTGTTCGTCCGCAAGCGCCTGTCCGAGTACCTCAAGACCGCCTGATGACTGTCGTGGAATACGGTGACGCCGGGGGCTGGGCGTGGTGGGGCTGCGGGCGCGCCCGCATGGCTCGCCTGTCGCCGTAACTCGCTCCGGGCCCGGCTCGCTCGGCCCCCCAGCCCCCTGAAGGGGGCTCGGCTGCGGGCCAGTCGACTCGTTGGCGGCTCGCTCGCCGAGCCCGGCGCTCGAACGGCGACGACGGCTCGCCATGACGGCGCGCCCGCAGGCCCCCGCACCCAACCCCCGGCGTCACCACGTTTCGGGCGACTCACTAGGCTAGCGATGCGGAGCTTGGAGGAGTTGACCCGCGCGGCGCAGGCTGGGTTCGACCTGGCGCGGGTGCAGCCGGATGTTGTGGAGGTCGCGGTGTTCGTGGCGGCCAATGCGAGCTTGCTGGCGCGGCTCAACTACACTTCGCACATTCCGTGCAACGGCGTGGAGGAGCCGAAGTCGGCGGAGTCGCATGGGGTCGGGATCCAGGCGGTGTTCGACACGCCGGGCGGACGGGTGATCGGCTTCGGCAGCGAGCCGAGCGATCTCGGCGTGACCGGCGCCGGCCGCGCGCTGGCCAAGGCCCGCCGGGCCGCCGTCGTCGACCCGGAGTTCGTGTCGCTCCCGCGGCCCTCGCCCGGGCCGCGAACGCTCGTGGACTACCACGACCCCCAGCTCATGGCCGTGGCCGATGACCGGCTCGTCGAGGCGGGCTGGGCGATCGTCAACGGCGGGCTGCGCACGTTCATCGCCGCGTCCCGGCTGGGCGAGCTTGCCGACACCGACGAGCGGCTGCGGCGGCTGGGCCTGATCGTGGGGGGCGACGTGACGATGCTGCAGGAGCGCATGGCCGTCGTGTCCACGCAGATGCCGCGGGTGCAGACCGACGAGTCGACCCTCATCACCGCCTTCGTGACGGCGATGGTGGAGGCGCCGGGCGCCAAGGGCTCGGGCTGGTCCACGGGAACACGGCTGGCCGAGTTCACCGAGGAGGCCGGTGTGGACGCCGCCCGCGCCGCGCTCGACGGCATCGGCGGCGAGCGGGTGCCCTCCGGGCGCTACACGGTGGTGTTCGGGCCCCAGCCGGTCGCCGACCTGCTCAACAACCTCGTCGTGCCGGCGTGCCAGGCCAGCGCGTTCTATTCCTCGTCGACGCCGTTCCTCGGGCGTCTCGGACGGCCGGTGGCCTCGCCGCGGCTGTCGATCTACGACCACGGCGCGCTGCCCGGGCTGATGGGCTCCAAGGGCATCACCTGCGAGGGGCTGCCGACGGGACGCACCGACCTGATCCGCCACGGCGTCTTCGCCGGCTGCCTGACCAACTGGTACGAGGCGCAGCGCCTGCTGCGCGACCCGGCGCTCGGCGACAAGCTGGGCGCCACCGGCCCGGCCGCCGTCGCCGCGCTCGTGCCGCGCAACGGGTTTCGCTTCGGCGGTGGCGGGGGGCGGCAGTTCGACCGCCAGCCCGGTGTGGCGGCCTCCAACGTCGTGGTCGAGGGCAGCGAGCCGGTGTCGCGCGAGGAGCTGCTGCGGCAGGTGGGCGACGGTCTCTACATCGGGCGCATCTGGTACTGCTACGCGATCAACGGCCTGCGCGCCGGGGATTTCACCTGTACCGTCGTCGCCGATTCCTATATCATTCGCGACGGCCGGATCGTGACGCCGCTCAGGCCGAACACCCTCAGGATCAACGACAACATCGCCACCTTCCTCAATGCCGTCGTCGGGGTGACCAAGGACGCCAAGGGCACGATCGTGTGGGCGGCCGACGAGGTCGTCTACGCCCCCGAGATCGCGGTCGCCGGCGTCCGCGTCGACGCCATCGCCGAAGGCGGAGGAGTCCCCGATGTCTGACCGAAAGCTCGACGCGATCGCCCGCGCCTGCCGCGTGCAGATCATCCGCATGCTGACCCACGCCGGCTCCGGCCATCCCGGCGGCTCGCTGTCGGTGATCGACCTGCTGGTGGCGATCGCATTCGGGCGCCTCCGCCACGATCCCCGGCGCCCCGACTGGCCCGACCGCGACCGGATCGTGCTGTCCAAGGGCCACGCGGTCCCCGCGCTCTACACCGTCATGGCTCGGGCCGGCTACTTCCCGGAGGAGCAACTCGTCACGCTGCGCAAGCTGGGGAGCCCGCTGCAGGGCCATCCCGACCGCGTCGCCCTGCCCGGCATCGAGGCGGCGACGGGCTCGCTCGGCCAGGGGCTCTCGCTTGCGTGCGGGATGGCGCTCGGGCTGCGGATGGCCGGCTCACCGGCCCGCGTGTACTGCATCCTCGGCGACGGCGAGGTGCAGGAGGGCCAGGTGTGGGAGGCCGCGATGGCGGCGCCCAAGCTCGGACAACCCGAACACGCGCTGGACAATCTGACGGTGATCGTGGACTACAACAAGATCCAGCTCGACGATTTTGTAGCCAGGATCCTCGACCTCGAGCCGCTCGTCGCCAAGTGGCAGGGCTTCGGCTGGCCGGTCCTCGAGATCGACGGCCACGACCTGCCGCAGATCGACAAGGCCCTCGACCAGGCCGAGGCCACGCGCGGCCGGCCGAGCCTGATCGTCGCCCACACCGTCAAGGGCAAGGGCGTGTCGTTCATGGAGAACAATCCCGAGTGGCACGGCAAGTCGCCCAAGCCCGCCGAGGCGGTGGCGGCCATCCGCGAGATCCTCGGCGTGAGCGAGGCCGCCTGGGACGGCTACCTGGCCACCGACCGGACCACCCACGCGCTCGTCGACGAGCTGCGTGCGCTCGACAAGAAGTAGGAGGGAACGGAGCCATGCCGGCCAAGGCTACCCGCGCCGCGTTCGGAGAAGCGCTGCTCGACCTGGGCAGCCGCGACGAGCGCATCGTGACGCTCGACGCGGACCTGTCGAAGTCGACGATGACCGCGGCCTTCGCCAGGAAGTTCCCCGAGCGGGCGTTCAACCTCGGCATCGCCGAGTCGAACATGATCGGCGTCGGCGCCGGCCTGGCGCTGACCGGCAAGATCCCGTTCGCCTGCTCGTTCGCCTGCTTCGTGGTGGGGCGCTTCGAGACCATCCGGATCTCGGTCGCCTACACCAACGCCAACGTCAAGATCGTCGGCACCCACGCCGGCATCGCGATCGGCGAGGACGGCTACAGCCAGATGGGGCTGGAGGACGTGGCTGCGCTGCGCGCCCTGCCCAACGTCCTCATCGTGCAGCCGGCCGACGAGCTGGAGACGAAGCAGGCCGTCGCGTGGGCGGTCGCGCACCAGGGGCCCGTCTACCTCCGTCTCACCCGCCAGGCGCTGGAGCCGGTGTCGGCGCCCGATTACCGCTTCGAGATCGGCCGCTGGGCGACGTTGAAGCCGGGCACCGACGTGACGCTGGTCGCCAGCGGCGGCACCGTGTTCAACGCGCTGGAGGCCGCGCGGAAGCTGGAGGCCGACGGCATCTCGGCGGAGGTCATCAACGCCGCCTCGCTCAAGCCGCTCGACGAGGACACCCTCGTGCGCTCGGCGGGCCGCACCCGTCACGTCGTCACGGTGGAGGACCACTCGATCGCCGGCGGCCTCGGCGGTGCGGTGGCCGAGAGCCTCGCCGACGTGCTGCCCACGCCGGTCAAGCGCCTGGGCGTGACGGGCTTCGGCGAGTCCGGCGAGCCCAGGGCCCTCTACGCCAAGCACGGCCTCGACCCCGCCGGCATCACGGCCAGCGTCCGGAAGTTCCTGGGCCGATAGACTCGACGGACGCGCGCCCGTCGATTCGCCGGACTTGACTCTCCCCTGTGGGGGAGGTCGTAGGATCGACGGACAGGAGGCCCGCGGTGGCGGACAGCGCGAACGGACACCACGCCCGACTGATGACGATCGGCGAGGCCGCGCGGCGCTCCGGATTCACCGTCAAGGCGCTGCGCTTCTACGAGCGGCGGGGACTCTTGCCGCCGTCGGGCCGCCGCCCGAGCGGGTACCGGCTCTACAGCGAGGCGGATTGCCACCGCCTGGAGTTCATCCGCCAGGCGAAGACGCTCGGTCTCACGCTGGAGGCGATCGGCGATCTCGTCGCCGCCGTCCGCGATGCGCGCGCGTCCGGTGCGCGCCCCCGCCTGCTGCGGGTTCTCGAGGAACGCATCGCGCAGACCTCGCAGCAGATCGGCGCGCTGGCCCGCCTCCGCGAGGAGCTGAGGCGGCGGCGACGGACGCTCGCGTTGCGCCCGTCACCCCGGCGCGGGCGCGGGTACTGCACCTGTCTGAACAGTCGGTAGCCGAGCCCCCGCCCGCCCGCGCCCGCGCGCCGCTCGGCGTCCTCGCCGCCGCGCTGCTGTTCAACCTCGGCCAGGGCGTTCTGCGCCCCTCGCTGCCGCTCTACCTGCAGCACGTGTTCGGCGCCAACTACCGGATGGTGACGCTGATCCCGGTGGTCTTCGGCGCCGGCAAGTGGGTGTCCAGCCTGCCGACGGGCTACCTCCTGGATCGCCTGGGCCGGCGGCGCCTCATGGTGTCGGGCCTCGTCGTCACGGCCCTCAGCGACGTCGCGTCGGTGATGACGGCCGCGTACGGTCTCTTCCTCGGCGCCCGGGGGGTCGCCGGCGCGGGCTGGGCGATGTTTGCCACGGTCGCCACGACCACGATGGTCGATCGCGCGCGCGACCGGCGCGGCCAGGCGGTCAGCCTGCTCCTCATGAGCGAGACCCTCGGACTGCTGCTCGGGAGCGTCGCCGGCGGCTGGCTCTATCGGGGTGCCGGGACGGCGAGCCCGTTCCTCTTCGAGGCCGGGTGCATGCTGGTAGCTGCCGCGGTCGTCACGGGGTGGCCGACCGCTTCGCGACCGCCCGCGTCACCGGCGCCGGCCGACCGCCGTCTCCTGCGCCAGGTCGTGGGCACGCCGGGAGTGCTGCTCGCGTGCGGCACCAACGCGGTCCTGATGGGCATCCAGACCGGCGTCGTGGTCTTCCTCGTCCCGCTCTATCTCGTCGAGCGGGGTCGGCTGGGGCCGGAGGTCGTGGGTTACATGGTGGCGCTCGGCGTGCTCGGGCGGCTCCTCGGGCTCTGGCTCGCGGGCGGTCTCGCCCACCCCGGCGAGCGACTGCGCGCGCTGGGCCTCGGGCTGCTGATCTACGCCGCCGTGCTGGGCAGCCTCACTTTCGTGATCGATCCCGTCCTGCTCGGCATCTGGAGCCTGCTGCTGGGCGGCGGCGCCGGCTTCGTCGCGGGGCTGCCGACCACGATCGTCGGTGACCGGGTCGACGAGTCGCTGCACGGCGTCGCGGTCGGCTGGCTCCGCACCGTGACCGACCTGGGCATGCTGCTGGGGCCACTGGTCACGGGCGCGCTGGCCGATGCGGCCGACCTCACGACGCCCTTCCGCGGCGCCGCGGTCGTCCTCGGCGTCCTCGCCTGGCGATGTGCTACCGTACGCGTCACCGACCGCCCGGAGGTCTCACGCTGATCCGCCCGAGGAGGACGCTGATGAAAGCCACCGCCGCCGTGCTCTACGAGGTCCGCAAGCCCGTGGTCGTCGAAGACGTGGAGCTGCTCGAACCGGGCCCGCACGAGGTGCAGGTGCGGTGGACCGCCAACGGCGTCTGCCATAGCGACTTCCACGTCATCAGCGGTGACTACCCCCATCCCCTGCCCGTCGTGCTCGGCCATGAGGCCGCCGGCGTGGTGGAGCGGATCGGACCGGGTGTGGAGACGGTGGCGCCCGACGACCACGTGTGCTCGAGCTACATCCCCTCGTGCGGCCGGTGCGCCTACTGCATCGGCGGCCAGCCGACGATGTGCGCGCTGCGCGACAAGCCCCGCTGGTTCATGCTGGATGGCACGTCACGGCTCCGGAAGGGCGCGACCAGCCTCCACCACTTCCTGCAAGTGGCCGGCTACGCCACTCACGCCGTGCTGCCCGAGCAGAGCGTGATCCCCATCCGCAAGGACGCGCCCCTCGACGTCGCCTGCCTGGTGAGCTGCGGCGTCCTCGCCGGCGCCGGGCCCGTGTTCAACCGCGCCAAGGTCCCGCCCGGGGCCAGCGTGGCCGTGTGGGGCTGCGGCGGCGTGGGACTCAACACGATCCAGGCCGCGCGCCTGGTCGGCGCCGGCAAGATCATCGCCGTAGACGTCATGCCCCAGAAGCTCACCTGGGCGGAGGAGTTCGGCGCCACCCACGTCGTGAACGCCGCGACCGAGGATCCGGTGGCGCGCGTGCAGGCGCTCAGCGGCACCGGTGGCGTCGACTACGCGTTCGAGGTGGTGGGCACCCAGGCCACGATCGAGCAGGCGGTGCGCTCCACGCACCGCGGCGGCACCTGCGTGGTGGTCGGCGTCTCGCCCGCCGGTACCCGGCTGTCGCTGGACCCCGCCCTCTTCCTGCAGCAACGCGTGCTCACCGGCAGCTCGTTCGGCGGCGGCCACCAGCGGACCGACGTCCCCATGCTCATCGACCTCTACATGAGCGGCCGCTACAAGCTCAACGAGCTGATCACCCGCCGCGTGGGCCTGGCCGACCTCAACCACGCGTTCGATCTGATGCTGAAGGGAGAGGTCAAGCGCAGCGTCGTGGTCTACGAGTAGCGGGACACCTGCCCACCGGCGTGTGGGGCGGTGGAGGCGTGGGTCCTGGAGACCCCACCACACCCCCCCACCCGACACGTGGGAGCGCTGCGACCCTCGCGCCTACCTACCCAAGCAGCTTCGACGCGAGCTGCTTGTGGATAAACACGGCCGTCGTGAGAGCGCTCGTCTCTCTCAACGTACCGGTGAGCGGCCGGAGCGAGCAAGAGCGAGCCGGCGGTCTGCTCAAGCGCGATGTTCGGCAGCCTGACAGTCCGCCTCACCGCTGTCTGCCCAACGCCGCGCTCAGCGGCCGGGTGCGAGCAACGCGAGCCCCGGTCCGTTGCAGCGTGAAGTTCGGCGCCCCGCGTGACTTCGCGCCGATTTCATGATTCCGACCTACCGTACGACCCCATCCGCTCGCAATAGCAGCGATTGTGGGATCGTCAGGCCGAGGGCCTTGGCGGCCTTGAGGCTGATGACCAGCTCGAACTTGGTCGGCTGTTCTACCGGCAGGTCCGCGGGCTTGGCCCCCTTCAGAACGTTGTCGACGTAGATCGCGATGCGGCGATAGCTGTCTTGAGAGTCGTGTCCATAGGACATCAGGCCGCCGGCCTCGACGTACTCCCGGTAGGAGGATATGCTCGGCAGCCGGTTTCTCGCAGCGAACTCGGCGATGAGGCGTCGGTGGATGAAGTGCATTGCGTCCTGGGAAATGAGGATCGCGTCGGGACGCTCCCGGGCAATGAGGTCGAAGGCACCCGTGTAGTCGTTGGGACTGGGCTCGGCCAGGAACAAAGCCAGTGCCCACGCCCGTGCTGCAGCACGGGCGCTCATGCCCCCTGGTGCCTCCCACTCCGCCCTGAGACCGAGATACGCTACCCGCCGGAGTTTGGGAACGCCCTCCCGGAGCAACTCTAGCCGCTTGCCCTGCAAGTCCGGGCCGGTGTCGATCGTCAGCCCCGTGATGTTTCCGCCGGGACGCGCCAGACTGGCCACAAGCCGCTCCTCAACTGGGGCGCGACTGAACATGACGAGCGGCACTGTGGTGGTCACTCGCTGCGCCTGTCGGGTCATCTCAGGGCCAGCGGTTACGATCACATCCACGTTAAGGTGGACCAGTTCGGCCACGACCTCGGAGGCCCGCTCCAACCTCCCGTCCACGGACCGGAGCTCCAGGATGAGGTTCTTCCCCTCCACGTAGCCCCGATCGCGCATCTCCCGGCGGAAACCGCTGTTGTAGGGGTGGGACGGGTCGCTCATGATCCCGGCGACAGGTGATATGGCGATGACCCCGACCCGGAAGACCCTCCCCACGGGCTGCGCTTCGGCGGCGCGCGGCGCCGGGAGGGCCCCGAGAGTCAGCCCGAAGAGGAACGTGCGCCGGTTCATTCGATCACCCGATGGCGCGCCGCAGTGCCAGGGGCGGCTCGTCGGCCCAAGTACATTCGCGGCCTTGAGATTGATCGCCAACCCCTCCTGCCTCGCCGTGTGTTTCGTAGCCGCAGTGACGCCGTCGGCCCCGCCAACGTCCAGGTTCACGCGCCGTTGCCCGGCCGCCCTGCGGCGAACGCCCGCGCTCAGCGGCCGCGGCGAGCAACGCGAGCCGCGGTCCGTTGGAGCGCGAAGTTCGACGCCCCGTGCGCCGGCTCCGCC
>DASTOJ010000252.1:0-8016 GCA_035762565.1 Candidatus Methylomirabilota bacterium | reverse complement strand
TGCCGCTCTACGTCGTGCTCATGAGCGTGCTCGGCGGCGCCCGCCACTGGCTGGGGCCCGCGGTCGGCGGCGGCGTGACCGCTGATCACGTTGATGAGGGTCGTCTTGCCGGAGCCGTTGGGCCCGACGAGCCCGATGATCTCGCCCGGGGCGACGCGCAGGCTCACCCCGCGCAGCGCCTGAATGCCGCCGAACGCCTTCCACACCTCGCGGCACTCCAGCGCCACCGCCGCGCGGCCGGGCCGGCCGTCGGGGACGAGGGCGTCCGGCGCCAACGCTGAAACCTCGCGAGCCGCCGGCCGCCAGGCGCGCCAGCGCCGCAGCGCGGCGGGCACCACGCCCTCGGGCAGCAGCAGGATCACGAGGATCAGCGCCAGGGCGACCACCGCGCGCCCCAGGATCGCCTGCTGGCCGCCGGTGAAGGCGAACAGCGAGGCGCCGATCAGCGTGGCGCCCACCGCGGGGCCGAGCCAGTGGCGGGCGCCGCCGAGCACGCTCATGAGCACGACATAGAGCGGCACGGTGATCGAGAACGTCTCGCCGACGGTCACGTAGCTCACGTACATCGCGTGGATGCCGCCGGCCACGCCGGCGATGCCGGCGGACAGTCCGAAGGCCGCCAGCTTGTAGCGGAACGTCGGCACGCCCTCGACCTCCGCGACGTCCTCGTCGTCGTGGATCGCGTAGAGGCCCAGCCCCAGCCGTGAGTGGGCGATCGCCCAGGCCGCGCCGACGGTGGCGAGCGCCAGCCCCAGGCCGAGGAGATAGAGCGTCCCGGTCGGCGAGGCCAGCAGCCCGGGCAGGGGCACGGCGCTGAGATACACGCCGGGCCCGCCATCGATGCGCGTGTTCAGCACGATGGTGGCCAGCACGAAGGTGACGGCCAGGGTGAGCAGCGCGAACAGCTCGCCCCGCAGCCGCTTCACTCGGAACACCACCGCGCCGACGCCGACTCCGAGCAGGGCGGCCAGCCCGCCGGCGACCGGCAGCGTCCACAGGAACGGCACCTCCAGCGCCGTCGTCAGGGTCGCCGTCGTGTACATGCCGGCCCCGAAGAACGCGCCGTGGCCGAAGCTGAAGTAGCCGGCGTAACCGCTGAGGATGGCCCAGCTCGTGGCCAGCGCGATCCACGAGAAGATCAGGTAGAGGAACGACTCGTAGAAGGCCGGCAGCCCCGCTGCCGCCAGCGCGCCCAGCCCCACGCCGGCGGCGGCCAGTCCGGCCGCGACCCCGCGTCCCGCCCGGCTCACACCCGTCCCGGCCGCGCGATCAGGATCAGGATCAACACCGAGAACGCGACCAGCGGGGCCCACGCCGGCGTGACCACGGCCATCGTGACCGACTCGCTCACGCCGATCAGCAGGCCTGCCAGCAGCGCGCCCACGGGGTTGGCGAGCCCGCCGATGATCACCACCGCGAACACCACGCCCACCCACGCCCAGATCTGGGTGGGGGCGAGCGTCGAGATCAGCGCGATGAACGCGCCGGCGATCCCGGCGTAGGCCGCGCTCAGGCCGGAGAGCAGGAAGCCCTGCCCGCGGTGGTTCACGCCGAAGGCGGCGGCGATCGCCGGGTCTTCCGCGCTGGCCCGCAGCGCCTTGCCCACGTAGGTGAAACGCAGCCACGCCCACGTCGCGAGCGCCAGCAGCGCGGCCGTCAGGCCCGCGAGCAGCTCCAGCACCGGGATGAACAGCGGGCCCACCCGCGCCGAGGCCGTGGCGTATGGCGTCTCGTAGCGCCGGTAGTCCGCCGTCCAGAACCACTGGATCAGGGATTCCAGGATGACGGCGAGGCCAAAGGTGACCAGCAGCGAGGTGAACTCGGTGACGCGGAAGTACGTGAAGACAGCGTGCAGCCCGAGCCCGAGCAGGAAGAACAGCGGCACGATCACCGCCGCCGCCAGCCACGGCGGCAGCTGGTGGGCGGTGCCGAGCTGGTAGGTCAGATACGCGCCCAGCAGCGCCAGCGCGAAGTGGGCGAGGTTGACGAGGCGCAGGAGGCCCCACGACAGGCTCAGCCCGAGCGCGAGGAGTCCGTAGATGCCGCCCGCGAGCAGGCCCGACACCACGGCCTGCCCGAGCAGCGTCAGGCTCGGCATGCGTGGCCCGCGGCGAGGTCGCCTGCGATCAGGGCGGCAGGAGCCGGGCGCCGGGCGCGGCGAACTCCTTCGGCCACACCACCACCCACTTGCCGTCCTGGACCTGCTTCACCTTGAAGAGGTCGTCGCCGTAGTTGTTTGGCCCGTCGAAGCGCAGCGTGCCGATGAGCGTCGGGACGCGATTCTTCCGCAGCCACGCGCCCAGCACCTTGTCGTCGAGGCTCTTGGTGGCCGTCACCGCCGCCTCGATCAGCTGCCAGGCCGCGAACGAGCCGGCCGCCTGGGTGTCGACGTGGGGGTAGGGCACGTTGGCCTTGGCCGCCCGCTCCTTGAACAGCGGCACCAGCCTGGCCGCGCCGGCGTTGCCCAGGAAGGGCGGGTGCTCCTCGAACACGGTCGACGAGAGCGCCAGCTTGCCGTCGGGCGCGACGGCCAGCGGCCCCGGAGCCGGGAAGAGATGGAAGTGGCGCGGCGGCGAATAGTCGAGCTTCTTGAGCGCTTCCAGGAGCTGGTTGCCGTCGAGCCCGAGGGCCCCGATCCACAGGAGGTCGGCGTTCACGTCCTTGATCCGGGCCGCGATCGCGCCGAAATCCCGCGTGCCGAACTCGTACTCGAGATAGAGCGGGACTTTGAGGCCGCGCTTCTCGGCCACCTCCTTCGCACCCGAGGACTGGTGCTGGGCGGAGGGGAACTTGCTGGTGACGATCGCGACGGACTTCGGCGGCTTGCTGGTCGCGGCGAGCGCGTCGAAGACAGTGGTGGGCAGCGTCCGCTGCGGCTCGGGCCCGAACGCGGCGGTGGGGAAGTGCATCTCGTACTTCGCCAGGTGCGGCATGCCGAAGGTGTGGTGGGGGAGCATCTTCTGGTACCGCTGGGCGACGCCCATCGCCGCCAGGATCCCGCTCGTCGCGTACGGCCCCATCAGGAGGTCGACCTTGTCCACCGTGACGAGCTTCTCGTAGAGGCTGCGCGCGACGTCCGGCTTGGACTGGTCGTCCAGCAGGATCCACTCGACGGGCCGGCCGAGCAGGCCGTTGGCCTTGTTCAGCTCCTCCACGTAGATCTCGCCGGCGAGCTTGTGCAGCAGCGCGGTCGGCGCCAGGGGACCGGTGAGGGCCAGCGTGCCGCCGATGCGGACCGGCGGGCCGGAGGGCGCCGCCGCCGCGCTCGCCGCGAAGGGCAGGAGCACGAGGGCGGTCAGGATCAATCGACAGCCGAAACGGCGGCGACGCGTCGTCATGGTCTCCCTCCCCCGATGAGGGCGTTCGCGATCGTGGGCGCACAGTAGGGACTCGGCCGGGTTTTGTCAATCGGCGGCGTTCGAACCCTTTCGACGAGTCGCGGGCGATCTCCTCAACGAGCGGTGAGGCCGCGAACGCTCCAGGTCGGGACCGGCCGCGCCAGCCCCTTGAAGGCGAGCGGGCCCAGATCCTCGGCGTCGATCAGCTCCTCCACGGCCGCCGCCACGCGGGCCGAGATCAGGATCTGCCCGCCGGCGGCCTCGCCGCACAGCCGCGACGCGAGGTTCGTGACCGTCCCGATGGCGCCGTAGTCCAGGCGCCCCTCGAAGCCGATGGCCCCGATGGTGGCGTACCCCTGGGCGACGCCGACGCCGAGCGCGAGATCCCAGCCGCGCTTGCGCCAGCGCGCGGCCAGGCCGGCGACGACCTCGCGCATGGCGACGGCCATGCGGATCGCGCGCTCGGCGGGGTGGGGGACCTCGACGGGATCGTTGAAGAAGACCATCATCCCGTCGCCCGTGAAGCGCTCCAGCGTGCCCTCGTGGGCCAGGATCAGGCGGCCCATCTCGGCGTGGTACTCGCGCAGCACGCCCATGACCTCCTCGGGCTCGGCCGTCTCGGCGAAGGCGGTGAAGCCCCGGAGGTCGGCGAACACCACGGTCACCTCGCGCCGGTGGGTCCTGAGTGGATCGTCGGCGCCGCCGGCGACGATGAGCTCGGCGAGCTGCGGGGAGAAGAAGCGCTTGAGCCGGCCCAGCCGCTCGAGCTGGGCCACCTGCTCGGCCACGCGCTGCTCCAGCGTGCGGTTCAGCTCGGCCAGCTCCTGGCGATGGCGCGCCTCCTGGTCGTGCAGCCGCTTCTTCTCCAGGCACGCGCCGATCCGCGCCTGCAGCAGGACGGGATCGAACGGCTTGCCGAGGTAGTCCTCGGCGCCCAGCTCGATACAGCGCACCACGCTGTCCAGCTCGTCCAGCGCCGAGATCATGAGGACGGGGATGTCGCGCAGCGCGGGCTCGCCCTTGAGCCGCTGGAGCACGGCATAGCCGTCGAGGTCCGGCATCATGACGTCGAGGAGGACCAGGTCGACGGCGGTCGTCGTGAGGATGCCGAGCGCGGCGGCGCCGCCGGCCGCCGTGAGCACCTCGTAGCCCTGGCGGCGGAGACGGCGGGCGAGCATGTCGCGGTTGTCCTCGTTGTCGTCGACGACGAGGATCACCCCGGGAGGCTGAGCCGGCTCGTCGGCGCCGGGCGCCGCCCCCGCGTCGTGCCGCTCGCGCTTCGGGATCGGTGGCACGCCGCCGTGGCGCAGCAGCTCGTCGAGGCGGTCGGTGGCCAGGCGGATGCGCTTGAGGTCGGCCAGGAGCGCGTCCGCGCCCGCCGCCGTCGCCTGGCGGTGCAAGGCCTCCCCCGCCGCGCGGACACGCTCGAGCGGCGGCCGGAAGGTTCCCCGGGCGGCGGCGATGTCGGTCGGGCCGGTCTGCCCCCGCGCCAGCACCTCGTTCAGCAGGGCCAGGAGCTGGCGGGCGTCGGTGCGGAGCGCCGCGAGCCCGGTGGCCAGCTCGGGCTTGTCGCCCTCCAGCTCCTCGAGCAGCATCTCCGCGTAGCCGATGATGTGGTTCAGCGGCGTGCGCAGCTCGTGGCGCAGCTGCGCGCCGGGGTCGACGCTCACGCGCCGCCCGCCCGCCCGAGCAGGAGCTCGATCTTCTCGAGCAGCCGGGCGAGGTCGACGGGCTTGGTGTCGAAGTCGTCGCAGCCCGCCGCGACGGCCTTCTCGCGGTCGCCGGACATGGCATGCGCGGTGAGCGCGATCACGGGAATACCGCGCGTTTCCGGCGTGGCCTTGATCTGCCTGGTCGCTTCCCACCCGTCCAGCCCCGGCAGGCTCATGTCCATCAAGATCAGCGCCGGCGTCTCCGACCGCGCCATGGCCACGCCCTGCTCGCCGTCGACCGCGATGGCGACCTCGTAGCCGCGCTTGACGAGCCGGCGGGACAGCATGTCGCGGTTCATCTCGTTGTCCTCGATGAGCAGGATCTTGGGCATCAGGCCCTCGGTCTCCGGCGGGCGACGCTGGCCGCCACCAGCTCGCGCACCTCCGCCAGCAGCTCGTCGCGGCCGTGCGCGCCCTTCTGGAGGATCTTCTGAACGTAGCCGTTGAGCCGCTCGCGGTCGTCATGGGAGAGGTCCTTGGCCGTGATGACGACGATCGGAATCGCACGCCAGGCGTCGTGGCGGCGGAACTCGGAGACGAACGCGAAACCGTCCATCTCCGGCATCATGAGGTCGAGCAGGACGACGCTCGGCGACCCGTCGCGCAGGCGCTCGAGCGCCACGCGGCCGTTCTCCGCCTCCACGACCGCGTAGCCCTCGGGTTCCAGCATGCGCCGGAGCAGCTGGCGGACCCCGGCGTCGTCGTCCACGACGAGCACCGGGAGGTCGCGCCGGTACTTGTCGAGGACCGTCACCAGGCGCTCGCGGTCGATGGGCTTGGTGAGGTAGTCGGAGGCGCCGAGGGCGTAGCCCAGGTTCTTGTCGTCGACGATCGTCAGCATGACGACGGGGATGTCGGTGACGTCGGGGTCGGCCTTGAGCGCGGACAGGACCGCCCAGCCGTCCATGCCCGGCATCATGACGTCGAGCGTGATCGCATCCGGCCGCAGCTCACGCGCCCGCCGCAGACCCTCCTCGCCGCCGGCGGCGGTGACGACCCGGAACCCTTCCTTCGTGAGGAAACGCTGCATGAGGTCCCGCACGGCCGCCTCGTCGTCGATCACCAGGATGGTGCCGACGCCAGCGGGGCCCCGGTCGGCCGGTGCAGTGGGCGGAGCCGGCTCCTCGACTGCCTCGGCCACGCGAGCCGGCAGCCGGATGGTGAACGTGCTGCCCCGGCCCGCCTCGCTCTCGACGGTGACGTCACCGCCCATCATCCGGCAGAGTCGCCGGCTCAGCGCCAGGCCGAGGCCCGTTCCGCCGAACCGGCGCGTCGTGGCGGCGTCGGCCTGGGTGAAGGCCTCGAACAGCTTCGCGAGCTGCTCGGGCGTCATGCCGATGCCGGTGTCGCTCACGCCGAACACCATCCAGTCCTGGCCGTCGACCGCCTCCCGGGCGACGCCCAGCGCGACCGTCCCCCGCTCGGTGAACTTGCAGGCGTTGCTCAGGAGGTTGAAGAGGGCCTGGCGGACCTTCGTCAGGTCCGCGTGCATCACGCCGATCGCGTCGGGGCAGCGCACGTCCAGGCGGTTGGCGTTCTTCGCGGCCAGCGGCTGGATCACGGCCGCGATGTCCTGGACCAGGCGAGCGACGTCGAAGCTCTCGAGGTAGAGCTCCATCTTGCCGGCCTCGATCTTGGAGAGATCGAGGACGGCGTTGATCAGCTCCAGCAGGTGCTTGCCGGCCGCGTTGATCTTGCCGAGGTCGTCGGTGAACTGCCCGGCGCCGAGGTCGGCGGCGTCCTCCTGGAGCATCTCGCTGTAGCCGATGATGGCGTTGAGCGGCGTGCGCAGCTCGTGCGACATGTTGGCCAGGAACTCGGACTTGTGGCGGTCGGCCATCTCGAGCTGACGGCCCTTGTCCTCGATCTCGCGGAAGAGCCGCGCGTTCTGGATGGCCAGGGCGGACTGGCTGGCGAAGGTCTTGAGCAGGTCGATGACCTGCGGGGAGAACTCGCCGGGCGTTTTCTTGTTGACGGTGAGCCCGCCGATCAAGTGATCCTCGCGCAGCAGCGGAATGGCCAGAAGCGCTCGCGTTCCCGTCCGCAACAGCGTGTCGCGGAGGGGGCTGTGGTAGGCGCCCTCCTTGCCGATGTCGGGGACCTGAACCGGCTCCCGCGTCACGGCCATGCGTCCCAGGACGCCTTCACCTCGCGGAATCGGCGTACGGCGGGCCGCCGCGACCATTTCCTCGTCGAGGTTGTCCGTTGCGCGCAAGTGGAATGCCTCGCTCTGCTCGTCGTACTCGTAGACCGAGCCGCCGTCGGTTCCGGCGAGCTGATTGGCACGAGCGACGATCGTGTTGAGCACGGTCTCGAGGTCGAGGGTGGAGCTAAGGGCCTGGCTGACCTCGCCTAGGGCCTGGAGCTCTCCGACCGAGCGGGTGAGTTCCCGCGTCCGCGCCTCCAGCTCCCGGAAGAGGCGGGCGTTCTCGATCGCGATGACCGCCTGGTCGGCGAAGGTCTTCACGAGCTGGATCTGCTGCTCGGAGAAGAGCGCGACTTTCCGACGGAACAGTGCGATGGCGCCGATGGGGTTCCCTTCGCGAAGGATCGGTACGCCGAGAAACGTGCGAATGCCGAGGCCCGGATACGCGTTGGCGACCGTGAAGCTCGGGTCGGTGGCGACGTCACGAAGGTGCAGAACCGTCCGCCCCAGGATGGTGCGGCCCATGAGCTGGTTGGGAGCCGGGCGAGCCGGCCAGATCCGCTGCAGGGCATCGAGCGCGGGCTGGTCGAGGTGGTGGTGAGCGACGACACCGATCAGGTCGCCGTCGAATCGGAACACGATGCCGTACGAGGCTCCGCACAGCGTGACGGCATTGGCGGCGATCGTCTCGAACACCGGCTGAACGTCCGTCGCCGAGCTCCCGATGACACGCAGCAGCTCGCTGGTCGCCGTCTGCTGCTCGAGCGCGACCCGCAGCTCGCCGTTGCGCGCCTCCAGCTCGGTGAACAGGCGGACGTTC
>DASTOJ010000251.1:0-19506 GCA_035762565.1 Candidatus Methylomirabilota bacterium | reverse complement strand
CCTGCCGCTGTCAGCCAGCCAACTGCGGGCAAACAGACCACGGACGATCGTGCGCGTAGTCGCGGTGCTGCCGACCGGCCGAGCCTGGTCTGACTGGCCGAGCCTAGACTTAGCCTAGACTCAGGGAACCAAGACGATCTTGCCGTAGGCGCCGGGGTCCAGGACGGCTTTCTGGGCGGCTTGGGCTTCGGCGAGCGGGAATTCGCGGCCGACCACCGGGCGCAGCGTGCCGTTGGCGAGGCCGGCGCTGAGGGCGGCCATGATCTCGGCGAGCTCGGCGGGGGACGCGTTCCAGAGGGCGAGGCCGAAGATCGCGGCGTCCTTGCCCATGGCGCCGCGCGGGTTGATCTCGATCGTGCCGCGGTTGCCGATGACGACGATGCGGCCGAAGCGGGCGACCATGTCGAGGTCCTTCTGGAGGTTCACGTTGGCCAGCATCTCGAGGATGACGTCGGCGCCGCGTCCCTCGGTGACCTCCATCAGACGCTTCGTGTAGTCGGGCGCCGTGTGGTCGAGCACGTGGTGGGCGCCGTGCTCGGCGACGAGCTTGCGCCCGCGCTCGGTGCCACCGGTGCCGAGGACCGTCATGCCGTGGGCGACCCCGAGCTGGACGGCCGCGATGCCGACGCCACCGGAGGCGCCGTGCACCAGCATCGTCTCGCCCGGCTTGCCCTGCGCCTTGTGGTGGAGGCCGCGATACGCGGTCGCGTAGGGAACGCCCACGCCGGCGCCCTGCGCGAACGAGAGGCTCGCGGGCAGCGGGTGCACCATCGCCGCGTCACACGCGGCCAGCTCGGCGTAGCCGGCCGCGCGCGCGACCCACACGCGGTCACCGGCTTTCAGCCGCGTGACCCCTTGGCCGACGGCCTTCACGACCCCGCCCGCGTCGCCGCCCGGAATGTAGGGCAGGGCCGGGCTCTGCGCGTACGTACCCGAGCGGATGTACGTGTCGACCGGGTTCACGCCGGCCGCCTTGACCTGGACCAGCACCTGGCCAGGGCCGGGCGTGGGATCGGCGACGTCGTCGAGCTGCAGCACCTCGGGCCCACCGAACTTGTGCACGCGGATGGCTTTCATGGCGCGCAGTCTACAATTGACTAAGTCCTTAGTCTAGTCTAGGGTCGATTTCGTGAAGACCGTCAATATCCACGAGGCCAAGACCCACCTTTCCCGGCTGCTGGCCGAGGTTGCGGCCGGCGAGGAGATCGTGATCGCCAAGGCCGGCAAGCCGGTTGCCCGTATCGTGCCGGTGGCCGGCCAACGACCCGCGCGCGTGCTCGGCGTCGACACGGGACGCGTCGTGATCAACGACGACTTCGACGCGCCATTGCCGGACGAGGTGCTGGCCGGGTTCGAACGCTGAGGATCTTGCTCGACACGCAGTGCTGGCTGTGGATGCTCGCCGCACCTGATCGATTGTCCCCCGCCGGGCGCCAGCGCCTGACCGCACCGGACCATGAGCTGTACTTGTCCGCGGCGAGCGCCTGGGAGATCGCGATCAAGAGCTCACTCGGTCGGCTGCGTCTGCCCATGGATCCCGCGGAGTACGTGCGGACCCGCCTCGTGCAGTCGCAGACGATACCGCTGGCCATCTCGCACGAGCACGCGCTCCGGGTGGCGAGCCTTCCGGCCCATCACCGCGACCCGTTCGACCGCTTGCTGATCGCTCAGGCACAGCTCGAGGGGCTCGTCGTCATGACGTCGGACGCGCAGTTCTCCGCGTACGCGGTCGAGGTCATCGGCCCCTGAGCCGGCGGTCTACTCGTCGGCCAAACGGTAGCCGACGCCTGGCTCGGTGAGCAGGTAGCGGGGGCGGGCGGGCTCGGCCTCGAGCTTGTGGCGCAGGTGGGCCATGTAGACGCGGACGTAGTGCGCCTGGGCATCGTGACCCGGCCCCCACACCTCGCGCAGCAGCTGCGCGTGGGTGATGACCTTGCCGGCGTGGCGCACGAGTGTGGCCAGCAGCTTGTACTCGATCGGTGTGAGCTTCACCTCGCCGCCGCGCACGCTCACGCGGCGGTGGAGCAGATCGACCTCCAGCTCACCCACCCTGAACGCGGCCCCGCCGCCCTCGTGGGTGGCGCCGGCGGCGTGGCGCAGGGCCACGCGGATGCGCGCCAGCAGCTCGCCCGCGCCGAACGGCTTGCTGACGTAGTCGTCGGCGCCGGCGTCGAGGGCGCCGACCTTGTCGCGCTCCTGCCCGCGCGCCGACAGCACGACGATCGGCACCGCGCTCCACTCCCGCAGCCGCCGGATCACCTCCAGGCCGTCCATGTCGGGCAGGCCGAGGTCCACGATGACCACGTCGGGCTGGCGGCTGGCGACCTCGACGAGGCCGTCGGCACCCGTGGTCGTCTCGAAGAGGCGGTAGCCCTGGCCGGTCAGCGTGGCGCGCAGGAAGCGGCGAATCTGCGGCTCGTCCTCGATGAGGACGAGGACGGGATCAGGCATCTGGCGGGACCGGCGCCGGCGGCTCGCCGATCGGCAGCGTGAACAGGAACGCCACGCCGCCGCCCGGCAGGTTCTGGGCCCAGATGCGGCCGCCGTGGGCCTGCACGATCCCCCGGCAGATGGCCAGGCCGAGGCCGGCGCCGCCCGCCGTCACCCGGACGGCGCGATAGAACTTCTCGAAGACCTTCTCCTCCTCGCCCGGCGGCAACCCGGGGCCGCGGTCGGCGACCTCGATCGTGAGATTCCGGTCGGTCGCCGTCGCGATGATCTCGATCGGGCTGCCGGGCGGCGTGTACTTCACGGCGTTGTCGAGGAGATTGAGCAGCACCTGCTCGATCAGCACGTCGTCCATCGGGACCAGCGGCAGGTCCGACGGCACCCTGGTCGTCACGCGCCGGTCGGCCAGGCGCTTGCCCAGGCGCCCGAGCGCCGCGCCGATGACCTCTTCGGGCGGGTGCAGCTCCTTGCGGAGCTGCACGGCGCCCGACTCCAGGCGCGTCATCTCCAGCAGATTCTGGACCAGCCGGTTCAGCCGCTCGGCCTCCTCGTGCACCGAGTCGAGCAGCTCCCGGCGAGTGCGGTCGTCGAGCCGCTGGCCGTCCTCGATCATCGTGCTGACGGCTCCCGTGATCGCCGCCAGCGGCGTCCGCAGATCGTGCGAGACCGAGCTGAGCAGGGAGTTTCTCAGCCGCTCGGTCTCGATCCGGACCTGCGCGGCCTGCGTCTCCTCGGCCAGCCGGGCCCGCTCCAGGGCCAGCGCGGTCTGGCCGGCGAAGGTCTCCAGCTGGTGCAGGCGCTCCGGCTCGTCCATCGCGTGGCGGTCTGGCGGCCGCACGCCGAGCACGCCCACCGCTCCCGTCGAGCCGGTCAGCGGCACGTAGAGCGCGGAGGCCCCCGGCAGCGTCGCGGTGCCGAGTCCCGCCGGCTGCCGGTGCTCGAAGACCCACCGGCCCACGCCCAGCTCGTTGGCGTCCACCGCGAACTGACCGCCGGGCCACGGGGCCAGCACGCCGGCCTCGCCGGGCAGCAGCACGACGACCTGGCTGCGGAACACCTCGGCCACGTGGCGAACCGCCACCTGCAGCAGGGCGTCCACGCCCCGCGTGCCGGCCAGCTCCCGGCTCATGGCGTAGAGCGCCGCCGTCCGCTGCTCGCGGTGGTGCGCGGCCGCGGCCTGGGCGCGGGTGCGGACCGTGAGGTCGCTGATCACCACCCCGACGATCAGCATCACCAGGAACGTCAGCAGGTATCGTACGTCGCTCACGGCGAAGGTGAAGCGGGGCGGGACGAAGAAGAAGTCGAAGACCGCCACGCTGAGCACGGCGGCCAGCAGCGAGGGACCGCGCCCCGTGCGCATCGCCACGGCCACGATGCCGAGCAGGTAGACCATGACCACGTTGGACAGCTCGGAGACCGGCGCCATGAGCCAGGCGACGCCGGTGGCCGCCGCGACGGCCGCCGTCGCCGTCGCGTAGGCGAGCCAGTCGGTGGCCGGCACGCGCCCGCGCACCGGCGCCGGCGACGATCCCTCCTCGCGTCCGCCGCTGATGACGTAGACGTCGATGTCGCCGCTGCCCTGCACGAGCGCGTCCACGATCGAGCCGAGCAGGATCCGCTGCCAGAGCGACCGGCTGGGCTTGCCGACCACGATCTTGCTCACGTTGCGGTCGCGCGCGTAGGCGAGGATGGCCTCGCTCATCGTCGGCCCGCCGAGCGTGATGGTCTGGGCGCCGAGCTGCTCGGCCAGTCGCATCGTCTGGATCACGCTGTCGCGGGCCTCGGTCGGCAGCCGCAGCTGGGCCGGCGTCTCGACGTAGGCCGCGATCCACTCGGCCCCGAGCTGGTCGGCCATCCGCTTGGCGGCGCGCACCAGGCGCGTGGACCACGGGCCGGGGCCGATGCAGACGAGGACGCGCTCGGCGGTGGGCCACACCTGCTCGATGGCGTGCTCGCGCCGGTAGACGCGCATCTGGGCGTCCACCCGCTCGGCCGTGCGCCGCAGGGACAGCTCGCGCAGCGCGATCAGGTTGCCCTTGCGGAAGAAGTTCTCGAGCGCCTCCCGGGCCTGCCCGGGCACGTAGACCTTGCCCTCCCGGAACCGCTGCAGGAGGTCGTCGGGCGGCAGGTCGATCAGCTCCACCTCGTCGGCCCGCTCGAAGACCGAGTCCGGCACCGTCTCCCGCATCACCACGCCGGTGATCTTGGCCACCAGATCATTCAGGCTTTCGATGTGTTGAACGTTCACCGTGGTATAGACATCGATTCCGACATCCAGCAGCTCGACCACGTCCTGCCAGCGCTTGGCGTGGCGGGAGCCCGGCGCGTTGGTGTGGGCCAGCTCGTCGACGAGGATGACGGTGGGATGGCGCTTCAGCGCGGCGTCGAGGTCGAACTCCTCGAGGGTGGTCCCGCGGTAGTCGACTGCCCGCCGGGGCAGGACGTCGAGCCCCTGCAGGAGCGCCTCGGTCTCGGCGCGCCGGTGGGTCTCGACGTACCCGACCACGACGTCTACGCCGTTGGCGGACAGCTCGCGCGCCGCCTCCAGCATCGCGTACGTCTTGCCGACGCCCGCGGCCGCGCCGAAGAACATCTTCAGCTTGCCGCGGTGGGCCCGCGCCTCCTCCTCCTTGACGCGGGCCAGCAGCGCCTCGGGGTCGGGCCGGTGCTCGCTCACCCCGTCACGTCAACCAGCTCAGCAGGGCGGTGGCGAGCGACAGGAAGATCGTCACGCCGAAGACGTCCAGGAGCGCGGTCTGGAACGGGCCCGCCGTCAGCGCAGGGTCGAAGCCCAGGCGCTTGGAGAGCATCGGGATCACGGCGCCGGCGGCGCCCGACAGGTTCACCGACACGAACATCGAGACGGCGACCACCAGGCCGAAGACCGCCGAGTGCCAGATGACGCCGATCGTCCCCACCACGACCGCGCACACCGCGCCGATGATGCTGGAGGTCTGGATCTGGCGCCGCAGCGCCTCCCACCATCGGTCGAGCTGGACGTGGCCGGTGGCGAGCCCGCGGACGACCATGGTCACCGACTGCAGCCCCGTGTTGCCCGACGTGGCCTGGATGACGGGCATGAACGCGGCCAGCAGGATGACCTTGGCCAGCGTCTGGTCGAAGTAGGCGATGACGAGGGCGGCCACCATCTCGATGAGCAGGGTGGTCAGGATCCAGGGCAGGCGCAGCAGGGCCAGCTGACGCGGCGAACGCCGCTCCAGCTCGGAGGCGTCGGAGCCGGCGATCCGGAAGATGTCCTCGGAGGCCTCCTCGCCGACGATGTCGATGACGTCGTCCACGCTGATGGTGCCGAGGAGCCGGTGCTGGGTGTCCACCACCGGCACGCTCACCAGGTCGTACTTGGCGAC
Source organism: Candidatus Methylomirabilota bacterium (assembly GCA_035762565.1). Taxonomy (GTDB): domain Bacteria; phylum Methylomirabilota; class Methylomirabilia; order Rokubacteriales; family CSP1-6; genus AR5. The sequence goes on along the minus strand of DASTOJ010000251.1, from coordinate 13,690 downwards.
GAGCCGGGCCACCTCTTCGCGGTCGGTCTCCGGCGTCACGCTCATGACGTCCTCGTTGCGCACGGCCAGGATGCGGGTCCGGGGGTCGGCGATCAGCAGGCGTCGCAGCGGGACCACGCCCACCAGGTGCCGGTGATCGTCGATGACGTAGAGCTCGAAGGCCTTCTCCTCGCTGATCGACTTTCGGATGTGCTGGATGGCGTCCTCGACCGTTGCCGACTCGTGGACGGCCACGACCTCGGGGGACATGAGCCGGCCGGCCGACTGCTCGGGATACTCGAGCAGCTCCTGGACGTCCTCCGACTTCTCCTCCTCCATGAGGTCGAGGATCTTCTCGGCCTGCTCGTCCGGCAGCTCCTCGACGATGTCGGCCGCGTGCTCGGCCGGCATCCGGTTGAGGATGTCCGAGACCTCGACGTCCTCCAGCGCCTGCACGAGCTGGATCAGCGTCTCGTCGTCGAGCTCGGACAGGAGGCCGCTGGCCTGCTCGGGACGGAGGAGGCGGAAGATCCCGACCAGGCTCGCCACCGGCAGGTGGCGGAGGGCCTGGGCGAGGTCGGCGGGGTGAGCGTCCTCGATGACGGCGCGGTCGCGCGCGTCGTCGACGCCCTTGACGATGTTCTCGGCGGCCTCGAGAACGCGCTCGTTCGACTCCATGGCGTACACCGTAACACCGCCGGCGCCCACATCGCAGCGCCAGGTCGCATTACGTCGCCTTGACGCTCGGAGACTCGATATTGACGGCGCCTTTACGGCGGTCGCCGTAGCGTCCTTGGCGGTGGAGGAGGACGACACATGGACTGGGCAGGGGATGCGCTCTACGTCGGGCTTGCGGTGCTCTTCTTTGGTCTGACCTGGGCGTTCGTGAAGCTCTGCGAACGGGTATAGGACGCGAGCCGTGCCGCTGCTCTACGTCGTCGGCGGGATCGTGTCGCTGGCGTTGCTGATCTACCTGGTGCTGGCGCTGCTCCAGCCGGAGCTCTTCTCGTGACGGCGAGCGGGGTCTTTCAGCTCGCGCTGTACGTGGTCGTCCTGCTCGCGCTGGCCAGGCCGCTCGGGGCCTACATGGCGCGGGTGTACCAGGATCAGCCGTTCGGGCTCGAGCGCGTCCTCGGCTGGCTGGAGCGCCTGATCTACCGGCTGGCGGGCGTCCGGCCCGGCGAGGAGATGGGCTGGAAGACCTACGCGGCGACGATGCTGCTCTTCAACCTCGCCGGCCTGCTGGCCGTGTACCTGTTGCAGCGGCTGCAGGGCGTGCTGCCCCTCAACCCCCAGGGCCTCGGGGCCGTCTCGACGGACTCGTCGTTCAACACCGCGGTGAGCTTCGCCAGCAATACCAACTGGCAGGGCTACGGCGGGGAGACGACGATGAGCGATCTGACCCAGATGCTCGGGATGACCGTGCAGAACTTCGTCTCGGCGGCGACCGGCATGGCCACCCTCGCCGCGCTCATCCGCGGCTTCGCGCGGCGCTCGACCGAGACGATCGGCAACTTCTGGGTGGACATGACCCGGAGCACGCTGTACATCCTGCTGCCGCTGTCCTTCGTCGTGGCGCTCACCCTCGTCTCCCAGGGCGTCGTGCAGACGTTCAAGCCCTATGCAACCGTCGCCGTGGTGCAGCCGACCGAGTACGACGAGCCGGTGACCGAGCAGGTCATCGCCCTCGGCCCGGCGGCCTCCCAGATCGCGATCAAGCAGCTGGGGACGAACGGGGGCGGCTTCTTCAACGTCAACTCGGCGCATCCGTTCGAGAACTCGACTCCGCTCTCGAACTTCGTCGAGCTGCTGTCGATCCTCGTGATCTCCGGCGCCCTCTGCCACACGTTCGGCGTCATGGTCGGCGACACCCGCCAGGGCTGGGCGCTCCTGGCGGCCATGACCGTCATGTTCGTGGGACTCCTCCTGGTCTGCGTAGTCGCCGAGCAGAACGGCCACACGCTCGTCGCGCAGGGCGTGGACCACACCGCGAGCGCGCGCTCGTCGGGGGGCAACATGGAGGGCAAGGAGGTCCGCTTCGGCATCGCCGGCTCGGCCCTGTGGGCGACGGCGACGACCGCCGCCTCCAACGGCTCCGTCAACTCGATGCACGATTCGTTCACTCCGATCGGCGGTCTGGTGCCGATGGGGCTGATGCAGCTCGGCGAGGTCGTCTTCGGCGGCGTGGGCTCCGGCCTCTACGGCATGCTCGTCTTCGCGATCATCGCGGTGTTCGTGGCCGGGCTGATGGTCGGCCGCACGCCCGAGTACCTGGGCAAGAAGATCGAGGCCTACGAGATGAAGATGGCCTCGCTGGTCATCCTCATCCCGCCGGCCGTGGTGCTCATCGGCACGGCGATCGCGGTGGTGTCGCCCGGCGGCAAGGCCACCATCTTCAACCCCGGCGCCCACGGCTTCAGCGAGGTGCTGTACGCGTTTTCGTCGGCGGGCAACAACAACGGCAGCGCCTTCGCCGGGCTCGGCGCCAACACGCCCTTCTACAACACGGCGCTCGGGGTCGCGATGCTGTTCGCGCGCTACTGGCTGGCGGTCCCGACGCTGGCGATCGCCGGGGCGCTGGCCCGCAAGAAGACCGTCCCCAGCGGCCCGGGCACGCTGCCGACCCACCAGCCGCTGTTCGTGGGGCTGCTGATCGGCGTGGTGGTGCTGGTGGGCGCGCTGACGTTCCTGCCGGCGCTGGCGCTCGGGCCGATCGTCGAGCACCTGGCGCTCGCCGCCGCCAAGTGAGGGGATGGCGATGCCCGATCGCTCGACCGTGAAGCAGGCGATCGCCGACTCGTTCCGCAAGCTCACACCGCGGCGCCAGGTGCGCAATCCCGTGATGTTTGTCGTCTACGTGGGCTCGACCCTGACGACGCTGCTGTGGCTGCAGGCGCTCGCCGGCCGAGGCGAGGCGCCGGCCTGGTTCATCTTCCGGGTGTCGGTGTGGCTGTGGTTCACGGTGCTCTTCGCCAATTTCGCCGAGGCGATGGCGGAGGGGCGCGGCAAGGCCCAGGCGGCCTCGCTGCGCCAGGCCCGGCGCGACCTGCAGGCCAAGCGGCTGCCACGGCCCGACCGCGGCGCGGCGTACGAGGTGGTGTCGGCCTCCACGCTGCGCCGGGGCCAGTACGTGCTGGTCGAGGCCGGCGACCTCGTCCCGGCCGACGGCACGGTGATCGAAGGCGTGGCCTCGGTGAACGAGAGCGCCATCACCGGCGAGAGCGCCCCCGTCATCCGCGAGAGCGGCGGCGACCGCAGCTCGGTGACCGGCGGCACCCAGGTGCTGTCCGACTGGCTCGTCGTCGAGGTCGACGCCAATCCCGGCGAGGCGTTCCTGGACCGCATGATCTCGCTGGTGGAGGGCGCCAGGCGGCAGAAGACGCCGAACGAGATCGCGCTCGACATCCTGCTCGCGGCGATGACCATCGTCCTCCTGCTGGCCACGACCACCCTGCTGCCCTATTCCGTCTTCGGCGTGGAGGCGGCCGGGCAGGGGACGCCGGTGACGGTGACCGTCCTGGTCGCGCTGCTGGTGTGCCTGATCCCGACGACGATCGGCGCGCTGCTGTCGGCGATCGGCATCGCCGGCATGGACCGCATGATCCAGAAGAACGTCATCGCCATGTCGGGCCGGGCCGTCGAAGCGGCTGGCGACGTCGACGTGCTGCTCCTCGACAAGACCGGCACCATCACCCTCGGCAATCGCCAGGCCACCGGGTTCTACCCGGCCTCGGGCGTGGCGGAGCGGGAGCTGGCCGACGCCGCCCAGCTGGCCTCGCTGGCCGACGAGACCCCGGAGGGCCGCAGCATCGTGGTGCTGGCCAAGGAGAAGTACGCGATCCGCGAGCGCGACGTCGCCAGGCTCGGCGCCACCTTCGTGGCCTTCACGGCGCAGACGCGGATGAGCGGCGTCGACCTGAACGGCCGCCAGGTCCGCAAGGGCGCCGCCGACGCCATCGAGGCTCACGTCAAGGGCGTGGGCGGCGCGCTGCCCGCCGAGGTGCGAGGGATCGTGGATCGCGTGTCGAAGGAGGGCGCCACGCCGCTGGTCGTCTGCGACGGCTCGCGGGTGCTGGGCGTGATCCAGCTCAAGGACGTCGTCAAGGGCGGCATCCGCGAGCGGTTCATCCAGCTGCGGCGGATGGGCATCAAGACCGTCATGATCACGGGCGACAATCCCCTGACCGCGGCGGCCATCGCCGCGGAGGCGGGGATCGACGACTTTCTGGCCGAGGCGACCCCCGAGGCCAAGCTCCGTCTGATCCGCGAGATGCAGGCCCAGGGGCGGCTGGTCGCGATGACCGGCGACGGGACCAACGACGCGCCGGCGCTGGCCCAGGCCGACGTGGCGGTGGCCATGAACACCGGCACCCAGGCCGCCAAGGAAGCCGGCAACATGGTCGACCTCGACTCGAACCCGACCAAGCTGCTCGAGGTCGTCGAGACCGGCAAGCAGATGCTGATGACCCGCGGCGCGCTGACGACGTTCAGCATCGCCAACGACGTCGCCAAGTACTTCGCGATCATCCCGGCGGCGTTCGCCTCGACCTACCCGGTGCTGGAGGCGCTGAACGTCATGCGCCTAGCCACGCCGCAGAGCGCGATCCTGTCCGCCGTCATCTTCAACGCGCTGATCATCCTCGCGCTGATCCCGCTCGCGCTGAAGGGCGTGCGCTACCGGGCGATCGGCGCCGCCGCCGTCCTGCGCCGCCACGTCTGCATCTACGGCATCGGCGGCGTCATCATCCCGTTCCCGGGCATCAAGCTGATCGACATGATCCTGGTCGCCCTGGGTCTGGTGTAAGGAGCCGACGCCATGAGTGCCCACATTCGACCCGCCCTCGTCTCGCTGATCCTGTTATCGGTGGTGACCGGCCTGGCCTATCCGGCGCTCGTCACCGTCATCGCCCAGGTGGTGTTCCCACACCAGGCCAACGGCAGCCTGATCGTCAAGGGCGGCAAGGCCGTCGGCTCGGCGCTGATCGGCCAGCCCTTCGACGACCCGAAGTACTTCTGGGGCCGCCCGTCGGCGACGTCGCCCTTCGCCTACAACGCCAGCGCCTCGTCGGGCTCGAACCTGGGACCGACGAACCCGGCGTTGATCAGGGCCGTGCAGCGGCGCGTCGACGCCCTGCGGGCCGCCGATCCCGGCAACACGATTCCCGTGCCGGTGGACCTGGTCACGGCCTCGGGTAGCGGGCTCGACCCCCACGTCAGCCCCGCCGCCGCGCTGTACCAAGTGGGGCGAGTGGCCAGGGCCCGCATGCTGGACCACGCGGCCGTGCGGCGACTGGTCGCGCAGCACACGGAGGGCCGCCAGCTCGGATTCCTCGGCGAACCGCGCGTGAACGTGCTCGCCTTGAACCTGGCGCTGGACGGCCGGTAGCGCGCGCCGGCTCGACGCTGTTTACTGCCGGTATGGTCACGCTGCTGTGCCCGGTGCGGGGGTGTCGGCGACCGCTGGCGCGCCAGGGGCGCCGCCTGATCTGTCTCCGCCGGCACTCCTTCGACGTCGCCCGAAGCGGCTACGTCAACCTGCTGCAGGTGCAGGACCGGCGCTCGGCCCGGCCGGGCGACGCCGCGGAGATCTTGCGGGCGCGGCGACGGTTCCTCGCCCGCGGGTTCGAGACGCCCCTCGTGGACGCGCTGACGGACCTGGTGAGCCTCACGCCGCGCGACGCCGCCCTCGAGGTCGGCTGCGGCGAGGGCGACTACCTGGCGGCCGTCGCGGGGCGGTCCGGCTGCGTGGGGCACGGGCTCGACATCTCGACGGACGCCATCGACGCCGCCGCCCGGCGGTATCCGCACCTGCACTGGATCGTCGGCAATGGGGATCGCGTCCTGCCGTACGCGGACGCATCGTTCGCCCTCGTGCTCTCGGTCACCGGGCGACGGAACGCCGGCGAGTTCCGGCGCGTCCTCGCCGCCGCCGGCCGTCTGCTGGTCGTGGTCCCCGGCCCCGACGATCTGATCGAGCTTCGCGCCGCCGTCCTCGGCGAGGGGGTCGCCCGCGATCGCGTCGAGGCGGCGCTCGCGGCGCTCGCGCCGCTGTTCGCCCTCGAGCGCCGCCAGCGGCTGCGCCACGTCGTCCGCCTCGACGCCGCGGACGCCCGCGACGTCATGGCCGGCACCTATCGCGCGCTCCGCGCCAGCCGGCGCGCCCGCCTGACCGCGCTCGGGGAGCTCGACGTCACGCTCAGCCGGGACGCGCTGCTCTTCCGGCCGGCCGGGCGTCGGGGGGGTGGGGGATGAGGCCACCGCGAGGCCCGCACGGGTCATCGCGGAGCGTCCCGGCTTGCCGGAGCGCGACGAGCGTTGGGGGCGTGAAGGCCCCCCGCGCTACCGCGGGCTTGTCGCGCCCCGCGGCGAGCTGTACGACGGGCCGGGCGTCGGGGACCGGGAGGCGGGCGCGCCCACGGCAGGCGCAGGCGAGGCCGGCATCGGCGGCGGGGCGAACGGCGCGGGCGCCGAGAAGACGCGCCCGCCCGAGGCGTCGGCGGCCCGTTCTTCGTAATCGCCGGCGGCCGCGGCGCTCTCGGGCGGCCGGGGCCGATGGTACGCCTGCGCCACGGGATCTCTCCAGAGCCCGCGCCCGTCCTGCCGCGCGCCGGTCTCGAGGGCGCGGAAGTAGTCTCCGTAGCGCGTGGTCGACGTCGAGACCGCCGCCTCGCCGTAGCCGTAGTGGACCAGCGCGGCGTTGACGAACAGCGCACCGACCCAGACGTAGGCGAGCAGCCGGCCGTGCCGGTCACGCGGCTGGCTCTCGAACACCAGATGGATCCACTTGCCCTCGACCAGCCGGCGGTTGGCCTCGCGCGCGGCGTCGGCATACGCTTCGGCGCCGCGCGTCGGGTGCTCGATTCGCGGCGTGTTGACGCCCAGATAGCGCACCGCTTCGAGCCGGCCCCCCAGCTCGGCGTACAGCGTGTCGCCCTCGATGACCCGCGTGACATAGGCAGGACCCGCCGAGGACTGCGGGTGGGCAGGGAGCGGGCAGGCGGCCAGCGTCAGGATTACCACCAGACCTGCCAGACCGCGCGCGGGCGACGTGACCACGAGGCACCTCCCGCGAGGTCGAACGCTGCCGCTACTCTAGGTCGGCCCTGCCCGGCCTGTCAAAGCCTGCGGTGTCCTCGCCGCCGCGCTCGCTACTGACCGCCGCCACCGCGCCCGACCCAGTCGAAGGACAGGATCTCGACGTGGTATCTGGCGGCCGCGGGTACAGGGGTCGAGAACCAGGCGCGATTGTTGGGTGGAACGCCGCCCAGCACCCACGTGGTAGTCGTGCCCACGACCCGACCGGAGGTGTCGAGGATTTCGATGCTGAGGCGCATGCGATCGGCCAGCAGGTTGGTGTCGTTGTACACGTAGCCTTCGAGCACGGGTCCCCGGGCGCCCGAGGACGTCTGGTGCTCGATCCGGAAGTGGTGATCGAGGCTTCCGGGCGCGTAGTTGGGCCCGGCCAGGACGGTCGAGGCCAGGAGCAGAGGAGCGAGCAGAGCCACCGACAGGCGGCGCATCGCCGGGCCTCCAGGGGTTCGCGCCGTGGGAGTCGCGCGTACCTACTCCTTAGAACACCGGAACCGAGGTCTTGGATTCAGCGTTGACCACGATGGTGATTGCCCGCCTCGCGACGCGCGCCGCGCTCGTGCTGGGGCTGCTTGGGGCCGCCGCCCCGGCGGCGGCGTTCCAGGCCGAGGTCGCGCGCTACCACCATGCCGTGCGCGACATCTGCCGCTCCGGCATCACGCCCGCGATCGCGGCCGCGTACGAGCAGGCGCGCCTGGCCGTGGAGCGGGCGAGCTACGGGGGTGGTCGGGACAGCAACTTCTGGGGCCTCAAGAGTCCCGAGGCGTTCCGGCTCGACTGCTTCCAGTCGCCGGGCGATGGAAAGACGTGAGGGGGGAGGAACCCTTTCTCGCCTGAACCCGGTTTGGTATGATCGGCCCGCCATGGTGCAACGTCTCCCAGAACTCGTCGGTCGGGCCATGATCGATCCCGATTTCCTCGCGGATCTGCAGCGGTCGCCGGACTCGGTCCTGGCCCAGTACGAGCTGAACGACGACGAGCGTCGCACCGTGCTGAGCGCCCTCGCGCGGCTCGCCACGGCGCCGACCGGGGAGCGGGCCCAGGCCTTCCGGACCGCGCTCATCCGCCGCGTGGCCACCTAGGCCGGCGGCGCCGGTGTCCAGCCCCGCCGAGACCCTCGCCTTCCTGCGAGAGGTGCGGCTGTTCAAGGACATCGCCGCGCCCGAGCTGAGCGCCCTCGGCCAGAGCCTGCGCGAGCGGCCGCTCAGGCGCGGGCAGGTGCTCTGCCGCGAGGGCGACCCCGGCGAGGAGATGTTCATCGTCCGCCGCGGGTCGTTCGTCATCTCCAAGCCCGTCACCGGCCGCGTCGAGCAGGTGCTGGCCCGCATCGGCCCCGGCGACTTCTTCGGCGAGATGAGCCTGTTCGACCGCGCCCCGCGCTCGGCCACCATCCAGGCCGACTCCGACGCCACGCTGCTGGCGCTCGATCGCGAAGCGCTGCGGCAGATGACCGAGCAGAGCCCCCGGGCCGCGGCGGCGTTCTTCTTCGCGCTCGTGCAGGTCTTCATCGAGCGACTGCGGGCCTCGGGCGACCTCGTCGCCGAGGTGACGCGCTGGGGCCTGGAGGCCACGGGCCTCGACCTCGACAGCCGATGAGAGAGACCGGGGCGCCGTCCTCGCCGCCCCCGCGCCGCGCCAAGCTGGAGCTCCTGGTCCGCCGCGAGGGCGACGACGGCTTCGAGGTCCACGAGGTTGGCAGCGCCACGGCGTTCGTGCGCTTCCGGCCCCAGCGGGTGGCGGCCGAGTCCTACGAGCTGGCCGAGATGGCCTCGCGCATGGGAGGCCGGCGCAGCTTCGTCCTCAAGAACACCGCGACCGACCGCTTTCTCCTGCTGACCGAGCCCGAGAAGTTCCTCTGGGAACAGATGGACGGACGCGCCTCGCTCCAGGAGATCGCCACCGCGTACGTGCTCCGCTACGGCGCGTTCGACTTCGACATCATCCCCACCCTCATGCGCAAGCTGCAGCGGGCCCAGCTGCTGACGCTCACGCCCTCCTCGCGCCTGCGGCAGGCGCTGGCCCGCCACCGGCGGCGGCCGGTGGTGCGGGCGATCGAGACGGGCTTCACCGCCCTCGAGCGCATCAACATCTCCAGCCGCAACGTGCAGCGCGCGTTCAACGCGGCCTACCGGTGGGGCGGCTTCCTGCTCTTCACGCGGCTCGGCGTCGTCGTCTGCGCACTGCTGGTGGTGGCGGGGCTGGTGGCCGGGGTCAGGCTCTGGCGCGAGGGCAGCGACATCGTGGCCGGGTTCGGCGGTCAGGCGCTTCGCGGTGTCCTCACGGTGAAGCTGCTGTTCTTCCTCACGGTGGCCGCCCACCAGATCGTGCACGGCCTGGCGCTCATTCACTACCGGCGCCGCGTGCGCGAGTTCGGCTTCACGTTCCTGCACGGCTTCGTGCCGACGTTCTACGTGGACGTCACCGACATCTTCATGACCGGCCGGCGGGCCCGCGTGGTGACGGCGGTCTCGGGCGCGCTCGTGCATCTGGTGCTGGGCTCGCTCTGGTTCATCCTCGCGCTGCTCTCGCCGCTCGGCAGCTTCACGCAGGCCTTCGCGGCCGCCTCCGGCATGATCCAGTGGCAGGCGTTCGTCATCGCGCTCTACCCGTTCTGCTTCATCGAGATGGACGGCTACCACGTGCTGGTGGACCTGCTCGGCACGCCCACCCTCAAGCAGGAGGCGATGGCCTGGGCGGGCAGCCTGCTGCGGCTGCGGGCGCCGCGCCGGTTCGGACGCCAGGAGGCGCTCTGGGCCCTCTACGTGGCGCTGTCGACGATCTCCGTCGCCGGCTTCCTCGCCTTGAACGTCATGCTCGTCGTTCACGCCCGCAGCTGAGCGGCGTCCGCCAGGAGCGCCTCCACCGCCGTCCCGATCGCCCGCGCTCCGGCCGCCGCCTCGGCCGGTGAGCGCCCGGCCGCGAGGGCCTCTGCCTGGACCGACGGCGGCGCGGCCGCCAGGCGCGCCTGGGCGCGCGCGCGCAGCGAGTCTCCGAGCGCCTGGGCCAGCTCGGTCAGCGCCAGGAAGCCGAGCCGCACCTGCTCGCCGCGGCTCCCGGCGCGCCTCAGCCGCGCGGCGAGCGCGCGGCGCAGCCGCAGCGAGAGACGGGCGCGGTCGCCGTCGAGCGTGGCGAGGTCCCCGGCCAGCGGCGCCCACTCGGGCGCCAGGCCGCCGGCGATCGCGCGCAGGCAGGCGGCCAGGGGCGGCGCGCTGCCGGCCGCGACGACCGCTCCCAGGCCGGCGGCCACCTCGCGGGGCAATCCGCCCCCCGGCTCGTCGGCGGACGGCGGCAGCCCGGCGGCGAGGACGGTGCCGTCGGGCGCCAGCACGAGATGTTCCTCGAGTGGCTCGCCGAGCGCCCACAGCGAGCCGCGGACGCGGCCGCCGGCGTCGTGGAGACGATGGGGCGCGTGCCGCTCCACGCCTTGCCAGTCGGCGCGGTAGTAGGCGCGGCCGCGCCACACGACCTTGTCCACGCGCGCGCGGGTCTGCACGTACACGCCGCCGGGCGCGAACGCCCGCGTGTGCGGCGCCGGTCGCCACCTCAACGCGCCGGCCACGAAGTCCGTCAGGGGATCGTCGGGCGCCGCAGGACGAGGCGCCCCCGGCTCGACGTCGTCCGCGCGCTCCCAGTGGAAGGATTCCAGGAGCGCCAGGAAGAGCTGCTCGGTCGGGTAGGGCCCGCGATACGCGAGCGGCCCGCGCTGCTGGTCCGCGGCCAGGGACGCGATCAGGTTCAGCACCGCCGTGCCGGCTCCGGGCGGCAGCCGGGCCGGCTCGGCCAGCGGCGGGATGGCGTCCACGCGGGCCCAGTCGATCGCCGCGCAGTGCGTGACGGCCACCTCACCGTGGCGCAGCAGGTCGGACACGCCCCAGCGCTCGTCGTGCGCGGCCCGCGGCGCCACGGACAGCCACGAGCCGTCGGGCAGGCGGACGGTCGCCGAGGCCAGGCTTCCGTCCGGCGCCCACGCGAGCGTGGCGACGTCGGCGCCGCGAGGGTCGCGCTCGCGCACGCGGCGCCCGCGCTCGTCGCGAGTCACCCGGCCCTCCGCGCCGCTCACGAGCCGGATGATACAATGCGGGGATGGTGCGGAGAATTTTGCCTTGATTGTCGAGCACGTACGGTGAACGAAGACCTGGCCTGGCGCTCGGCGCTCGAGCTCGCCGCGCTGATCCGCGACAAGCAGCTCTCGCCGGTCGAGGTCACCGCTGCCCTGCTCGCCCGCATCGAGGCGCTCAATCCCCGGCTCAACGCGTTCTGCCTGGTGACGGCGGAGACCGCGCGCGTGGCCGCCCGCGAGGCGGAGATCGCGGTGATGAAGCGCGAGCCGCTCGGCGCGCTCCACGGCGTGCCGCTGTCGCTCAAGGACGTGCTCTACACACGCGGCCTGCGCACCACCGGCGGCTCCCGGCTCTTCGAGGAGCTGGTGCCGGAGGAGGACAACGCCGCCGTCGGCCGGCTGAAGGCCGCCGGCGCGGTCATCCTGGGAAAGACGAACACCTCGGAGTTCGGCCACAAGGGGCTCACCGACAACCCGCTGTTCGGCGTGACGCGCAACCCGTGGAATCTCGCCTGCACGCCGGGTGGCTCGAGCGGCGGCGCCGCCGCCGCGGTGGCGAGCGGGCTGGGTCCGGTCGCGCTCGGCACCGACGGCGGAGGCTCGGTGCGCGTGCCCGCCGCGTTCTGCGGCCTCGTGGGCTTCAAGCCCTCGTTCGGTCGCGTGCCCCAGACTCCCGGCTTCCCGGGCTGGGAGCACGTCGGGCACAGCGGCCCGCTGGCGCGCACGGTGCGAGACGCGGCCGCCGTCCTCGACGTGATCGCGGGCAGTGACGACCGCGACCGCACCTCGTTGCCGCGCGAGCCGGGCGCGTACCTGGACGCGTGCGAGCTCGACGTGCGCGGCCTGCACGTCGCCTGGACCCCCGACCTCGGCTACGCGGCCGTGGACGCGCGCGTGCTGGAGATCTGCGGCAACGCGGCCGCCGAGTTCGAGACGCTCGGCTGCCACGTGGAGGTCGTCAACCCGGGCTGGGAGAGTCCCGAGGAGGCCTTCGGCACGATCGTGGCCGCCCAGTTCTACGCGGCGTGGGGGGACGAGCTGCCCGCGCGCGAGGCCGACATGGACGCCTCCCTGGTGCGCTTCGTCCGTCGCGGCGGCGCCGTGACCGCGCGCGACTACCTGCGCGCGATGGCTCAGGCGAGCGCCTACTGGCAGGAGGTCCACACCTTCCTGGCGCGGTTCGACCTGCTGCTGACGCCGACGGCGGCCGTGCCGCCGTTCCCGCTCGGCGCCGGCGTGCCGCGGGAGATCGCCGGCCAGCCGGTGTCGCGGCTGGGCTGGATGCCCTTCACCTATCCATTCAATCTCACCGGGCAGCCGGCCGTCTCCGTGCCGGCCGGCGTCACCGACGACGGGCTGCCCGTCGGCCTGCAGATCGTGGGCCGCCGTCACGCCGACCGCACCGTGCTGGCCGCGGCCGCCACCTTCGAGGCGGCGTGCCCGTGGCGGGATCGCCGGCCGCCGCAGTGACCCTGCACCTCAAGCGCGGCCCGATGGCCTGGAGCGGCCCCACCCGCTGGGCGCTGGCCTCCATGCTGCTGGCCGTCGCGCTGGTCGTCGTCGTCTGGCTCGTCGTCACCGACGCGCCCATCGTCAGGACCGTGGTCCGCCTCTACCGGGACAAGCATTTCCTGAAGGCGACGGTCGCCGCCTGGGGCTGGATGGCGCCGCTGGTCTTCATCGCGATCCAGGCCATGCAGGTGGTCATCTCGCCCATTCCCGGCGAGATCACCGGACCGGTGGGGGGGGCCCTGTTCGGGACGCTGTGGGGGCTCGTCTACTCGACGATCGGGCTGACGATCGGCACGCTGACCTGTTTCGGCCTGGGGCGGCTGTGGGGGGAGCCGCTCATCCGGCCCTGGCTCAGCGAGCACCACTGGCACCGGATGAACTTCATCATCGAGGCGGAGGGCGCGATCCTCTGCTTCATCCTCTACCTGATTCCGGGCTTCCCGAAGGACATCATCTCCTATCTGTTCGGCATCAGCCCGATGCCGTTCTGGATCTTCGCCGTCGTCTCCACGATCGGGCGCATCCCCGGCACCTGGATCAGCTCGTACTTCGGCGCCCACGTCGGCCAGCAGCAGTACGTCTACGCGGCTGTCTTCATCGCGCTGACGGCGGCGGTCTGCCTGCCCCTCTACTACTATCGCGACCGCATCATCCGCCGCTTCCGCCGCGGCGGCTCCGCCGGCCGCCGGGAGCAGGCCCGGTGAGCGTCCCGGCGATCGGGTGGGGAAAGGGGCTTGACAGGCGCGCGTGCGGCCCGTAGATTACGCCGCACGCCATGGACAGCCGGACGCGAGCTCCGTTCCCCTACTTTTACTTCTTCGCCGGAGTCTGCCCACCGGCTTTGACCTGATCCGACCGGAGCCGCGGGCAGACGGAGCCCGCGGCGAACCACACCCTCCAGGCCGCGGGTGACCAGCCCGCGGCCTTTTGCATTCCTGGAGTCGAGGCGCGTCTCGCCTTCCAGGACGCGCCGAGCGTGGGGGGCGAGCTGGGCGAGGGGGCCATCTCGAGGCCCTCGCGGGTCATCGAGGAGCGGCGCGGCTCCGCCGG
>DASTOJ010000250.1:0-31258 GCA_035762565.1 Candidatus Methylomirabilota bacterium | reverse complement strand
GGGGGCAGCCAGCGGCCGTACCAGTCGAGCGTCGACCGGGCAGGCTCAGCGGGGACGGCCGGCGGGCCCCGGCGCCAGCTCGTCGAGCAGGGCCTTCGCGGCGCGGAGGTCCTGCGTGTCGAAGCCCTCGGTGAACCACTCGTAGACCTCGGCGAGCGCGCGGCGCGCGTCCTCCCGCCGCCCCTGGTCGCGCCACAGCCGGGCGAGGCTCGTCGCGGTGCGCAGCTCCAGCGACCTCAACTCGCGACGGCGCGCGAGGTCGATGGCCCGTTGAAAGCAGCGCGCGGCGTCGTCGTGGGCCTGTGGCGCGATGCGCCGGCGCAGCTCGCCTTCCACCCGGAGGACCTCGGAGCCGTAGAACCCGCCGCCCTCGGCGTCGCCCAGCGCCGCCAGCACCTGCAGCCCTTTTTCGGGCGCATCCGCCTTGCCGTACAGCCAGGCGACGGTGCAGTCGCTCATCACGTAGCGCAGCGACCGCAGGGGCTCCCGGGCGCGCTCGCCCTGGAGCGCGTCGAGCGCCGCCACGTCGGGACGATCGCCACGGGCCGCGTAAAGCAGCACCGCTACGTCGATGCCCCGGCCGCGGAAGCCGTGCGCATCGACGATGGCCAGGCACCGCTCCCCCGCGCTGATGGCGGCCGGCCGATCGCCGCAGAGGGACAGGATCGAGGTCACGAACGACAGCGTCATGGTGGACGTCATGGCGTGCCCCAGCGTCTCCGCCAGGCGTGCCGCCTCGTACACCGAGACGAGGGCACGCTCGGGGTACCCGAGGCCCCACTGGCTCAGCCCCAGGAAGTAGCGACAGCACGTGCCGGGATCGTGGCCGCCGTACAGCGAGGCGTAGGAGCCATGGCGATCGCGGTCGTAGAGCGCGATGCCGCGCTCGAGGTGGGGCAGGGCCCGTCGCACCTCGCCCATCGACACGAGGGTCGGCCACAGGGCGTGGTGGGCCTCGAGGAGCTGCCCGCTGTCATTGCCCCGCCGGGCGGTCTCGAGCAAGCGCTCGCCGGCCGTCACGGCGGGCGTGTAGTCGCCCCGCGTGAAGCTGACGTACCAGAGTCCCCACAGGACGAGGAACCGTCGCGAGGCATCGTCGAGCCGCTCCACCAGCTCCAGCGCCGCGCGATACGACGCCTCGACGAGGGGCGACGGCGGCCCGTGCACCGCGATGAGGGGAGTGCCGAGCGCGATGCGGACGTCGAGGGCCTCGGACAGCGTCTCGCGCGTCTCGGGCAGCTCGGCGAGGAGCGCCAGGGCGCGCTCGAGGAAATCGACGGCCTCCCGGTTCGCGGCGCGGGCGGCTGCTTTCGTCCCCGCCTGGCGCAGGTAGCGGACGGCCTTGTCGGCGATGCCCGCCCGCACCGCGTGGTGCGCGAGCACCTCGGCCTGCTCGCCGAGGCGGTCGGCGTGGAGGCGCTCGAGCGTCTCGAGGATCGTGGTGTGGAGCGCGCGCCGGCGCTCCTGGAGCACGCCGTTGTAGGCCACCTCGTGGGTGAGGGCGTGCTTGAACGTGTACTCGAGGTCGGGAAAGAGCCGCGCCTCGTACAGCAGCTCCGCCGCCTGCAGCTCGCCCAGCGCCGGGTGCAGCGCGTCGTCCGCCAGCTCCCCGACGGCGGCGAGGAGCGCCACCGGCACGTCCTTGCCCACGACGGCGGCGGCCTGGAGCAGGCGCTTGAGCTCGGGGCGCAGGCGATCGATGCGCGCGGCGAGGATGGCCTGGACCGTCGCCGGCATCTGGATCGTGGCGGCGGGCCGGACGAGTCGGTAGGCGCCGGGGTCGCCGGCGAGGGCACCCGTCTCCACGAGCGTCCGCACGCTCTCCTCGAGGAAGAGCGGATTGCCCTCCGTCCGCGCGATGAGGAGCGGTACCAGCGGCGCGGTGGAGGGATCGGCGCCGAGCAGGGCCCGGAGCAGCGCGTCCGCGCTCTCCGGCGGCAACGGGTCGATGCGGAGCTGGCGATAGTAGGTCTTGCTGCCCCAGCCGTGACGGTACTCCGGCCGGTAGTTGACGGCGAGCAGGACGGGCGCGCTCCCCAGGCTCTCGGCCAGGCTGTCGAGGACGGCCTGCGTCTCCGTGTCGATCCAGTGCAGGTCCTCGAACAGGAGCAGCACCGGCTGCACCTGGCTCTCGCGCAGCAGCGCCCGCTTGACGCTTTCGATGGCGCGCCGGCGGCGCTGCGGCGGCTCCAGCCCGAGGAACGCATCCCCGGGCTCGAGGACGTCGAGGATCCAGAGGACCGCGGGCACCGCGTCCTCGAGCGCACGGTCGAGGGTGAGGAGCGTGCCCGTCACCTTGGCCCGCACGGTGCGGAGGTCGTCGCGATCGTCGATGCGGAAGTAGCCGCGCAGCAGCTCGGCCAGGGGCAGGAACGGCGTGGCCTTGCCGTAGGACACCGAGCTCGCCTCGAGCACCCGCCAGCCGGCGCCGCTCGTGCCGAGCACGTGGTGCGAGTGGGTGAACTCGTAGAAGAGCCGTGACTTGCCGACTCCCGCCTCGCCGACGACGGCGACGAGCTGGCCCCGCCCCTGCCGGGCCTGGGCGGCCGCCTGCCGGATCTGGTCCATCTCGGCGTCCCGACCGACGAAGCGGCTGAAGCCCCGGGCGCGCGCGGCCTGGAGGCGCGTCCGGACGGCGCCGGCGCCCGTCAGCTCGAACACCTCCACGGGGACGGCGAGGCCCTTGACGGGAATGGGTCCGAGCGGGCGCACCTGCACGAACTCCTCGGCCAGCCGCAGCGTCTCGGCGGTGAGCCGGGTCGTGCCGGCGGGAGCGAGCTGCTCCATGCGCGCGGCGAGGTGCGTCGTCTGCCCGACCGCGGTGTAGTCCATCCTCAGATCATTGCCCACCGAGCGGACCACCACGTCGCCCGAGTTGATCCCGACGCGGATCTGGACCTCGGCGCCATGGGTTCGGCGCACGTCCTCCGTATAGCGGCGGATCGCCTCGTGCATGCGCAGGGCCGCATAGCACGCGCGCACGGCGTGGTCCTCGTGGGCGAGCGGCGCGCCGAAGAGCGCCATGATGCCGTCGCCCATGACCTGGTTCACGGTCCCCTCGTAGCGGTGCACAGCCTCCATCATCCGCTCGAGCACGGGGTCGAGGATCTTCCGCGCCTCCTCCGGATCGCGGTCGGCGAGCAGCTCGGTCGAGCCCTTCATGTCGGCGAAAAGGACCGTGACCTGCTTGCGTTCGCCCTCGAAGGCGGCCTTCGAGGTGAGGATGCGCTCGGCGAGGTGCCTGGGCGTGTAGGCGTACGGCGAGCTGAAGCGGGCGGCGGCGGGCGCGACGGCCGCGGGCGCGGTGCCGGGCACGATCGGACTGCCGCACTCGCCGCAGAACTTCTGGCCCAGCGGGCTGACGACGCCGCAGGTGCGGCAGCGGCCGGCCAGGCGCACGCCGCACTCGCCGCAAAACTTCTGGGCGCCGGCGTTCTCGTGCCCGCACTCCGGACAGGCCGTCACCGGAATAGCCTCCGCCCGAACGCCCAGCGCTCCTACAGCGTTTTCACGACCTCGGCCGGCCACGCCCGCGCGTCGACGCGCCCGTGCCACTCCTTGATCGTGCCGTCACGGTCGATCACCACGCCGACGCGGGCCGCGCCCTTCTGGGGATCGGCGTTGGCGCCGTACGCGGTGCCGATCCTACGGTCGGTGTCGCAGAGGAGCGGGAAGTTGAAGTTGAACTTCTCGGCGAACGCCTTGTTCTCGGCCGGGCTGTCGAACGAAGCACCCAGGATGACGGCACCCTTGCGATCGTAGTCGCCCTTGAGGTCGCGGAACCCGCAACCTTCGGCGGTTCAGCCCGGGGTATCGGCCTTGGGATAGAACCACAGCACCACGGTCTTGCCCTTGAAGTCCGACAGCTTGACGGTGTTGCCGTTGTGATCGCGCCCGGTGAAGTCGGGCGCCTTGTCGCCTGGGTTGAGCATGAGGCCTCCCTCGAGTACCTGGTGTCGGGCACGGCGTGCCCGCGAGTCGGGGTCATCCTGCGCCGGCCCGGGCACGCCGTCAAGGACCGGGCGGCCCGTAGCCATGGCGCACGTCACGCGGATGGCGGCCTCGCCGGCTGCATCGACGACCCACCCGCGGAGCGCGTGCCGCGAGAGGGGTTGCCAGCCGCGGGACGGCCAGGCTCCCGGCGGATCAGACGACCGCGTCGCGCCGCAGCCGCTCGATCTCGGCGGGGGCGTAGCCCGCTTCCGCGAGGATCTCGTCCGTGTGCTCGCCGAGCGTCGGCGGCTCGCGGTCGATGCCGGGGCTGCCGTGGGCGAGACGGAAGCCGGCGCCGACCAGCCGCATCGGGCCGTAGCGCGAGGGGACCGTCTGCAGCACGTCGCGATGCTCGAGCTGGGGGTGCCCGACGATCTCGTCGATCTTCCAGACGCAGCTGCATGGCACGTCGGCCGCCGTCAGCCGCGCCTCCCACGTCTTGGGATCGTCGCCCGCCAGCGCGCTTTCGATGACCTCGCGGAGCGCCGCCACGTTGTCCGTCCGCGCCGCCCAGTCCTTGAACCGTGGATCGGCCAGCGCGTCGGCGCATCCGATCGTGCGCATGAGGTTGGCGAACTGCTTCTCCGTCAGCACGGCGAGGACGATGAACCCATCCTTGGCGCGGAACCTGTTCGCCGTCGGCTTGCGGCTCACCGAGCCGTTGCCGATCTGCTTCTGCTCGATGCCGGCCACGGTGTACTCCGATACCGGGCCCGGGATGAAGGCGAGCGCGGCGTCGAGCATCGCGACGTCGACGAACTGGCCGCGGCCGGTGTGGGTGCGCTGGTAGAGCGCGCTCGACACCGCCAGCGCCGCCGTCATGCCGCCGATGGTGTCGCAGATGGCGAAGCCCGCCCGCATGGGACCGCCGGCCGGCTCGCCGGTGATCGACATGATCCCGGACATCGCCTGCAGCTTGCCGTCGAAGGCGGCCGTCGTCCGCTCCGGCCCCGTGTGGCCGAACCCGGAGACCGCGCAGTAGATCAGCCGCGGGTTGAGCGCGGCGAGGGTGTCGTAGCCGAGCCCGAGCTTGTCCATCACGCCGGGCCGGAAGTTCTCCCACACGACGTCGGCCGTGCGCGCGAGCCGCTTCACGACCTCGACCGCCTCCGGCCGCCGGAGGTCGAGCGTGATGCTGCGCTTGTTGCCGTTCACCGCCAGGAAGCCTGGCGGCATCTTGCGGTCCGCCCACTCTTTGCCGACGAGCTGGCTGCGCGTCTCGTCGCCGTCGCGCGACTCGATCTTGACGACGTCCGCACCGAGGAGGGCCAACTGGTAGGTGCCATAGGGGCCGGCGAGGTAGCGGGTGAAGTCCAGGATCCGGACGCCGGCGAACGGCTTGCTCATGCTTCCTCGCGCTTGGTCTTGGCCACAGCCTTGACGACCTCGAACTCCTTGCGCCGCTCGGCGATCTCCTCCGGCGTCAGCGTGCTGAGGTCCGAGAAGTCGAGCTTCCACGACGCGTCGTCCCGCCACCGCAGCGGCGACTGGACGGTGGTCCGCGCGACGGGCGCGCTTTCCAGCACGCGGAGCGCCAGCTCCAGCGTCACCCTTTGCGACTCCACGTCGAAGGGACGCCCGGCCGAGTTGCCAAGCGGGAAGTCGCTGAAGAGGAAGCGCGGGACGCCACAGTACTCCACGATGTCCTTGGCGCATCCCATGATCACCGTCGGGATTCCGTTCTCCTCGAGATGCCGGGCGGCCAGACTCACGGTCTGGTGACACACGGGTCAGCTGGGGACGAGGACCGCCACGTCCGCGCCGTCTTCCCGGCACCGCCGGAGCAGTTCCGGCGCGTCCGTCTCCGTCGTCACCCGGTGGCTCCGGTTCGTCGGGGCGCCGTGGAAGCGCGGTGCGAGGGCCCCGATCCGCCCAGCCTTCACGGCCTCCTGCAGCCGTGCCAGCGGAAACCAGGTCCTCGAATCCTCCGCCGTCGTGTGGACGCGGTCGTAGCCGACGTGCGAGATGCGCAGATCGGGAATGGCCTCGGTCGAGTCGGAGTAGACCTTGTAGAATTTGGCGGCGGCGTTGTACTTGGCGCCCGGCCCCTGATCGCCGACGCCCGGCTGGTACGGCGCGGCCGTCGTGATCAGCGCCACCCGCGCCTGCGCCAGCGGCGCCCTGAGCGGCGCGAACGGGACGTCGGCGAAGTGCGCCCAGCGATAGGGGGCGAAGCCGAGCGCCTGGTAGTAGTCGCGCGTGCGCTGCATGTACGGGATGGGGATGTCGTGCTCGGCGGCGAACGTCATGGCAATCTCCCTCGAGCGCGATCTTACCTGGTCACGTGCTGTTTCTGCACGTCGTTACCCGAGGAAGAGCTCGCAGGTGTCGAGCCAGGCCTGGGTGGTGAGCGCCAGCGACTCGACGTCGATGCGCTCGTCGTTGCCGTGGAAGCGGCCGGACATCGCCTCGGCCGTCAGGGTGCGCGAGAACAGGCCGAAGCCGTAGGCGACGGCGCCGTGCTCGCGGAAGTACGGCGCATCGGTGAACGCGACGATCAGCCGTGGCAGCAGCCGGGCGCCCGGGTAGTGGGCGTCGACCACCCGCCCCAGCACGTCCCACAGCGGGGTCCCCGTCGGCGACACCGATGCCTGCTTGGAGAAGAGCTTCTCGACGATGACCTCCTCCGACAGGTCGCCGAGCGCCTTGTCGATGTGACGGCGCACCTCGTCCTCGTTGTCGCCGGGGATGGTGCGGATGTCCACCTCGATGTCGACGACGTCGGGGATGACGTTGGTCTTCACGCCGGCGCGGCACATGTTCGGCGAGAACGTGGTGTGCGTGTTCGACCACGCCACCCTGGCCAGCGCCGCCGGCAGCCGGCCGATGGCCTCGTCGACGCGCGACGGATCGACGAGGGCCGCCTTCACGCCCGCGTCGAGATCGAGCGAGGCGACGAAGCCGCCCCACAGATCGCTCACGTAGGGCGCCGGCCGGTAGTCGGCGAGGCGGGTGACGACGTGCGCGGCCTTGATCAGGGCGTTGTCGGCGCTGTACGGGAGCGAGCCGTGCCCGGGCGTGCCCTTGACGCGCAGCCGGCGCCAGGCCACGCCCTTCTCGCCCACGTGCACCGTGACGTTCGTCTGTCCGTCGTGCGCGCTGACGGTGCCGCCGTTCTCGGTCAACAGGTAGTCCGCGCGCAGCGCGTCCCAGTGCCGCTTGCACACGTGCCCGGCCCCGAGCGCGCCGCCCGCCTCCTCGTCGGCGCACGCCAGGTAGACGAGCGTGCCCCGGGGCCGCCAGCCCCTCCGGGCCAGGGCCTTGAGCGCGACGGCCTGGGAGGCGGTGAGGTTCAGCATGTCGACCGCGCCCCGCCCCCAGACCTCGCCGTTCACCAGCTCGCCCCCGAACGGATCGCGCGTCCAGTGCTCGGGCGTCACGGGCACGACGTCCGTGTGGCCCATCAGGCAGAGGGTCGGCGCGGCGGGGTCGGTTCCCTCGATGCGGGCGACGAGGCTCGTACGGCCCGGCGCCCGGTCGGGCTCGTAGACCTCGATGTCGAGGCCGCTGCCCTCGAGGTAGGCGCGCAGGACGTCGCTCGTGCGCACCTCCCGGCCCGAGGCGACGGTGCCGTCGTTCACGCACCCGTTGCGGATCAGTTGCTGCAGCAGCTCCACCGTCTGGCCGGTCAGCGCGTCGTTCATGGCGCGGGCGTGTGGCGGGTCAGGAAATTGGTGACCCGGCGGATCGACTCGGCGAGATGGGTCGGGCCGCGCCAGTCCTTCTGCATCTCGACGTTCGGAGCCAGCTGCGCGATCAGGGTCCGCACCTCGGCCACGACCTCGGGAATGTTGGGCGTCACGTCGGTCATCGGCTCGCCTCCATCGCCTTCGCCACCGCCACCAGCGTCGCGTCGCTGCCGCGCGCGCCGACAATCGACAGGCCCACCGGCAGCCCGTCGACGGTCGCGCCGGGAAGACTGACCTGTGGCACCCCGGTCAGGCCGCCGTGCGCGCACAGGGATGTGATGCGCCCGCGCAGCGGCTCGAGCGCCGAGAGCGACAGTCCCTTCCGCGGCGCTGGAAACGGCGTCGTCGGCATGCAGAGGATGGCCCCGGGCGGGACGAGCCAGGCGAGGCGGGCGCGCGCCTCGGCGCGCATCAGCGCGGCCCACTGCCGGTCGCTCTCGGGAATTGCGCCGGCGAGCACGAGACCGCGGGCCACGCTGAACTGCAGGCGCGGATTGTCGCGCTCGATCCAGTCCTTGAAGGTGAGCCACGCCTCGTAGGGCTGCAGCGCGCGCTGGGCCCGCGCCCAGGCGGACAGCCCGGGCGGCGCCAGGAGATCCTCGCGCACGTAGCCCACGATCGCCGAGAGCGTGTGCACCATCGGTTGCAGGGCGGCGGCCGTCTCGGCATCGGCCAGGCCGAAAGCGTCGACCGCCACGACGAGCGTGCCCGGCAGCTGCCGCGGGATCGGCTCGCCCAGCAGCACCTCGGAGACGCGGGCGAAGGTGGCGGCGTCCCGCGCGAACCATCCCGCGGTGTCGGAGCTGGGTGCCTGGGACATCATGCCGCGGAGGTCGAGCCGGCCGTGTGTCGGGCGAATGCCGTAGAGGCCGCAGAAGCTCGCTGGCACGCGCACCGACCCGCCGGTGTCGGTGCCGAGCGCGGTGTCGCACAGCCCCTGCGCGACGGCCGAGGCCGAGCCCGACGACGAGCCGCCGGGCACGCGCTCCGGCGCTTGCGGATTGAGCGGCGTGCCGTCGAACGGGTTCTCGCCGAGGATCCCGAGCGAGATTTCGTCCGTGACGGTCTTGCCGATCAACGTGGCGCCGGCGTCGAGCAGGCGCTGCACCGCCCACGCGTGGCGCGTCGGGACCGGGTGCTGCCGCGCCCAGTCCGGGTTGCCGCCACCGGTCGGATGGCCCGCGACGTCGAAGAGATCCTTGGCGGCGAACGTGAGGCCGGCGAGCGGACCGCCGGGCGCGCCGCCGATGCGCACCGGCGGGCCAGCGACGAAGGGGCTCGTCACGATGGGCGGAGTATACTCTGGCGGCCACCATCGTGAGCGACACCGACGTCAAGCCGAGCCCGTGGCGCGCCGTCGCGGCGGCCACCGCGCTCAACGCCCCGCTCGGCTCCCTCTATGCGTTCAGCGTGTTCCTCAAGCCGCTGGAGACTCTGCTCGGACTGAGCCGGGCCGACCTTGCCCTCGTCTTCGCCCTGGCGTCCGTCGGATTCGGCGCCGGCATGAACCTGGCCCCCTCCGTCTACACCCTCGCGTCGACCCCGATGCTGATGCTGGGCTGCGCAGTCGTGAGCGGCGTGGGCATCGCGCTCGCCGCCACGACGGGCGGCCTCGCCCAGCTCGCCCTCGGCTACGGCGTGCTCTTCGGCGTCGGCGGCGGCGCGGCATACATCCTCGTGCAGCAGGCGGTGAACCTGACGGTGACGCGACGCCACGGCCTGGTGAACGGCTACATCGTCGCGCTCTATCCGGCGGGCGCCATGATCGCCGCGCCCGTGTTCGGTTGGGCCATCCGCGAGTTCGGCGTGCGCCTGACGCTCGGCGGGCTCGCGACGGTCCTGGTCGTCACCGGGCTGGCGAGCGCGTGGCTGATCGCGCAGTCGGGCGTCACGCTGGCGGGGGCGGGTGCGACCGCCGCCCCGGCGGAGGGCGAGCGACGGCGGCCGGTGTTCTGGCGGCTGTGGCTCGTCTTCTTCCTGGCCGCCTCCGCCGGGCTGATGGTCCTCAGCCAGGCCGCCGGCATCATCACGGCCTACGGCGGCGCGACGGCGCTCGCGGTGTACGGCACCACGTTCATCGCCGGCACCATCGCCGCCGCGCGCCTGGGGGGCGGCTGGATGGTCGACTGGCTGACCATTCCCACGGTGGCGGCCAGCGCCCACGCGGTCGCGCTCGCGGGCAACGTCGCGCTGACGCTGTGGCCCGGGCCCCGGGTCTCGGTGCTCGCGCTGGCGCTCGTGGGGCTGGGCTACGGGTTGATCTCCGGCGTCACCGCGGCGGCGGTGGCCGTCTACTGGAGACGCGCGCTCTACGGGCGGATGGCGAGCCGGATCTACCTGGCGTGGTGCGCCGCCGCCATCGTCCTGCCGATCGCCGCCGGCCGCCTGTTCGATTTGACCCAGGGGTATGGGACGGCCGTCCTGATCGCCGCCGGCGGCAATGCCCTGGGCGTTCTCGTGGCGCTGGGGCTGCCCCGCGAGCGCGGGCAGTCGCCCGCCGCCGGCTGCCGCCAAGCGGATAGGGCTCCTCCAGGAAGGTGACGCCCTCGCCGCGCAGCTTGGCGGAGGGGCGACGACGACGCTCGAGCAGGCGATCGCCACGCGCGCGGAGATCGCGGGGCTTCGATGAGATCCTACTTCTCGGCGTCCCCCGGCGTCGCCGCGTTCCGCACGAGCTGCTCCAGCGTCTCGTAGGGTTGCGCCCCGACGACGCCGTGGCGGCCGGCGACGAATGTCGGCACGCCCGTGATCCCGTACTGGCGCGAGAGCTTCCAGTCCGCGTCGACGGCCTCCTTGAACGTGCGCTTGTCCAGCACCTCGCGGGCCCCGTCGACCGGCAGGCCGACCCGCTGCGCGATGTCCAGGAGCACCCCGGGCTGGGAGATGTCGCGCGCCTCGACGAAGTAGGCGCGGAACAGGGCGTCGTGGATCGCCTCGCCGCCCGGCTGCGTGTCCGCCCACTTGCCCAGCTCCTGGGCCAGGCGGCTGTTGTAGGTCATGGTGCGCTCGCCGTAGGGGAGTCCCTCGGCGTCCATGCGCGCCTTCATCTGCGCGTGCATGGCCTTGCGGTCCACGTTGCGACCGGCGAACAGATCGGCCAGCGAGCGGCCTTCCGCCGGCGTGTCGGGATGCAGCGGGAAGTGCACCCACTCGACCTTCACGTCGTGCTCGACCCGGAGCTTCTCAATACGCACGGTACTGAGATAGCACCAGGGTCAGACGTAGTCGGAAAAGATCCTCAGCGTCACTGGCTGGCTCACGGGGCCTCCTTTGTCGTCTCCTTGAATCTGTGTAGCACGTCCAGGTGGCCATCCGGGAAGCGGAGGCCGGCATTTCTCGGCTCGGCGATGACGGAGGTCGCGCCGAGGGCCCTCCAGGCGTTCACCTGCTTCGCCCATCCGTCCGGGCCCTGGCCGGCGAGGCGGATGCGGCCCTCCAGCGGGAGCGCGGCCGGATCACGGCCGGCCTGGCGGGCGTAGTCGTGCACGCGGGCCACCAGAGTCTGGCCCTGGGCGTCGGGCGGGAAGTTCGGGCTCCAGCCGTCCGCGAGGCGCGCGATCCGCTTGAGCGCCGGCTCGGGCGGCACCGGCTGGTCGCGACTGCCCACGCCGAACCAGATGGGGATCGGCCGCTGAATGGGCATGGGGTTGAGCCCGGCGTGGCTGATCCGGTGGAACTCGCCGCGAAAGTCCACGACCGGCTGGGTCCACAGCGCGCGCAGGACCGCGATCTGCTCGGCGCTCCGCCGGCCACGGTTCTCGAACGTCTCGTCGAGGGCCTCGAACTCGACGGCGTTCCAGCCCACGCCGATCCCGAGGCGCAGCCGGCCGCCGCTGAGCACGTCGATCTGGGCCGCCTGCTTCGCCACCAGCGCGGTCTGCCGCTGCGGGAGGATCAGGATGCCGGTGGCCAGCGTGAGCCGGCGCGTGATGGCCGCCAGGTACGCCAGCAGCGTCAGCGCCTCGTGGACCACGGCCTCGTGCGAGTACGTGGCCAGCGACGGATGGGAGTGGAACCGCGGATCGGCGCCCAGGACGTGGTCGGCCACGAAGAGGTGGTCGCAGCCCATCGCCTCGACCTCACGGACGAACGCGCCGATGGCCGCGACGTCGGTCCCGCACTCCGTCTGGGGAAAGATCACACCGAGCTTCATCGGCGGCCTCCGTCACCGGCGGTCCTCACCGCTGCGCCGTCCAGCCCGCCACCTCCCGGGAGAACGCCTCGAGATCGGCCAGACCGGTGGTGGCGGCGGCGTGGATCATCTCCGGACGGACACCGGCGTAGCCGTGCGCGACCACGTTGCGGAGCCCCACCGCGCGCGCGAGCGCCTCGGACACCGGTGCCGAGATCACGTGCTGGTCTCGGAGTCGCTCGAACGCGGCACCCAGCGATGCAGCGGCCGCCCACCCTTCGTCGGCGATCAGGTGGCTGGCGATGTTCGCCCAGGTTTGCACGGCGAGCATCAGGTTGAATGCGACGAGGTCGAGCGCGTCGCGGTCGCGCGCGAGTTCCTCGGCGGTGGCCTTGCGCCGGGCGCGCACGCGAGCGAGATGATCGGCCAGCTCGCTCAGCTTGCTGGCCACGAGGCTGCGGTCGACCATCACGCGCCGCGTGATGCCACGCGGGCAAGCCACGCATCGCGCATCCGGACGAACCACGGTCGATCGGTTTCGAGGTCGGCGAGGGCGTGCGCACGCCAGGCGGCCAGGGCACCCGGTCTGGCCTCGTGGACACCCACACCCTCCTGCACGATGCGGCCGAGCAACGGCACGCCGACATCCTCGAGCGCCACCACGTCGACCTCGTGCCCGGTGACCCGTGACAGATCGGCGGCGAGCCCGAGCAGGTCGACGCCGGGCGCGCGCACAGCGACGTCGAGGTCGGAAGCCCGGGCGGCAGTCCCCCGAGCCCGCGAACCGAAGGCGATCGCGAGGCCAACGTCGGTGCGGCCCCGGAGGAACTGGCGAATCGTCTCAATCGCCGGATCTACCATGGGGCCATCATATCGGACTTCTGGCGGAGGTCAGCGCACCTTGACGAGCTTCTGCAAGCTGCGTCTCGGGCCTCGATGGTTGACTGGACTACTCGGCCGCAATGCGTCAGGATACGCGACGCGGTTACCGTTGGCCGCCGCCCCTGGGTTCGGACGGGCTCGCGCTCGACGGACCCGCGCTCAAGGAGGTGTCCCCGATGACCCGTCACCCACACCGTCGCCGGTTCCTCGCGACGGCAAGCACTGCAATGGCGGCGGCCGCGGCGGCCACCATCGCCAATGCCCCCAACGTCATCGCTCAGCCGAAGGTCCAGTGGCGAATGTCCACGGCCTGGACCCCGTCGCTCGACGTGCTCCAGGGGGCGGCCCAGCGGCTGGCGAAGGTCGTCGAGGAGATGAGCGGCGGGCGGTTCCGGATCGAGGTCTTCCCGGGCGGCCAGATCATGCCGCCGCTCGACTGCTTCGACGCCGCCTCCAAGGGCACCATCGAGGCCTTTCATGCAGGGCCGATTTTCTGGGATGCGAAGGAGCCGGCGGTCCAGTGGTTCGCCACCGTTCCGTTCGGCATGAACTGCGCGGGCATGCTGGCCTGGTGTTACCAGGGAGATGGGCTCAAGCTGTGGGAGGAGACCTACGCGCCGTTCAACCTCGTCCCACGCCCTGGCGGCGCAGTCGGCCCGGAGATGGGGGGATGGTTCAGGAAGAAGATCACCGCCATCGCCGACTACAAGAGGCTCAAGATGCGCATCCCGGGCCTCGGCGGCAAGGTGCTCGCCAGGGCGGGCGCGACGGTCGTCACGATGCCTGCGAGCGAGATCTACGCCGCCCTGGAGCGGGGCGTGATCGACACCTCGGAGTTCATCGCACCCCACGACGACATGCGGCTCGGTCTCCACAGGACCGCGCGGTACTACTATTACCCTGGCTGGCACCAGCCCGGCACCATGGCCGAGTTCGGCTTCAACAGGAAGGCGTACGAGGCGCTCCCGGTCGATCTGCGTCGAACGCTCGACCATGCCGCCGCCGCAGTCCAGGTCTATAGCCGGACGGACTACCACGCCAAGAACGCGATCGCGCTCGAGCGGCTCAAGACGGAGTTCAAGGGCAAGGTCGAGATTCTTCCACTCCCGGTGCCGGTGCTGCGCGATCTCAAGAAGCTGGCGACCGAGGTCGTCAGGGAAGAATCAGAGAAGACCCCCATCGCCAGGAAGGTGCACGCGTCGTTCACGAAGTTCCAGCTTCTGGTCGGCCCCTGGGACCACGTCGCCGAAGGCGCCTACCATCAGTTCGTCGAGGTGTGAGGAGAGATGATGACTGAGCGACGCAGGTTCCTCGCGAAGGCGGGCGGCGCGATAGCGGCCGTCGCGGCCGGCACCATCGCCGGCGCGCCCAGCGTCGTCGCGCAGCCGAAGGTGCGATGGCGGATGTCGACAACGTGGAGCCCGGCCCTCGACCACCTACAGGGATCGGCCGAGCGGCTCGCCAAGATCGTCGAGGAAGTGAGCGGCGGGCGGTTCCGGATCGACGTCTTTCCGGGCGGCCAGATCATGCCGCCCCTCGACTGCTTCGACGCCGCCTCGAAAGGCACCATCGACGCGTACATGGGCGCCGGGACCTACTGGGCGGAGAAGGAGCCCGCGATCGAGTGGTTCAACACGGTGCCGTTCGGCATGAACGCCGCCGGCGTGGCGGCCTGGTGCTACCAGGGCGACGGGCTCAAGCTCTGGGAGGAGACCTACGCGCCCTTCAGCCTCGTGCCCCGCCTCGGTCCGGCGTTCGCCCCGCAGATGGGAGGCTGGTTCCGGAAGAAGATCAACACCGTCGGCGACTACAAGGGCCTCAAGATGCGGCTCGGCAACAACCTCGCCCGCAAGGTCGTCGCCCGGGCGGGCGCCACCGCGGTCCTGACCCCGGCCGCCGAGATCTACGCCGCGCTCGAGCGGGGCGTGATCGACGCCTGCGAATGGGTCGGGCCGCACGACGACGTGAAGCTGGGCCTCCACCGGACCGCCCGCTACTACTACTACCCGGGCTGGCACGAGCCCGGCACCGTGAGCGAGTTTGGCTTCAACAAGAAGGCTTACGACGCGCTGCCGGTCGATCTGCAGCGGACGCTCGATCATGCCGCCGCCGCCGTCCAGGTCTATGGCCTCGCGTACTTCCACGAGAAGAACGCGATTGCCCTCGAGCGGCTCAAGGTGGAGTTCAAGGGCAAGGTCGAGATGATCCAGTTCCCTGTCTCGGTGCTGCGCAACGTCAGGAAGCTCGCGACCGACGTCGTCCGTGAGGAATCGGAAAAGACCCCCATGGCCAGGAAGGTGTCCGCGTCCTTCGCGAAGTTCCAGGCGCTGCTCGGACCCTGGGACCGCGTCGCCGAGGGCGCCTACCATCAGTTCGTCGCGGTGTGAGGGAGGTGGTGTGATGAGCGAACGACGCAGATTCCTGGTGAAGGCGGGCGGCGCGATGGCGGCGGTTGCGGCTACCGCTATCAGCGATGCCCCCAACGTCATCGCTCAGCCGAAGGTCCAGTGGCGACTGTCCACGGCCTACGCCCCCACGCTGGACGTGCTCAACGGCGCGGCGCAGCGACTGGGGAAGGTGGTCGAGGAGATGAGCGGCGGGCGGTTCCGGATCGAAGCGTTCCCGGGCGGCCAGATCATGCAGCCATTCGAGTGCTTCGACGCCGCCTCGCAGGGCAGGATCGAGGGCTTGATGGGGTCGCCGCAATACTGGGCTGGGCCCCACAAGGAGCCCGCGATCGAGTGGTTCGCGACGATCCCGTTCGGCATGAACCCCCAGGGCATGGCCGCCTGGTACCACCAGGGCGACGGCCTCAAGCTCTGGGAGGAGGTGTACGCCCCCTTCAACCTGGTGCCGCGCCCCGGCCCGGCGTTTGCCCCGCAGATGGCCGGCTGGTTCCGGAAGAAGATCACCACGATCGGCGACTACAAAGGGCTCAAGATGCGCCTTCCGAACCTCGGCGGCAAGGTCATCGCCAAGGCGGGCGCCACGGCTATCCTCACGCCCTCCAGCGAGATCTACGCCTCGCTCGAGCGGGGCGTGATCGACGCCGCCGAATGGGTCGGGCCGCACGATGACGTGAAGCTGGGCCTCCACAACACCGCGCGTCACTACTACTACCCTGGCTGGCACGAGCCCGGCACCACGAACGAGTTCAGCTTCAACAAGAAGGCCTACGACGCGCTCCCGGTCGATCTGCGGCGAACGCTCGACCACGCCGTCGCGGCCGTCCAGGTCTATGGCCTGACGGACTACCACGCGAAGAACGCCATCGCGCTGGGGCGCCTCAAGACGGAGTTCAAGGGCAAGGTCGAGGTGCTCCAGCTCCCGGTGCCGGTGCTGCGCGATCTCCGGAGGCTGGCGGCCGAGGTCGTCAGGGAGGAATCCGAGAAGACCCCCATGGCCCGGAAGGTGCACGCGTCCTTCGCGAAATTCCAGGCGCTCGTCGGCCCCTGGGACCGCGTCGCGGAAGGCGCCTACCATCAGCTGGGAGCGCTGTGACGCGGCGGACACCTCGCGGGTTCTGGCGCGCGGTGACGCTCGCTCTCTGCCTCCTCACCATCCCCGCCGAGGCGCAGCAGGCTCGGCGCCCGTTCCGGGTCGGCGTCCTCAACGCCGCGTGGGCGGCGAGCCACCCGACGGTCGAAGGGCTCAAAGCCGGGCTCAAGGAGCTCGGCCTCGAGGACGGCCGCGACGTGACGTTCGACATCCGTTTCACCGAAGGAAAGCTGGACACGATGCCCGCTGCCGCCGGGGCTCTCGTCAAGGCCGGCGTCGACCTGATCTTCACCAGCCAGGAGGCACCCACGCAGGCCGCGAAGGACGCGACGAAGAGCGTGCCGATCGTGTTCACCCTGGTGGGCGATCCGGTGGGCGCCGGCATCGTCGGCACGCTCGCCCAGCCCGGCGGCAACGTGACGGGCGTGTCGAGCCTCCAGACCGAGCTGGTGGCCAAGCGCCTGGAAGTTCTCAAAACACTCACGCCGGCCGTTCGCCGGGTCTGGCTCGTCTACTACAGCGTCGACCAGGGCACCACACCGATGATCGTCAAGGCGCTCGAAACGGCGCGACGCATGAAGCTGGAGCTCGTGGCGAAAGGTGTGCTCGACGCCGGTGAGCTGAAGCGCGTGCTCGACGGAGTCCGGCGCGACGACGCGGTGCTGGTGCCGGAAGGCTCGAACCCGGATCTCACGATCGCGATCATCGAGCGGTCGCTGGCCTTGCGGGTGCCGGCCGTCTTCGGGACGGCGCTCTGGATCGGCTACGGCGGTCTCATGTCCTACGGGCCCGACTACTACGCGCAGGGGGTCCAGGCCGCCACCCTGGTCGCCCGAATTCTGAAGGGGGCCCGGCCCCAGGACCTGCCCGTCGAAGGTGCCGAGAAGATCGATCTCGCGGTGAACCTCAAGACCGCGGAGCTTCTCGGCCTCACCGTGCCGCGAAAGATCCTGCTCCGAGCCGACGCCTTCCGGCGATGAAGAGCCCGACCACGCGCGGCCGGCTCTTCCGCAAGTACGTCGTCGTCCTTCTCGTCCTGGTCGGCGGCGTGCTGATGGCCTCGAGCCTGGTCGAGCTCTACTTCTCCTACCGGGAAACCCAGCGCGCGATCGTCCGGGTCGAGCGCGCGACGGCAGTGGCCGCGGCGGGCCGCATCGAGCAGTTCCTGAAAGAGGTCGAGGCGCAGGTGCGGGAGACAACCCGGACCGCGTCCGACGATCCCGACGCCAGCCAGGTGGGACCGGCGAGGCTCGGGTTCCGGGAAGGCCTCGGCGCAGCACTGGCCGAGCAGCGTGAGCTCGATTTCCTCAGGGTGCTACGTAATGTGCCCGCCATCGGCGAGCTCACTCACCTCGACCTCGCCGGCAGGGAGCAGCTCCGGGTGTCGCGCCTGGAGCCGGATGTCGTCGGAAGCCAGGAGGACTTCTCCCGGGTGCCGAAGTTCGTCGAGGCGAGAACGGGCAGGACGTTCTGGAGTCCCGTCTATTTCAAGAACGAGTCGGAACCGTACGTGACGCTGGCGGTGCCGAGCGGCAAGCATGCCGTCGAGGTGACCACCGCGGAAGTCAGCCTCGGCGCCGTGCTGAAGATCGTCACCCAGATCGAGGTCGGCCCGGGCGGCCATGCCTACGTGGTGGATTCCCGCAACCAGCTGGTCGCCCATCCGGACCACCGGGTGCTGCGAGCGAAGCGCGATCTCTCTCCGCTCGCCCAGGTGAAGGCGGCCCGGGCCGGACGCACGGGCTCCGGGGCCGAGGCCGTGGTGGCGGATGGCCTCGAGGGCGGGCGAGTCCTGGCGGCGCACGCGGAGATCGCTCCCCTCGGGTGGCTGGTGTTCGTCGAACGGAACGCCGCGGACGCGTACGCCCCCCTCCGGGCGCCGATCGTCCGGAGCGTCGTCATCTTCGTGCTCGGCCTCGGGCTGTCGGTCCTGGCGAGCATTCTGCTCGCCCGGCGAATGGTCGCGCCGATCCGGGTACTCCAGGAAGGCGCGGCCCGAATCGGCACCGGCGACCTCGGCCACCGCATCGAGGTCCGGACCGGCGACGAGCTCCAGGCGCTCGCCGAGGAGCTCAACCGGACGGCAGAGCAGCTCGAGGCCTCCCACGCTAACCTCGAGGGCAAGGTAGAGGAACGGACCCGTGAGCTCGCTCAAGCCAACGCAGGGCTCACGGAGGCGCTGGAGCAGCAGACGGCGACGGCCGAAATCTTGCGCGTGATCTCGAGTTCACCCACCGATATTCAGCCCGTCCTCGATGCCGTTGCCCGGAGCGCGACGCGGCTCTGCGAGGCCTATGATGGCTGGATCGGGCTGCGGGAGGGGGAGCAGCTCCGCGTCCGGGCCCATCACGGGCCGATCCCGATCGCGTTGGACCTTAGACCGCTCAACCGCGGGCGAGTCTCGGAGCGCGCGGTCGTGGACCGACAGCCTGTTCACGTCCACGACCTTGCCGCCAGCGGGGAGGAGTTCCCCCTGGGCCACGCCGATGCCGTCCGAATCGGCCATCGGACCACCCTCGGCGTGCCGCTCCTGCGCGAGGACGAGGCGATCGGCGTGATCCTGATTCGCCGCCTCGAGGTTCGTCCGTTCACCGACAAGCAGATCGCGCTGCTCCAGACCTTCGCCGACCAGGCGGTGATCGCCATCGAGAACGTCCGCCTTTTCACCGAGCTCCAGACACGCACCGGGGAGCTGACGCGCTCCGTCGACCAGCTCACCGCGCTCGGCGACGTCGGACGCGCCGTCAGCTCGTCTCTGGACCTGGAGGAGGTGCTGACGACCATCGTCTCGCGGGCGGTGCAGCTCTCCGGCATGGACGCCGGGGCGATTTACGAGTACGACGCGACCGCCGAGGTGTTCCATCTCCGGGCGACCGAGGGCCTTCCTGACGAGTTCCTCGAAAGCGCGCCGGTGCTGCGGAAGGGCGAGGGCGTGACCGGACGGCTGGCGGTGACACAAGCGCCCGTACAGATCCCGGACATCAGCGCGCCGGGCGCCTATCAGAGCCGGGCACGCGACGTTCTGCTCCGGCTCGGGCTCCGCGCGGCCTTCGCGGTCCCCCTCCTGCACGAGGGTCGCGTGGTCGGGGGCCTGGCGGTCAACCGCAAGCTGCCGGGCGAATTCCCTCAGGACATGGTCCAGCTGCTCCAGACCTTCGCGACCCAGTCGGCGCTGGCCATCCAGAACGCCCGCCTCTTCCGGGATCTCGTCGCCGCGCGGCGCGACGCCGAGACCGCCAACGAGGCCAAGAGCGCGTTTCTCGCCACGATGAGTCACGAGATCCGGACTCCGATGAATGCGGTGATCGGGATGAGCGGGCTGCTGCTCGGCACGGAGCTGACCGAGGAGCAGCGAGACTACGCGGAGATCGTCCGCTCGAGCGGGGACGCCCTGCTGACCGTGATCAACGACGTGCTCGACTTCAGCAAGATCGAGGCGGGACGGCTGGATCTCGAGGCCCAGCCGTTCGACCTCCGCGAGGGCGTGGAGGCGGCGCTGGATCTGATCTCCGCGCGGGCGGCCGAGAAGGAGCTCGACCTCGCGTACGTGATCTCCGACGACACGCCGGCGGCGATCGTCGGCGACGTCACCCGACTGCGGCAAATCCTCTTGAATCTATTGTCCAACGCCGTCAAGTTCACCGAGACGGGCGAGGTGGTGCTGTCGGTCACGGCGCGGCGGCTGGAGACTGCGGAGCCCGTCTACGAGCTGACCTTCACCGTCCGGGACACCGGCATCGGCATCCCGCCGGATCGGATCGATCGCCTGTTCGAGTCGTTCAGCCAGGTCGACGCCTCCACGGCGCGGAAGTACGGGGGGACGGGCCTGGGGCTCGCGATCAGCAAGCGCCTGACCGAGCTGATGGGCGGAGTGATGAGCGTGGAGAGCCGGGAGGGCCACGGCTCGGAATTCCGGTTCACCGTGCGCGCGCCCTCGGCGGAGGGCGCGGTTCCGCCGCGGCGGGAGCTGCGGGGCACGCAGCCCACGCTCGACGGCAAGCGCGTGCTGGTGGTGGACGACAACGAGACCAACCGGCGGATCCTGGCGGCGTACCTCGACGCCTGGGGGATGGCGGTGCGCACGACGGGCTCGCCGCACGAGGCTCTCGCCTGGATCCAGGCCGGAGAGCTCTTCGACGCGGGAATCCTCGACATGCACATGCCCGAGATGGACGGCGTCGCGCTGGCGCGGGCGATCCGCCAGCAGCGCCCGGCGGCGGCGCTGCCACTGCTGCTGTTCACGTCGCTCGGCCGCCGCGAGGCCGGTGCGGAGAGCGTGGGTTTCTCGGCGCACCTGACCAAGCCCATCAAGCCGTCGCAGCTGTTCGACGCGCTGGCTGGCGCCCTCGCCGGTCAGCCGACCCGCGTAGACAAGCGGGCACCGGCGCGGCTCGAGCTCGATCCTGAGATGGCGCGCCGCCATCCCTTGCGAATCTTGTTGGCCGAGGACAACGTCGTGAACCAGAAGCTGGCGCTGCGCCTGCTCGAGCAGATGGGATACCGCGCCGACCTCGCGGCCAACGGCCTCGAAGCCGTCATGGCCATCGAGCGGCAGCCGTACGATCTCGTGTTGATGGACGTCCAGATGCCGGAGATGGACGGGTTCGAAGCCGCCCGGGAGATCACCAGGCGCTGGGCCGTTGGTACGCGCCCGCGCATCGTGGCGATGACGGCCAACGCGCTGCAGGGCGACCGCGAGCTGTGTCTGGCGGCGGGGATGGACGATTACCTGAGCAAACCGATTCGCGTGGAGGAGCTGGTGACCGCGCTCGAGCGCTCCGCCGCGCGCGGGCCGGCCCCGATCCGGCCCGCGGATCCGGCCCGCAAGACGGATCAGAACAGGGCGGCCGCGGACCGGCCGTCGACGCAGGTGCTGGACCACGCGGCGTTCGAGCGGCTCCGGGCGGCGATGGGCGCCGGCGCCCTCACCGAGCTGCTGTCGACCTTCGTGGAGGACGCGCAGGAGCTGGTGGCCACGATGCGCCGCGCCCTCGGAGGGAAAGACACCGACTCGTTCCGGCGGGCGGCGCACTCGCTCAAGTCCAACGCGGCCAGCTTCGGCGCGATGACCCTCTCCAACCTGGCCAAGGATCTCGAAGCGCTGGCAAGATCCGGCCGGCTGGACGGGGCGGCCTCCCGGGTGGAGCGCCTGGCGGGCGAGTGCGAGCGGGTCGTGCTGGCGCTCCGGGAGGTCGAGCGTGAGCGCCGACCGTAACGCCGAGAGGGGCGATCTCCTGGTGGTGGACGACAACCGGGTCAACCGGCTGCTCGTGACCCGAACGCTGGAGCAATTCGGGCACCGCGTGGCCTTCGCGGAGAACGGACGACTGGCCCTCGAGATGTTGCGCAGCCAACCCGCCGACCTCGTGCTGCTCGACATCGAGATGCCCGAGATGAACGGCTACCAGACGCTCGAGGCGCTCCGCGCGGACCCGAAGCTGCGCGACATCCCCGTCGTCATGATGTCCTCGGTGGAGGAGGTCGACAGCGTGGCCCGGTGCATCGAGATGGGCGCCGAGGACTACCTGTTCAAGCCGGTCAACGGCGTCCTGCTCCGGGCCCGGGTCGCGGCCAGCCTCGAGAAGAAGCGCCTGCGTGATCAGCAGCGCGAGCTGTTTCGGAAGTTCGCGACGGCCGAGGTGGCCGAGGAGCTGCTGGCGACGGGCTTCGCTCTCGGCGGCAAGCACGTCGACGCCACCGTGATGTTCTCGGACATCCGCTCGTTCACGAGCCTTGCCGAGTCCTTGCAGCCGTCGGAGACGATCGACCTGCTGAACAACTACTACACGCTGATGTTCGACGCGATCGGCAGCCACGGAGGCATCGTCAACCAGATGCTGGGCGACGGGCTGATGGCGCTGTTCGGGGCCCCGCTGCCGCACGCCGACCACGCGGAGCGGGCCGTGCGCGCGGGCCTGGAGATGCTGGAGTTGGTGGCGGGCTTCGACCGTGAGCAGGCGGCGCGGGGCAAGCCGGAGATCCGGATCGGCATCGGCATCGCGTCCGGTCAGGTCATCGCCGGGTACACCGGCACCGAGCGGCGGGTGACCTACACGTGCGTCGGGGACACGGTCAATCTCGCCGCCCACCTGGAGGCCCACACGAAGGTCCTCGCGCAGCCGATCCTGATCGACGAGCACACGCGCGCCGAGCTGAGCAGCGCCGTCCGCGTGCAGGACCACGGGACCGTGCAGCTCAAGACCCGGGCGCAGCCTGTGCGCGTCTACTCCGTCGTCCCCGAGGGCTGACCTTCGCGGCCCTTGTGGGTGGGGCGGGACCCTTCATCGACAGCCCCCGTCAGCGGCGGGTGAGACGCATGCGGATGCCGGGCTCCGGCCGTAGCGTGACGTAGGGCGTGGGGATGATCCGCTGCCCGGGAACCAGCGACAGCCGGAAGCGCTGGGCGATGGCGGCGAGGAGGAGGACGGCCTCCATCTGCGCGAAGCTGTTGCCGATGCACTGGCGCGGCCCGCCGCCGAACGGGAAGTAGGCGAAGCGCGGCAGCCGGCGGGCGAGGTCGCCGGCCCAGCGCTCCGGGCGGAAGACCTCGGGCTCCTCGAACCAGCGGCGGTCGCGATGCACCACCCACGCCGGCGCGACGAGGACGTCGTCCGGCGCGATGGCGTGGCCGGCGATCTCGGTGGCCCGCGCCGCCTGACGGGCGAGCGCGTACGCGGGCGGGTACAGGCGCATCGACTCCGTCACCACCAGCTCGGCGTACTTCAGCCGCGGCAGATCGCCCACGGACGGAGGCCGACCGCCCAGGACGTCGCGCAGCTCGCCGGCGAGCCGGGCCTCGGCCTCGGGGTGCCGGGCGAGCAGGTACCACGCCCACGAGAGTGCCACCGCCGTCGTCTCGTGGCCGCCGATGAAGATCGTCATGACCTCGTCGCGCACCTGGCGCGCGGTCATCCGCGTGCCGTCGTCGGCGTCCTCGGCGCTGACCAGCATGGAGAGCAGGTCGCCGCGGTCCTCGTCGCTCGCGCGGCGCTCGGCGATGATGCGCTCGACGAGCGCGTCGAGGCGACGGACCGCCCGGCGGGCTCGGAGGTTGCTCGTGGTCGGCAGCCAGTAGGGCACCAGGCGGAGGCGGAAGCTCTGCAGCCGGGCGCCGAAGTCCTCCGCCAGCACCTTCGCCGCCTGGCCGGCCTCGTGGGCGTCGCCGGAGACGTCGGCGTCGAAGAGGGTCTTGGCGACGATGGCCTGGGTCAGCGCCATCATCTCGGCGTGCACCTCGACCGCGTCGCCGTCCTTCCAGCCGGCCAGGTGGCGCTCGGCGAAGGCGGACATCACCTCGCCGTAGCCGGCCACGCGCTGGCGGTGGAACGCGGGCTGGACGAGCCGGCGCTGGCGCAGCCAGGTGTCGCCCTCGGAGAGGAGCAGGCCGTCGCCGAGCAGGGGACGGAGCAGTTGCACGCCGGGACTCTTGACGAAATCCCGGCTCCGGGTCACGAGCAGCTCCTCGATGGCGTCGGGGTGGTAGATGAGCAGGACGCGGAAGGGACCCATCCGCGTCGCGGCGAGGTCGCCGTACTCCCGGGCGCAGGCCTCGTAGAAGCCGAGCTGATCGCGCCGGAAGTCGACGCCGCTTCCGAAGTAGAAGCCGCCCTTCGGCCCCGGCAGGGTGGCGGTCTTCACCGCACCTTGACCAGCTTCTGCAGGCTGCGAAGGCCGGCCGGGTACGGCTGGCCCGTGTAGCGGTTGCCCCAGTTTGTGTACGATACCTCGCCCACGTAGATGTCGCCGCGCGAGTCGACGGCGAGGCCGTGCGGGGAGATGAACTGGCCCGGCTCGAGCCCGGCCGGGCGCTGGCCCAGCCGCGCCAGCAGCTCGCCCCGGGCGCTGTAGATGCTGACCCGCGGCCCGATGTTGGGCATGTCGAAGTTGACGCCCAGGCCGCCGCCGATCTCGCCGATATAGAAGCGTCCCTGCGGGCCGCGCTCCATGAAGAGCCCCGACGGGCGGTGCATGTTGTTCCACTGCGTCTCGTACCGGCCGTGGTCGTCGAAGACCTGGACGCGATGGTTCTCGCGGTCGGCGACGTAGACCCAGCCGTCGGCGTCGCAGCAGATGTTGTGCGGGATGTTGAACTGGCCCGGATCGGTGCCCGGCTCACCCCACGAGGTGATCAGCGTGCCGTTCGGCGCGAACTTGTGGACGCGCGCGTTGCCGTAGCCGTCGGAGACGTAGAGGTCGCCCTGGGGCGACAGGGCGGTGTGCGTGCAGCGGTGGAACGGCTCGCCGCTCATGTAGGGCTGGGGCGCGCCGGGGATCCCGAGCGTCAGCAGCACCTTGCCGTCGAGCGTGCAGTGCCGGACGGTGTGGTCGCCGTCGTCGGTCAGCCAGAGCGTGTCGTCGGGCGCCATGTGGACGCCGTGCGCCCGGTGGAACACGCCTTCGCCCCAGGAGCGCAGGAAGTTGCCCTCGCGGTCGAAGACGACCATCGGGTGCGCGCTTCGGTTGAACGCGTAGACGCGGTCCTGTGCATCGACCCCGACCGCGGCGACGTCGGCGTTGAACTCGCGGCCCGGCGGCAGCTTGGCCCAGGCGTCGACGACCTCGTAGCGATAGGCGCCCGTGCCCAGGATGACCGCCATCACGCGTTCCCTTTCTTCCCCGCCTCGAAGATCGCCCGGGGGTTGCGCACGAGCATCTGTTCGATCTGGTCCTCCTCGACGCCCGCCTTGCGGAGGGCGGGGAGGATGTCGTCGGGGATGTGGTTGTAGTGCCAGAGCGGGCGCGTCCGGCGCTTGGCGTCCTCGGACAGCATGTCCGTCCAGCAGTTGGCGTCGTGCGAGAGGACCATCTTGCCGGCGTAGCCCTCGGCGCAGAGCCGCGCGAGCACCTCGACCCGCTTGGCGGTGGGCAAGAAGTTCTCGAGGCCGAAGCGGTCCATGCCGATCGTGCTCCCGCGCTCCATCAGCCCGCGCAGGTAGCCGAGATCGTCGCTGTCGCCGCTGTGGCCGATGATGACGCGGCTCAGGTCGACGCCCTCCTGGGCGAAGATCGCCTGCTGCATCTCGCCGGTGCGCCCCGCGGCCCAGGTGTGGGTCGAGATCGGCGCGCCGGTCGCCTTCTGGGCGCGGGCGGAGGCGCGCAGGATGTTGTCGATCACCGGCGTCACGCCGGCGGTGTCGGTGGCGCATTTGATGATGGCGGCCTTGACGCCGCTGGTGCCGATGCCCTGCGTGATGTCGCGGATGAACAGGTCGGCCACCGCGTCCACGCCGTGGGCGCTGAAGTACCGCTGCGGCATCCACCAGACGCCCGTGGCGACGACGATGTGCACGCGCGAGCGGCGGGCCACCCCGGCGATGAGGTCGATGTCGCGTCCCAGATCGACGGTGGTCAGGTCAACGATCGCGCGGATGCCGCGGCTGTAGAGGTCGGCCAGCTTTCGCTCGGCAAGGTCGAGGATGGCCGCCCGGTCCCAGAGGTGAGGCCAGTTCTCCTGCACCCCCGGCGAGCGCGTGATGACGTGCTCGTGCATCAGCGTCGGTCCGAGCTCGGCCGTGGCCACCGGCCCGAGCGCTGTCTCCACCGTTGCCATGCTGACCTCCCGATCCGAGAATGGCCCGGCTCGCAACGCGGTAGCGTAGCACCCGCATCCCGCCAGCGGCGAGCCGATCGGTTACTATCCCCCGGGGGGTTCTCATCGATGGCGGCGACGGTCGTCCTGACGGGTTCGGGTGGACGCATCGGGGGGATTCTCCGGCAGGCGCTGGCGGGGAAGTACAACCTGCGTGGCATCGATCGCGTCCCCACGCCAGGCATGCCCGGCGCCCTCGTCGCCGGCCTGACCGACCTCGACGCCATCGCGCCCGCGTTCAAGGGCGCGGACGCGGTGGTGCACCTGGCTGCCGATCCCCGCCACACGCCCGACATCTGGTGGGACACGCTGATCCCGGACAACGTGGTGGCGACGGCCAACGTCTACGAGGCCGCGCGGCGGGGCGGGGTGAGGCGCGTCGTGTTCTTCAGCTCGATGCACGTGTGCGGCACGTACGAGAACGACCCGCCCTGGTCGCGGATCGCGACCGGGGAGTACGCAGGCCTCGACCCGGCCGCCGTGCCGCTGGTGACCGCCGACATGCCGGCGCGCCCGGACGGGCCATATGCGGTAAGCAAGATCTTCGGCGAGTCGCTGGGCCAGTACTATGCGGAGGCGCATGGGATGGAGGTGGTGGTCGTGCGGCTGGGCACGGTGCCGCGCGACGACAGGCCCGGCCGCGACGCGCGCAGCTTCGTCTCGTGGCTGAGCCACCGGGACCTGGCGCACCTCACGGAGCGCGCCCTCGACGCCCCCCAGGTCACGTACGAGGTCGTCTTCGGCGCCTCCGACAACACGTGGAAGATCTACGACACGCTCCGCGCGCGCACGGTGCTCGGTTACGCACCGCGCGACAACGCCGAGCGCTTTCGAGACCGCTGAGCCACTGACCCCGTCACCCAGGAGCGATCGTCCCGCCCATGAAGCTCGACCCGACCGCCGAGGCGTCGCGCCCCGAGTTCGACGTGCACCTCACCGAGAACGTCCCGGTGCCCATGCGTGACGGCGTGCGCCTGGCCGCCGACGTTTATCGTCCGGCCCGCGACGGGCGCCCGGTGGCCGATCGGCGCCCCGTGATCCTGCACCGCACGCCCTACAACAAGACGGAGACCGAGGCCACGTTCGGCCAGTGCCGCTGGTTCGCCGCGCGCGGCTACGTGGTAGTCAACCAGGACTGCCGCGGCTGCTTCGGCTCCGAGGGCAACGTGAACTTCCTGGTACCCGAGGCCGAGGACGGCGCCGACACGCTCGCGTGGATCCGCCGCCAGGAGTGGGCGAACGGGACGGTGGGCTCCTTCGGGACCTCGTGGTCGGGCTGGACGCAGACCGCCATGGCCGCGCTGGGGCCCGAGGGGCTCGCGACGATGGTGCCGAACATGAGCGGCGCCGACGCCCACGAGAGCTCGGTCCGTCACGGCGGCGCCCTCGAGTTGCGCTTTCTCGCCTGGGCCTTCTGGCATTCCGCGTACAACACGCAGGTGTCGCTCACCGCCTCGCCCGCTGTCACCCCGGCGCTCAACCTCGGTGCCCCGCCGTTCTCGGACTGGCTCCCGCGCATGCCGATCCGGCCCGGCCAGACCCAGCTCGCCCTGGTGCCGCCCTACGAGAAGTGGGCGCTGGAGATCCTCACCCGGGCCGACTACGACGACTACTGGAAGCACCCGAGCCTCAACCCACGCCTGCACTGGGACCGGTTCCCGGAGATGCCCATCCTCTTCGTGGGTGGCTGGTACGACTCGTATACCCGGGGGACCTTCCAGAACTTCGTGGGGCTTCGAGCGGGCGGGCGGCGGGAGGTGCGCGCGCTCGTCGGACCGTGGACACACGGGGCGAGGACCGTGGAGCTGTCCTACGCCGGTGACGTGGAATTCGGCCGCGACGCCGCGCTGCCGAGCTTCGACGAGCTGCACCTGCGCTGGTTCGATCGCTGGCTCCGCGGCGTGGACAACGGGCTCGATGCCGAGGCGCCGCTCCGGATCTTCGTGATGGGCGGCGGCTCGGGGCGGCGCTCGGGCGCCGGCCGGCTCGTACACGGCGGGCGCTGGCGCGACGAGCACGAGTGGCCGCTGGCGCGCACGCGGTTCACCGACCTCTACCTGCACGGCGACGGGGCGCTCCGTCCCGAGCCGCCGCGAGAGGAGCGCTCGGCCACCACCTACAGCTTCGATCCCGCCAGCCCGGTGCCGTCCATCGGCGGCAACGTCTCGTCGCTGCGCGACGTGCTGCCGCTGCCGGCCGGGATCGCGGACCCGGGCTACCTCGGGCGGGGCGAGCGCACAGCGGACGTCATGGCCCCGGGCGGCTTCGACCAGCGCGAGGGGCCGGCCTTCCATGGCTGCCGCCCGCCCTACCTGCCGCTCGGGTCTCGGCCCGACGTGCTCGTCTTCCAGACCGAGCCCCTGCGGGCGCCGACCGAGGTGACGGGCCCCATCGAGGTCGTCCTCTGGGTGGCGACGTCCGCGGCGGATACGGACTTCACGGCCAAGCTCATCGACGTCTACCCGCCGAGCCCGTGGCACCCGCTCGGCTACGCGCTGAACCTCACCGACAGCATCGTTCGCCTGCGCTATCGCAACGGCCGCGATCGCGGCGAGGCGGCCACGCCGGGCGTCGCCGTGCAGGTGACGATCACGCTCTACCCGACGAGCAATGTCTTCATGCCCGGCCACCGCATCCGGCTCGACGTCTCCAGCTCGAACCACCCGCGCTTCGACGTCAACCCCAACACGGGCGAGCCCGTCGGGCAGGACCGCCGCCGCGTCGTCGCCGACAACACCATATTCCACGAGCGCGGCCGGGCCTCGAAGCTCGTGCTGCCCATCATCCCCATCGAACCGTCACGCGCCTGAGGAGGCCCCCATGACCCTCGAAGTCCGCGATCCGCGCCTGCACGACCTCGTCGCGTCCGACGCCCCTATCGAGCGCATCGCCGGGGGGCTCGCGTTCACCGAAGGGCCGGTGTGGCGCCGCGGCGAGCTGCTCTTCAGCGACATCCCGAACAAGCGCATCGTCCGCTGGCGCCGGCTGCCGGAGGGTCCGGAGCTGACCACCTTCGCCACCGGCATGTCCAACGGCCTGACGCTGGACCGCCAGGGGCGGGTGCTCGCGGCGGAGCACGACGGCCGCCGCGTGAGCCGCATCGCCGACGACGGCACCCGCGCGGTGCTGGCCGAGCGGTTCCAGGGCAAGCGGCTCAACAGCCCCAACGACATCATCGTCAAGTCGGACGGCTCCATCTACTTCACCGACCCGCCCTACGGCGTGCAGCCAGCCAGGCCCGGCACCGTGCGGCCCGTGGGATGGTGGACGCAGCCCATCGACGGGAAGGAACAGCCCTGCCAGGGCGTGTATCGCCTCACGCCGGACGGCGCCCTCCACCTGCTGGTGGACGACTTCGCGCTGCCGAACGGCCTGGCCTTCTCGCCCGACGAATCCGTCCTCTACATCGACGACTCGGCCCACAAGCACATCCGGGCGTTCGACGTGCGGCCGGACGGCACGCTGACGGGCAGCCGTGTCCTGCTGGACATGGCGTCGGGCGATCCGGGTGTCCCCGACGGCCTCAAGGTGGACGTGCACGGCAACGTGTTCTCCACGGGGCCGGGCGGCATCTGGGTGTGCCGCCCGGACGGCGCGCTGCTGGGGAGGATCGTGCTGCCGGAGCTGCCGGCGAACCTCGGCTGGGGCGAGGACGGCAGCGTCCTCTTCGTCACGGCGCGCACCAGCGTGTACCGGCTGCCGACGAAGACGCGGGGGACGCTGCCGGGCGGCTGAGCGCGGCGCGCCTTCCCATGCCGTTCTTGGTTCTCACCGACGCGCGCGAGGCTGGCGCGATAGGGACCGGCCGAGCATTGGCTTTACCTATCCCCCGCGGCTGGTGTATCGTCGCCACCACGATTCGCCCGGGCCGCTGCCGTCCCGTCGCAAAGTCGAAGGAGGACACTCATATGAAGCGTTGGCTCCCCGGCCTTCTGACCCTGGCTCTGGCCGTGCTCGTCGCCGTGCCGAGCGGCGCCGCCGCGCAGGGCAAGGACACGCTCACCGTCGCGCTGCCGTCGCACGCGCCGACCCTCGACCCGCACATGCACTTCGAGCGCGTCGGCATCCTCGTCAACATCAACATGTTCGACTCGCTCCTGCACCGCTCCGCCAAGCTCGAGTTCGAGCCCTCGCTGGCCCTGTCGTGGAAGGCGCTGAACGACACGACCTGGGAGTTCAAGCTCCGGCAGGGCGTCAAGTTCCACGACGGCTCCACGATGACGGCCGAGGACGTGAAGTTCTCCTTCGACCGGGTGCTGGAGCCGGGCAAGGAGAAGAAGACGTCGCCCCAGTACGGCAACGTCCGCGCGATCAAGGAAGTGCGGATCGTCAGCCCCGACACGATCCACCTGTTCACCGACAAGCCGTTCCCGCTGCTGCTCGAGCGCCTGGTGTTCTTCCCGATCGTCCCCCGGAAGCACATCGAGAAGGTGGGGGCCGAGGCGTTCGGCAGCACGGCGGCGGTGGGAACCGGCCCCTGGAAGCTCGTGGAGTGGAAGCGCGACCAGCACATCCGGCTGGAGGCCTTCGACGGGCACTGGCGCGGGAAGCCGGCCTTCAAGCACCTCGTCTTCCGGGCGATCCCCGAGGTGGCGACCTCGGTGGCCGAGCTGAAGACGGGCGGCGTCGACATCATCCGCAACGTCAACGCCGACCTGCTGCCCGACCTCAAGGCCCACCCGCTGACCCGGATCAGCACGACGCCCATCCTGCGCGTGCACTACATCATGCTCGACATGCGGAGCGCGCCGTTCGACAAGAAGGCCGCCCGCCAGGCCGCCAACCACGCCATCGACCGGCAGGCGATGATCCAGAAGATGATGGCGGGGCTGGGGCGGCAGGTGGCCACGGTCGTCCAGCCGGCCTCCTTCGGGCACGATGCGTCCGTGCAGCCGTACCCGTACGACCCCAAGAAGGCCAAGCAGCTGCTGGCCCAGGCCGGGTATCCCAACGGTGTGGACATCACGCTGCACAGCGCCGCGGTGGACTGGCGCCCGCACTTCGAGGCGCTGGGCCAGATGCTCACCGAGGTCGGGCTCCGGACGACGGTGAAGATGTGGGACCCGGGCCCGGCCTGGAACAAGTTCTTCCAGAGCGAGGGCAAGGCCGCCAACGGCGCCTACGGCAGCTGGGGCAACTACTCCGTGTTCGACGCCGACGCCGTGCTGCACCCGCTCTATCACACCGAGCCCGGCGGCTGGATCGGCAAGCACTACGCGCGGGTGGAGGGTCTCGACAAGCTCATCGACGAGGCCCGCTCGAGCGTCGACCAGCCCAAACGCAAGCAGATCTACGCGCGGATCCAGGCCATGATCCGCGAGGAGG
The DNA here is from genome assembly GCA_035762565.1 of Candidatus Methylomirabilota bacterium. Lineage (GTDB taxonomy): Bacteria > Methylomirabilota > Methylomirabilia > Rokubacteriales > CSP1-6 > AR5. The sequence continues at coordinate 150 of DASTOJ010000250.1, read as the reverse complement.
CGCCCTCGATCTTCCTGTGGACGCAGAACGACACGCTCGGCATCTCGAGGAAGGTCGCCTACGAGGCGCGTCCCGACGAGTGGCTCTGGCTCTTCGCGGCCAAGCCGCAGAACTGAGGGGCTGAAAGAGGAGGCGCCGTGTCGGCGTTCC
>DASTOJ010000249.1:0-2142 GCA_035762565.1 Candidatus Methylomirabilota bacterium | reverse complement strand
GCAGGTCCCGCGGTGTGGTCATGAACCGCTCCAAGTTGGTCTTGCGCGCGCCACGCCGCCTTCGTCACGCCCAGTCTCGGCCCACGCCTTGATCGCCGTCCACACGACGGCCGTAATCGGGACCGCCAGGAGCGCCCCGAGCATCCCGGCGACGATCGCGCCGCCGGTCAGGGCCAGCAGAATCGCCAAGGGATTGCAACGACACCGCTCGCCGCAGCACCGCGGGCGCCAACACATCGCCCTCGTTCTGGTTCACCGCGTTCGGCGCGCTGGAGACGGAGCCGGGGCCTTCCGGGGTGGAGAATGCAAGAAAGATGAGTTCATGAGCTCTCCTTTCACAGTGGCCTGACGGCGGTTGGTTCGGGTGACGCCACCAAGCGTGCTCGTTTCGTCTGCCCTTCGCCCCCGTGTGGTCCCTGGTCTAGTCCCTGGCCTGCGTCCTGATCCCGTGGTCGCGGTGAAGCGCGCGGAGTCTCGTCGGGCGGCGGCGACTGCGTTGTTCACACCGGCACCGACACGTGTCGGCAAGCGCTACGCCGAGCTCGTCTGTGCGATCGGCCGCCGCGATAGCACGGTGGGTACCCCAAGCGGCTGCTCTCGCCGCTAAGCGAGCACGGTTTGGCGGTCGAGCTTCGGGAGTGCGCTTTCGAGGCCCTTGCGGGAGGTGACGCCGAGCTTGCCGAACACTTTGTGCAGGTGCCATTCGACGGTGCGAGGGCTGATGTACAGGCGGGCGCCGATTTCCGGGTTCGAAAGGCCCTCACGGGCGAGTCGGGCGATCTGCTGCTCCTGCGGAGTGAGCTGGGCGCGGTTCTCGTCGCTGCGCTTGCCCACCTTCTCACCCGTTGCGAGCAGCTCCCGGCGGGCGCGCTCGGCGAACGCCTCGATGCCCATCGTCTCCAGCAGGTCGTGGGCCGTGCGCAGCTGCGTCCGCGCGTCGAGCCGTCGGCGCCGGCGGCGCAGCCACTCGCCGTAGAGCAGGTGCGCGCGGGCGAGCTGCACGCAGACGCGGGTCCGGCCGAGCCGGTCGATCGACTCGCGATAGTGCCGCTCGGCGGCGTCGCCCTGGCTGAGCAGGGCGCGGAGTCGGGCTTCCATGCCCAGCGCCCACTCGGAGGGCGTCACCCGGGTGCGTTCGGACAGCCACTCGAGCGCGGCCCCGACCAACGCCGCGTCACCGGTCCTGGACGCCGCCTCGGCGAGCTCGGGCACGACGTAGGGCCCATACCCGAGGTCGTCACGCTCGAACGCTCGCCAGGCGGCGTCGCGCGCCACGTCGTGGCGACCGAGGCCGTTGTAGAGCACCGAGCTGGCGTAGGCCGTGAAGTTGACCATCCTGCCCAGACCGCGTGCGGTCGCCGCTCGCGAGGTGGCCTCGATCAGCTCTGACGCCTGCGCCTCCTGACCCTGCCAGGCCGCTAGCGCTATAGCGGCATACCCAACTGGCGGATTTCCGGTCACGTTCGCGATCAGGCAAGCCTCGTCGATCAGCCGCGCCGCCGTGGTCAGCTCACCGGCGAACAGGTGGGATGTGGCGAGGAAGTTGAGCGCGTACTGCAGATGTGCGGGAGCGCCGGCATCGCGGGCGACCTGTGCCTGGACAGCGGCCAGGGCATGCAAGGACTCAGCGTCCCACAGCTCGAGGGCGACGATGGCACTGGCTCTTCCACCGGCGAGCCAGCGCGAGCGGCCGATTTCGTGGTTGGTGACATCCAGAGCGAGGCTCAGCTCGAGCCCACGAGTCAGCAACGGAGCGGCCGCCGTAAATCCCTGCGTCAACCGCAGCGCGAACGCATCCAGCAGGACGTCTACCGCGCGCGGCGGTTCGGGGCCGGGGGGCGCGGCGCGCGCGGCCTCGGCCGCCGCCAGCACGCCACCGGGGCTGCCCAGGTCGCCGGCCCACATCGCGGCCCACAGCGCGTCCAGGTGCGTATCGCGGGCCAAATCGGCGTCGAGCGGCTCCAGTCGTCTGGCCGCGCTGAGCAGCAGCCGAGCAGCGTCGCTGGGGCGTCGCTGCACCAACGCGATCAGTCCGCGCAGGTGCTCCACCTCGGCAGCCGACAAGGCGTCAAGCGGCCCAGCCTCGACCGCGACCAGCAGTCTCAGGGCGGCGTCGAGTGCGCCGGCGCCGCGCTTGGCCCT
>DASTOJ010000248.1:0-2950 GCA_035762565.1 Candidatus Methylomirabilota bacterium | reverse complement strand
CGGGGAGCGCCGACATGGAGCAGATCGCCCACGGCCACACGGTCGTGGAGGAAGCCGCTCCCACGTCCGTCCGGCTCGCGCTTGACCGCGATGCGGAAGCCGCGTCCGTCCGCCGGTGCGGCCAGCGAGTAGGAGCGGAGCAGCGGCGCAGGTGCGTCTGCGGGCTCGAGCTTGAGGGCGAGGAACTGGCCGGGGAGAAAGGCGGGGAGCGCCTTCCCGTCCACCGGTTCGAGGACGAACGAACGGACCGACGCGCTCTCGTGCCGTGCCGCCGTCACGCGAAACTCCCGCAGCCCGGGCCAGGCGGGCGGGGTGGACGGCGGGGCGAGTCCCTGATTGCCGGCCGCACCGTCGTCGTGCTGTTCGAGCAGGGCCCTGAAGGAGCCGCGCCACCCCTCGGAGAGGGCCGGGATCGCCAGGGCGCGGCGCAGGCCCGCGGGAGAGTGTCCGGGCAGGTAGAGCAGGGCGCTCGCCTCGCGCACGCTCATCTGTTCCGGCCCGACGGCGATCTGCTCGATCTCGTCGCCCGCGCCCACCTCGCCCTCCTCGAGCACCCGCATGTAGAAGCCGGGCCGTCCATGTGAGTACAGCAGCGCCGGCATGCGAGGCTCCTCGAGGCGCAGGCCGACCTTGAAGCACGTGACCCGCGGTTGGGTGACCTCGAAGCTGGCGTCGCCGATCCGATAGCGGTCCCCGACGCAGACCCTGTCGTCAGGCATGCCTTCGACGGTGAAGTTCTCGCCGTAGTGGCCCGGGACGAGATCGTCGCGGCCGAGCACCCCCGACCAGTGCTCGTAGGCAGACGTGTCGTACACATAGACGGCCCGATGCTCGCCACCATGGCCGACGAGGTCGGCCTGGCCGTCGCCGACGACGTTAAGAGGCCCGACGCGGCGTCGACCACCCACCGGCGACTTGAAGATCGCCGTCCTCACGGTTCGTCCACGCCACGGCACCTCCTTCGGCAGCCCGACGTTCACCGAGACCAATCTCACGGCGCGTCCGCGTGCAGCGCAGCGCATCGCCCGACACACAGCGTGCTCTCTGCCGCTCGACGAGAAGCGGTGTCCGGTGGTGCCTCCGAGGCCGCGACGATCGACAGGCGCGGCAGGAAGACATCGATGCCATGCGCGAAGAGCCAGACCGTCGGCGTGCGACCTCCTCCCGTCGAGATGAGCCTCACGCCGTCGATGCGCGACCCGTCGGCGAGGGCGAGGTTCACCTCGCGACCCTCGAGCTCGCGTAGCACGCCGCTGACCGGCCTGACATCTCGTTGCGGGGTCGCTGGCAGTTCATTTGCCTCATCCACGATGCGAGCGTCCCGCAGGAGGGCGTCGCACGGGAGGCCAGACCTCTCCTGGGACTACAAGGGCCAGGTTGCAGGTCCTCTGACCGCGAGGTACCGGCACTACTCATTCCTGGGGCCGGGCGGGTGGGCGCGGAGGCGGACGCAGCAGGTGCCGTCGGAGGGCTCCAGCCGGGCGTCGAGCACGTGGTCGCCGAGGCCGTCGGCCAGCCCGCTCAACAGGTCGTGGTTCATGCCGCACACGAGGTCGCGCTGCTGGTCGGCCAGGGCGTGGAACGGGCAGTTGGCGAGGACGATCTCGTCGCCGTCGGTGCGCGGTTCGTAGCCCGTCTGTTCCAGGACGGCGAGCGCGGCGTCGACGAGGGCGCGCTGACCGGGCCGGCTCCCGGCGTCGGCTCGCGCCCGCTGGGCGAGCTCGTGGCCGTGCTGGTTGGCGATCCGGGTCAGCGCGGCCGCCGCCGGTGTGCCGGTGCGGGCGGAGTGGTCGACGGCGGCGGCGAGGAGCCCTGCGGCGAGGTGGTACTGGCGGGCGGGGAGGCTCACCGACAGCTCGCCCTCGGCGCGCCGGTAGAGCTTGGCGGGCCGCCCGGCGCCGGGACCCTGCCGTCCGGTGAGCCGGCGGAACTCGGTGGTGAGCAGCCCATCGGCGACGAGCCGATCGAGATGGAACGCGGCGACCGACCGGGCCACGCCGAGGGCAGCGGCGGCCTCGTCCTTGCTGACGGCGTCGCCACGGGCGGTGACGAACCGGTAGAGGGCCCGCCGCTGGGGCTCCGCGAGCGAGGCGACGCTGGCGATGCGGGTCTCGAAGTCGTCCTCGACCATGGCGCAGTCTCCTTGGCTCCTCGGGTGTGACGGTGCCGGGCGGCGACCGGCCACGCACATCCACTGGACACTCTAACGCCAGTGTTCGCTTGACATAGAGATTTCGCTGGAGCACTATCGACAATATCTGTTGGCGTTAGAAGGAGAGGTGTGAGAGTCGCCATGACGACCACCTTCGTTCTGTCCGGCGGCGGGAGCCTCGGCGCGGTCCAGGTGGGCATGCTCGAGGCGCTCTGTGCTCGAGGCGTCCAGCCCGACATGCTGGTCGGCACGTCTGCCGGCGCACTCAACGCCGCGTACATCGCCGGGCACGGTGCCCACGATGCGTCCCTGAGCCGGCTCGCCGAGATCTGGGCCGGCCTGCGGCGCCGCGACGTGTTCCCGCTCCAGCCGGCCCGGCTGGCGGCCGTCGCCCTCGGGCGGGCACCGTCGCTGTGCGACAACGGGGCGCTCCGCCGGCTCATCCGGCAACACCTGCGCTTCAGCCGGCTGGAGGACGCCACCATCCCGGTGCACGTCGTGGCCACCGACGTCTCCAGCGGTCAGGAGGTGCTGATCTCCGACGGAGATCCCGTGGACGCGGTCCTGGCGAGCGCGGCCATCCCGGCCGTGCTCCCCGCGATCCACATCGCCGGGCGCCATCTCGGTGACGGCGCCGTCGCCGACAACGCCGCGATCTCCCAGGCGGTCGCCCTCGGCGCGGACGTCGTGTACGTGCTGCCGACCGGCTACGCCTGCGCCCTGGACCGACCACCGACGACGCCGCTGGCCAGCGCGCTCCACGCCCTGACCCTGCTCATCGAGCAACGCCTGATCCTC
>DASTOJ010000247.1:0-3030 GCA_035762565.1 Candidatus Methylomirabilota bacterium | reverse complement strand
ACCTGAGTTCTCGACGGTTGCCTCGTCGAGCGGCTCACCTTGCAGCGATTTCACGGGATGGCGCCACAGTTCAGCGACGTGCACGGCCCTCCTTCCACGCGACCCACGAGTGTCGGAGCAGCCGCGCCGACACGCGCACGCCTGATGGTCTCGACGAACGCGCACGCATAATGCCCTGGAGCGATCTCGTGGGCCAGAGCGGGCTGATGGGGTTAGCGGCTTGCGCCAGCGAGGAACGTGGCGACGATGTAGGTGGCGTGTCGGTCCAGGGAGACGCGGGCTCGGTCGGCCCGTGTAACGGGACATTGGGGATGGTCGCGAGCAACGTCACGGCAGCCCCTAGCTGATCATGCGGTCAGGGACCGTCCCAGCCGGTCGGCGGCTCGACCGCGCCAGCTCCGGGCCCGGCGAACGCCGGGTAGGCGGGGACTGTGACGTCTGGCCACGCCTCACGGGCCTGCTCGGCCAATACGCCGGCGAGGCGGGCCAGCGCCGGGAAGGCGGCGGCCCCCGGTGCGGCGAGGAAGCCCTCCAGCCAGGCCCGCAGGCGGGGCCGCATGGTCGTGGTGCCCCACAGGTCGTCACTGTCCTGGCTCCACACCCGTGCGATGGTGTCGCCGCGCGCGACGAGCCACCCGGCCAGGGCGGCGGCAACCGCCCGATCCCAGTCGCGGCCCGGCCCGTGGGCTGGCTCTTGGCCTGCGGCGGCGAGGCCGGCGCGGTAGGCGGCGAGGGCCGGTCCCACGGCCTCGGCGGGTAGCCCGGCGAAGCACCAGCAGCTCGGGAACGGGGCGATCAGATACGCGGCGTCGAGCACGACCGAACCCCAGCTCGACCGCTCAAAATCCAGCAGGCGGCACCGACCGTCGATCAGGACGATGTTGTCCGGGCAGGGATCGCCGTGCACGAAGCCGGGGGCGATCTCGCCGTCCAGGATCTGCTCGATTTCGGCGATCTCGGCGTCGGCCCCGGCGGTGGGAAGCCCAAGGTCGGCGGCGAACGCGAGGAAGCCCTCGCGACGCCGCCCGATCACGCGCACCCACCACGACCCACCGCCTGGATCGAGTCCCCGCCGGCGGCACGCGGCGGCGTGCTCGGCTGCTCGATCGCGAGACCAGGCCCCGACGGCCGCCAGCGCCTCGGCATAAGCGACCAGGTCGGCCCAGGCTGTCACGGGGTCGGACCCCAGCAGGGAGTGGGCGAGCAGTCTGCCCGGCGGCAAGTCCTCGATGACGATCAGCCTGCGGGTGGCGTCGCCGCCGAGCAGCCGAGCGGCGACGGGCTCGGGCATGGCGCCGAGCAGATCGAGCGCCGTCCACTCGGAGGCCAGGCCCGCGGGCTCGTCACCCCACCGGCCGCCGCTGTCCGTGGCTCGGGACCGCTTGAGGATCGCGGTCCGCCCGTCGTCGGCCGACAGCCGGACCACGTGGCGCCGTCCGGCGACGACCTCGGCGGCCCGGACCGCGACGGCCTCACCCCAGGCTTCGGCGAGGATCCGCTCGGCCGCCCGCCGCTCGTCCGAGCCCAGCATGCTCGCCGACCCTACCGGAACGGCAACGGACAAGCGGCTCCCCCGACATCGGGGCGGACATGGCTACAAACGAGCCGCCTGCGCCTCAGAACGGCCCAGCAGCGCGGACGAATGCCAGCGGCGCGTCAGCGAGAGTCGACGCCACACTTCTCCCATGACTGTGTCCCTGCATCACATCGTCATCGACGCCCACAGCTTGCCCAGCCTGGCCCGATTCTGGAGTCAGGTCCTCGATTGGAAGATCCTTTCCCAACGCGAAGGAGAGATCGTCATCGGCCCCGACCCGGGCGCCGCGGTCGGGATCTGTCTGATGCCCGCAGGCGACGAGAAGTCGGTGAAGAACCGTGTTCACCTCGACCTCAACCCGGGTGGCGACGCCGGGCCTGACGACCGGGAAGCGGAGATCAGGCGCATTCTTGCCCTGGGCGCCCGGCGCGTGGACATCGGTCAGTCCGGCAACGAGTCCTGGACTGTGCTGGCCGATCCTGAAGGGAACGAGTTCTGCGTCGTCCGGCCGAAGCGGACGTTGATCGGCTGAGCTGGGCCCGACATCGCTGCCATCTACCTGGTTGTGCGGGGTATAGCCGAGCCGTTCCTCATCGACGTCGACCATCCGGTCAGCTATCGATCGGACTGGGGCGGGCCGTCTCTGATCGGCGTACTCGCCGTGCACTCGGGCCCAGCGCTCGCGATCGTCACGGCGGCCGTCGTCTGGTACGTGCGACGCCGCGGCCGATACGCGAGCGAAGCCAACCATCACTGATCGCTGGCTCAGTCGCCGCTGGGGCACGCTCATGCTCGTGGCGGTTCGCTGACCCGGGCAACTGCGACCCGGTCGCCACTGCAATGTCCACTTGTGCCTCCGCTGCCGCGGCACCGGCACGATCGCCGGTGCGAGTTGCGCTGCCGCGCACATTCACCGCTCAGGAACCGGCTATCGGATCGGGAGCGATCGCGGAAGCCCGAACCAGGGCAGCACGCTCTTGTCGAAGCGGGTCATGGCGCAGATCCGATCGCCGCTGAGGGTGATGACGTAGAGGCCGATCCCGTGGCTGATGCCGCTAGGGGCCCGCAGGTAGGCCCCGAACGCCGGCTGACCGTTGGCTCGCGTCGGCACGAGGTCGAACCGCCGGCCCGAGCCGAAGATGCTGGCGCAGAAGCGGGCCACGACGTCTCGGCCCTCGTATTCGAAAGGCATCGGCGGCATCGAGACGAACACGTCATCGGTCAGAAGCGCCACCAGCGCGTCGAGATCGGCGGACTCCCACGCGCGGACGAACTTCGCCACGGTCGCCTCCTCGGAGGGCGAGTCGGAGGCGGGAGGCGGTTCGCGGTCGCCGGTTGGCTGCCGTACGCGTTGCAGGCTGGAGCGGGCCCGTTTGAGGGCGCTGTTGACCGAGTCGACGGTCGAGTCGAGCATGTCGGCGACCTCGTTGGCGTGGAAGCCGAGGACGTCGCGCAAGACGACGACGGCGAGCTGGCGCGGCGGCAGGACCTGC
>DASTOJ010000246.1:0-20851 GCA_035762565.1 Candidatus Methylomirabilota bacterium | reverse complement strand
TGGACACGGCGCAGCGGGGGATGGGCTTCGACTGGTCGGCGGCCAAGGAGCTGATCAAGCGCAGCGTGGCGGAGTCGAAGACCGTGCCGGGCGCCGTGCTCGCCTCCGGCGCCGGCACCGACCACCTGGAGCCCGGGCCGCGCGTGACCCTCGCCGACGTGGAGGCGGCCTACGAGGAGCAGTGCGCCTGGATCGAGGGCTGCGGAGGTCGGATCATCCTCATGGCCTCGCGGGCCCTGGCGGCATGCGCCAAGAGCCCCGACGACTACGTCAAGGTCTACGGCCGCATCCTGAGCCAGGCGCGCGAGCCGGTCATCGTGCACTGGCTCGGTGAGATGTTCGACCCCGCGCTGGCCGGCTACTGGGGCTCCCACGACCGCGACCGCCAGGTCGAAACGTTGCTGGCGATCGTGAGCGAGTACGCGGTCAAGATCGACGGCGTCAAGATCTCGCTGCTCGACCAGCAGCGCGAGATCGCCATGCGGCGGCGGTTCCCGAAGGGCGTGCGCATGTATACCGGCGACGACTTCGATTATCCGACCACGATCGGCGGCGACGCGCAGGGCCACAGCGACGCCCTGCTCGGGATCTTCGACGTCATCGCGCCGGCCGCCTCCGCCGCGCTCAAGGCGCTCGACCGCGGCGACCGCCTGGAATTCGAGCGGATCCTGGCGCCCACGCTGACGCTCTCGCGCCACGTCTTCGGCGCCCCCACGCGCTTCTACAAGACGGGCGTCGTCTTCGCCGCCTGGCTCAACGGCCACCAGTCCCACTTCCGCATGGTCGGCGGCCTGGAGAGCGCGCGGTCGATCGTGCACCTGAGCGAGCAGTTCCGGCTGATGGACGCGGCCGGACTCCTTCACGACCCCGAGCTGGCAGCCACCCGCATGCGGCGGGCGCTCGCCATGGCCGGGATCGCGTAGCGGAGAGCCCGCGATGGCCCTGGCGCCCGACACGCACTACAAGGCCGACCTGCGGGCCATCCGCTTCACGCTCTGGGACCACCTGGGGGCCGGCCGCCTGTTCGCGCTCGAGCGGTTCGCGCATCTCTCGCGCGAGGAGTGCGACGCCGTCATCGACCAGGCCTACCGCTTCGCCACCGAGGTGACGGGCCCGCTCAACTCGCCCGGCGACCGGACCGGCTGCCGGATCGAGAGCGGGCGCGTCGTCACCCCGCCGGGCTTCCGCGCGGCGTGGCGGCGGCTCTTCGAGGTGGGCCTGATGCCGTTCACGATCCCGGCCGAGGCCGGCGGCTTCGGCGGGCCCGCCGCGGTCGGCGTCGTGCTCCAGGAGCTGCAGAGCGGGGCCAACACGGCGTTCCAGATGTACCCGGGACTCACGCACGGCGCCGCCGACCTGCTCGAGCACTTCGCGCTGGACGACGACCGCAAGCGCTTCCTGCCGCCGATGCTCGACGGCCGCTTCTCGGGGACCATGTGCCTGTCCGAGCCCCACGCCGGCTCCGACGTCGGCGCGACGCGCACGCGGGCCCGCCACCTCGAGGGCAACGTGTACGCGATCACCGGGACCAAGTGCTGGATCTCGGCCGGCGATCACGACCTCGCCGAGAACATCGTCCACCTGGTCCTGGCCCGCATCGAGGGGGCGCCCCCGGGCACCAAGGGGCTGTCGCTGTTCATCGTGCCGAAGATCTGGGTCAACGACGACGGCAGCCTCGCGGAGCCCAACGACGTCACCACCGCCTCCATCGAGCACAAGCTCGGCATCCGGGCCTCGGCGACGGCGGTGCTGAACTTCGGCGACGGCGGGCGCTGCCGCGGCATCCTGGTGGGTGGCCGGCCCCACGAGGGCATGCGCCAGATGTTCCGCATGATGAACGGCGCCCGCATCGCCGTTGGCGTGCAGGGGATCGCGGTCGCGTCGACCGCTTACCTCAACGCGCTCGCCTACGCCCGCGAGCGGCTGCAGGGCTCGTCCGTGCGGAACTTCAAGGACCCCAACGCGCCGCGCGTGCCGATCCTCGAGCACGCCGACGTCCGGCGGATGCTGCTGGAGATGAAGGCCAAGGTGGAGGGCACGCGCGCGCTGGCGATCAAGCTCGCCCTCCACGCCGACCTGGCCCGCGCGCTGGCCGAGAGCGACGCCGGCGCCGCCGCCCGGCACGAGGGGCAGGTGGACCTGCTCACGCCGGTGGTGAAGGCGTACGGCTCCGACCAGGCGTTCCGTATCGCCGAGATGGCGATCCAGATCTACGGCGGGGCCGGGTTCGTGGAGGACCATCCCGCCGAGCAGTACCTGCGCGACGCCAAGATCTTCTCGATCTACGAGGGCACCAACCACATCCAGGCGCTCGATCTCGTCTCGCGCAAGCTGGGGGCGCGGGGCGGCGAGAACTTCTCGGACTTCCTCAAGGAGGTCGGCGGCTTCGTCGCCGAGCACGCCACCCGGCCGGGGCTCGCCGCCGAGCTGAGCGCGCTCAGCGACGCCGCCTCCGCGCTGCAGCGCGGCGCCGGCGCGCTCATGGAATTCTTCATGGGTGGCAAGCTCGACCAGGTCACGCTGGTCGCCACCCCGTTCCTGGAATCGCTGGCCGAGGTGGCGGTCGCCCACGTGCTGCTGGAGGCCGCCGTGGTCGCGGAGGCGCGGCTGCGTCTCCAGGAAGACGACCTCGCCCACGAGGACGTCGAGTTCTACCGCGGCAAGGTGCTGGCCGCCAAGTACTTCGCCCACTCCGTCCTGCCGCAGACCCACGCCCGCGTGAACGCCATCGTCGCCGGCGACCGCAGCCCCCTCGACATCCCCGACGGCGGCTTCGCCTGATCGCGTGGCGATCGCGCTCCGTCCGGCCACCGCGGCCGACGAGGCGTTCCTCTGGGAGATGCTCTACCTGGCCTCCCACCTCGGCGACGAGGGGATCCCGGCCTCGGCGACGCGGGCCCATCCGGGCGTCGCGCGCTACCTGAACGGCTGGGGACGGCCGCACGACCTCGGCGTCGTCGCCGCGGACGCCGGGCGTCCGGTCGGCGCCGCGTGGGCGCGGCTGCTCAGCGGAGACGAACAGGGCTACGGGCACGTCGACGACCGGACCCCCGAGCTGGCGATCGCCGTGGTCCCGACGCACCGCCGCCTGGGGGTCGGCCGGGCGCTGCTGGCCGCGCTGATCGACGCCGCCCGCGGCACGTACCCCGCGCTCTCGCTCAGCGTGCGCGCGGACAGCGACGCGGTCCGGCTCTACCGGCGTCTCGGCTTCCAGCCCGTCCCCGGCACCGAGCACACCGATGGACGCGGCGGCGTATCGACGATGCGGCTTTCGCTCGCGCAGGTCTCGCGGGGGGGCGGTAAGCGCTCAGCGTATCCATCCGCAGACGTTGACCCGCCCGTGGGCAATCGATAGGATGCTCGCGATGATCTTGCGACGGAGCCGCACGGGACGACGCACTTCGAGCGTGCGTGCAGGCCTCATCCCGTGAAGCAAGCAGAGCGGCCGAGCCTGCGTCGCTGGACTCGCGTCGAGTACGCGCGTCTGATCGGCCACGGCTTTCTCGACGAGGACCACCCGGTCGAGCTGCTCGGGGGGTTGTTGGTCGTCAAGGAGCCGCAGTCCAGCCCCCACCGGACGGCGGTGCTCCTCGTGGCGAAGGCGCTGGAGCGGGCGTTCGGTGAAGGCTGGTTCGTTCAGACGCAGAGTCCGATCAGCCTCGGCCGCCGGTCCGAGCCCGAGCCGGACGTGTGCACCATCCGGGGCTCGCCGCGTGACTACGTCGATGCCCACCCGACGCGCCCGGCGCTCATCGTCGAGGTCGCGCAGTCAGGGCTGCGCCTGGCCCGGGGGCGGAAGGCCGCGGTCTACGCCCGCGCCCGGGTCGCGGACTACTGGATCGTCAACCTGGTCGAGCGCGTGCTCGAGGTTCATCGCGAGCCGGCGCGCCCGGGTCCGGCCCGCTGGCACTGGGGCTACGCGGCGGTCGAGATCTTCGGCGCCGACGCGACGGTCGCGCCGCTGGCCACGCCGTCGGCGGTCGTTCGCGTCGCCGACCTCCTGCCGTAGGCCGCCTTCACTTCGCGACCGCCCTGCCGTATCGTTGCGCGTGTGCTCGTTCACCTGATTGACGGGACCTACGAGCTGTTCCGCTACTTCCTTTCGCCGGCAGCGGCCTTCGACCGGAGCGCGCCCGAGGAGCTGAGGGCGGTGCGCGGCGTCGTCGGGTCCGTTTTGGGGATGCTCGAGGGCGGCGTCACGCACCTGGGCGTGGCCACGGACCACGTCATCGAATCGTTTCGTAACGCGCTCTGGCCGGGCTACAAGACGGGCGAGGGGATCGACCCGCTGCTCTACGCCCAGTTCCAGCCGCTCGAGGAGGCGCTGAGCGCGCTCGGCGTGGTCGTCTGGCCCATGGTCGAGTTCGAGGCGGACGACGCGCTGGCCGCGGCCGCCGTCATGGCCGCCGCCGATGCGCGCGTCGGCCAGGTCGTCGTGTGCACGCCGGACAAGGACCTGGCGCAGTGCGTGCGGGGCGACCGGATTGTCCAGCTCGACCGGCGCACGCGCGAGCTGCGCAACGCGTCGGGGGTGCAGCGGAAGTTCGGCGTCCCGCCGGAATCGATTCCCGACTGGCTGGCGCTCGTGGGCGACAGCGCCGACGGCTATCCGGGCCTGCCCGGCTGGGGTGCCAGGTCCGCGGCGGCCGTGCTCGCCCGCTACCGGCATCTCGAGCACATCCCGAAGCTGGCCACGGCGTGGGACGTGTCAGTGCGCGGCGCGCTGCGGCTGGCCACGACGCTGGCGGAGCAGCGCGAGCGCGCGCTGCTGTTCCGGGAGCTGGCCACGCTGCGGGCGGATGCGCCCATCGGCGCGGACGTGGACGCCCTGCGGTGGACAGGCCCGCGCGCTGAGTTCGGGGTCTGGGCGAAGCGATTCGATGCGCCGGTGCTTCACGAACGAGCCTCGAGACTGGCGATGGCGAGGACCGCGGGTTGAAAATAGGTCGAGTGACGGCCTGGAACCAGCGATGGGCGGCCAGGCCGAGCCGGCCGTGAGCCTCGTGCCGGACGTAGTCCGTCCATGCGAACTCGACCTGCCCTCGGCGAAAGGCGACCGCCGGAGAGCAGGTGGATGGATCGGCCACGCCCTCTGGGCTCGCGCGGGCGCGCTCGACGATCGACGGCGCCCCCGGCGGCAGCTCGGGCAGGACGAAGTAGGACACTTCGAGCTTGCACGAATCCGCCGGGTCCTTGCAGGCGAGATGAACCTGGGGGTCGCGCGCGACCGTCCAGCCGCGGGGCAGGGCCAGCTCGACGTTGCTGCGGTCGACGATGAGAACGCGCTCCAGGTCGAGCGCCCTCAGCCGCTCGCGCTGCTCGAGCTGAAGGAGACACCCGAGGTGGCCGAGCGGCTCCGGACCACGCTCGCGCGGGCGCGCAGTGGGGGGCCCCGACATGGCCCCCCCACCCCGCAGCGCTCGTCACGCCCCGCGCAGCCGGGGCGCTCCTCGATCATTGGCGATTCGTTCACGGGCTCTGAGGCGGGCGATCAGGCGCCGCAGGCCTCGGCGATGACCCGGGCGACGAGGAGATTGGCCAGCAGCACCGGCACGCCGGTCAGCCCGTGCAGCTCGTCGCGTGTCTTGCGGCGGAAGCCCATGCAGTCCATCACCACCAGTCCCGCGCCGCCCGCGCGCATGGCGTCGGCGGCGCGGCGCAGCGCGGCCGGATCCTCTTCCTCGTAGGGCGACAGCGGGGCCACGACGGGGTCGAACCCGTCGCGCCGCCACCGCGCCTCCGTCTGCGGAACATGCGGCACCGAGGGCGTGAGGACACCGAGGCGGCCGGGCCACGACAGTCCGCGCAGCGTGCCCAGGACCACGGGATGAGGCTGGATCAGCACCCGGCCGGCGCGCAGGCGCGGGAAGGCCCCCGTGCACAGCAAGGCGGTCAGGGTCGCGCCCCGGTCCTCGAGCGTCGCGATGCGCTGCTCGACCAGGCCGACGATTTTCTCCTTGCCGAGGAAGACCGGCACGCCGTCGCGCAGCCGCGTGACGAGGATCTCGTCGCTGCCGGTCGGCTTCAGCGCCTCGATCTGCGGACGCGCGAGGCCGTCGAGCGCGCCGGCTTCGAGCACCTCGACGCCGGGGCCGATCACGGCGGCCATCTCGGGGACGACGTCCGGACGCGGGGACTGCCCGATCGTGACGAGCCCGACGGTCGGACGCAGTGGAGTGGTCATGGCGTCTCCCTCCCTACAGCACGTGGAGCAGGGTCCGGGTGGTGAGGGCGTCGGCCTGCCAGAAGCCGGTGTCGGCGAACCAGCCGCGCGCCTCGGCGGGGTCGGCGGTCTTCATGAGCGCCCACGTCTGGCCGTCCTCGAAGAAGCCGCCCAGGTGCAGGCGGCCGGCGCCGCGCAGCTCGATCAGCGCGAACTGGGCCATGTCGTGCTGGACGACCGGGCCCTCGACGATCGTCACCGCGCGGGAGCCGTCCAGCACCACCGGCACCATCTCCCACGGCTCCACGAACTGCGCGAACGAGCGCGGCTCGTAGCGCGTCCAGGCGCCGCCCACCCAGTAGGGGTCCTCCTCCATCGCGTGCTTGATCTGATCCGGACGCTGGAGTCGATAGATCAGGTCGACCGCGCTGCCGTCGGGGGCGGGCCCGCCGGCCAGCAGGATGCCGGCGGCGCGCAGGCCCTGCAGCCGCTCGATGTGGGCGCGCCGGTGCGGCTCGCGCTTGGCGACGTAGTCCTCCACCGGCGTGACGGCGATCTGGTAGACGATCATGGCCCCGATTCTACTCCGTCGTCGGCCGCGTGATACCGTGGGATGGATGGACCTCGTCGAGCGCTTCCGCGCCCGCTATCCCTTCGCGCTGGACGACTTCCAGGTGGAGGCGATCCGGGCCCTCGCCGGGGATCAATCGGTGATCGTCTCGGCGCCGACGGGCGCCGGCAAGACGCTCGTGGCCGAGTTCGCGATCATGGCGGCGCTCGAGGCCGGGCAGCGGGTGGCCTACACCACCCCGCTCAAGGCGCTCAGCAACCAGAAGTTCGGCGACTTCAGCCGCGCCTACGGCGAGGACAAGGTCGGCCTCCTCACCGGCGACGTCAAGGTGAACCCGCACGCGCCGATCGTCGTCATGACGACCGAGATCCTGCGCAACGCGCTGTACGGCAGCGGCTTCGACAACCTCAAGCACATCGTGCTGGACGAGTGCCACTACATGGGCGACGAGGGGCGCGGGACCGTCTGGGAGGAGATCATCGTGGCCGCGCCGCCCGGAGTGCTGCTGGTGGGGCTGTCGGCCACCGTGGCCAACGTCAAGGAGATCGCCGACTGGATCTCGCTCGTGCACCGGCCCATCGTGCCCATCTACCATCCCCAGCGGCCGGTGCCGCTGCACTACTCGGTGGCCGACCTCGCCGGCGACGTCCACGACTTCGCCGAGGTGCGGCGGGGCCGGGCCCGCGTGGTGGGCGACGAGCCGCGCGGCGCCGACGACCGCACGCGCTGGTACACCCGGCGGGTGGTGGACCCCACCGTGATGATCGAGGCGCTCGAGCAGCGGCGCTGGCTGCCGGCCATCTACTTCATCTTCAGCCGGGCGGGCTGCGAGCGGGCGCTGGAGGACGTGCTGTCGGAGGGCAAGCCGCTGATCACGCGCGAGCAGCGGCGCGAGGTGGACGAGACGATCGCGCAGGCGCTGGCCGATCAGCCGGCGCTCGGCGAGTCCACGCTGAGCCAGTCGGTGTTCCGCGGGCTCCGCCTCGGGGTCGCGCTGCACCACGCCGGCATCCTGCCCGGTCTCAAGCGGCTGATCGAGTCGCTCTTCGAGCGCGGCCTCTGCAAGGTGGTCTTCGCCACCGAGACCATGTCCCTCGGCATCCACATGCCCGCCCGCGCGGTGGTGCTCCAGGGCCTCACCAAGCGGACGGACCGCGGCTTCCGCTCGCTCACCCACAACGAGCTGACCCAGATGGCGGGGCGGGCGGGGCGGCGCGGCATCGACCCCGAGGGCCAGTGCGTGATCGCGCTCGACGCCCGCGACGGGCTGGAGGACGTGATCCGCGTGGTCGACGGCTCGCCGGAGCCGATCGAGAGCCGCTTCAAGCTCGGCTACGGCTCGGCCGCCGCCCTGATCGGCACCGGCGCCGAGCCCGACGTCATCCGCCGGCGTATCGAATCCTCGTTCGGCCAGTACCAGAACCTCAAGCGCATCCGGGAGATGGAGGCCGAGATCCGGTCGCTGGAGCAGGCGCTGGCCGAGGCCCGGCAGTACGCGGCGCCCTGCGGCGACTTCGCGCGCATCGGCCGTTACCGCCGCGCGCGCCAGGAGGTGGAGGCGCGCCGGCAGGCGACGGGCCGCGGCGGCCGCCGCGGCGAGCGCACGCCGGTGGAGGCCGAGCCGGGACGGCTGGCGCTCGTCCGCCGCAAGGGGGGGCCGAGCCTGGCGCTGATCCTGCGTGTGCACGCGATCCGCGGCCACCGCGTGCTGTTCGACGCGCTGCTGCCGCACGGCGCGGTCGTCCGCCTCAAGAGCGGGGTGGTCAAGCGCGTCTTCTGGGCCACGCCGCCGCTGCACGTCCCGCGCGATGCGTACCGCGAGGGCCGGCACGACGGCCGCGGCCTGCGCATGCTGGCCGAGCAACTGGGCCGACTCGCGGTGCCCGAGCTGATGGAGCGCGAGCGCACCCAGGGGCCGGAGGCCACGCTCTCGGCGGTCGAGTGCCATCGCTGCCCGTGGGGCGCCACGGCCAGCTGCGACCGCGCGTGGCGCGAGCTCGAGCGCCTGGAGGAGCGGCTGCGCCAGCGGCAGGAAGGATTGGAGGCGTTCCGTGGCGCGTACTGGCAGGAATTTTTGCGCGTGGTCGAGGTGCTCGAGCAGTTCGGGGCCGTGCACGAGCGGGCGCTCGAGCCCAAGGGCCGCCTCATCGCCAGCCTGCGCCACGACAACGAGCTGATGGTGGCCGAGGCCGTGTGGCGGCGGCTCTTCGACGACGTCACGCTGGCCGAGGCAGCCGCGCTCGTCTCGGCCCTGCTCGAGGAGTCGCGCTCCGGCGAGCCCATGATCGCCCGCACGTTCATGAAGAAGCACGGCAAGCTCAAGCGCAAGGTCGACCAGCTCATCGCGGTCGCCGACGCGGTCTTCCAGGCCCAGCGGGCCCGGCACCTGGCCATGCCGATCAGCGTGCAGCCGGGGTTCATGCCGGCCGTCTACCGCTGGGCCTCGGGCGACGACGACTGGTCGGGGATCGTGCAGGGGGCGTTCGGCGGCCACGAGGGCGATCTGATCCGGGCGATGCGGCGGCTCATCGACCTGCTGCGCCAGCTGGCGGACAGCCCCGAGGTGCCGGTGGCCGTGGCCCGCCTGCTGGCCCAGGCGGCGCGGACGATCGACCGGGGGATCGTGCTGGAGAGCGCGCTCATTTGAGAGAAGGCCACGACCATACGGCGCCTCCTACGATGGTTGGCCGGGCCAATCACCTCGCCGGCGGGTCAAGCAGGCAGGCGGGACCGGGAATCCCGACGGAAGTGTGTGGAGAACTGCGATAGGATCGCGCGAGCGCACTTGGCCTGGAGGCCCGGAGCGTGCCGGACGCCGGATTGCAGGAGGGCGAGCATCTGATGGTAGATGCCACGACCAGCATCCACCCGCAGATGCCGGCGGGCATCCAGATGCGAATGCCTGGCATCCACCTGTGGATACGGCATCTCGCGGTAGAGGCGCAGCGTTGCAGTCGAATTGTCGTTATGCGGATGAGACGTCGGCCTGAAAGCCCGAGATTCGCTCTGGACCGGGCGGTGCGTGTGATCACCCGACGGTCCGGCACAGTCTTTGTGCTGATCCTTGTCTTGGTCCCCCTTCTTGCGTTTCGCAGCGCCGCTGCACAGCAGTCAGGCAAGCCTTACCGCCTGGGGTTTCTCAGCTACCGTCCGTGCGGACAGTCTCTCGATACGAACGGCCCGTTCCTGCAGCGGTTACGTGAGCTTGGTTACCTCGAAGGCCGGAACCTCGTCCTTGAATGCCGTGACGCGATCGGGCAGTTCGATCGCCTCCCTGACCTTGCCATCGAGTTGGCCCGCCTCAACATTGACGTCCTAGTCAGCGAAGGGACGCCCCAAAGCTTAGCGGCGAAACAGGCGACGACCACGGTCCCGATCGTCATGGTGGGCGTGGGGGACCCAGTTGGCAACGGGCTCGTGGCGAGCTTGGCACGGCCCGGAGGTAACATCACCGGCGTCGCAATGTTTCCGACCGTCGACGTTGTGGTGAAGGCCATTGAGCTGCTTAAGGAGATCGCGCCCGGCGTCTCGCGCCTCGCTGTGCTGTGGGATCCCACGAACCGTGCTCTGATCTCCATCGATGAGCAGCTCGCTGCGGCGAGCCGACCCTTGCGGATCGAGCTACACCGCATCAGCGTGCGAGCACCGAAGGACGTTGAGCCTGCCCTAGCGGTGGCTCTTGATCAGCGTGCTCACGCGTTTCTCCTGCACCCGTTGCCAGTGGCTCCTCGTGACATGCAGAGGATCTGGGATGTTGCTCGGGCTAAGCGGGTGCCAACGGTAACGTTCTGGGAACCCTATGCTCGGCAAGGCGTCCTCCTGTCCTACGGTCCACTGGTCGCCGAGGTGTATCGCTCCGCGGCGGTCCTTGTCGACAGGGTCCTCAAGGGTGCCAAGCCCGCGGATCTTCCGGTAGAGCTGCCAGCCCGATTACGGATGGTCATCAATCTTGAAACGGCGAGCGCGGTCGGCCTTACCATTCCGCAGTCGGTGCTCCTTCGCGCGGATGAGGTGATCCGCTGACGGGGCCGCAAAAACATGCAAGCGACTTCCCGCGCGACCGCATAACCTCGCAGTCGAGCGGACGCGCTTCGCGCGCCGCTCACCGCGGCGTTCGCCGCACAGGAGAAGCGATGGCCATGACCGAGGGCAGAACTGGGTGAGGGGGCCAGGAGAGGTCGTGATCACTCAACATCGGACGATGCGGTCATGAGGCTGACGAGACCTCTGCACAGAGGTTGGCTGATCCTCAGCGTCCTCATCGTGACGCTCGGCTGTGCGTCGCCGACGCGACCACGCGAGAACCGCGCCGCAGAGACCAGACCGTCCCCAGCCGAGTCGTTGGGCAGGTCGGCGCCTCATTTCGACGTGGGCGGCCCGAACGCCCAAGAGTACGGTTCGAACGAGGACTATCCGGTCAAGGCGATCAATCGCCTCCGTTTCTTCGTCGGCATGTTCAGCCACTACGACCAACTGCTGGAGGGTCGGACGATCCGACGGGCCGCCTCGCCGTCACGGCTGCTCCGTGCGCCCACCGAGCCTGCCCTGCGTTACGAGTACCAGGCCGAGACCCGCTCACTCGACGACTACCTTGCGCGCAACCCGGCCACCGGACTCCTGATCGCACGCGGTGACACCATCCTTGTCGAGCGCTATCAGTATGCGCGGACGGATCGGCATCGCTTCACGTCGTTTTCGATGGCCAAGACGGTCACGGCCATGCTGGTCGGGCTCGCGATCGCTGAGAACCTCATCCGTTCGGTAGACGATCCGGCCGGGTCCTACGTGCCCGCGCTCGCTGACACCGAGTACGGCCGCACGTCGCTCCGACACCTGTTGCAGATGTCCTCGGGCGTCCGCTTTCGCGAGAACTATTCCGGTCAGGACGATGTCGCCCGGCTGTTCGCCGTGACGGTGCTCCAGGACGGCCCGGGCGGCGTGGAGGCCGTGAGGCCGTACAACGAACGTGTCCGCTGGAGCGGCGCCCTGTTCTCCTACGCATCCGTCGAGACCCAGGTGCTTGGTCTGGTCCTTCGAGGCGTGGTCGGGCGGCCAGTGGCCGAGTACTTCCGGGACAGGATCTGGGAGCCAATCGGGGCCGAAGCAGACGCCACCTGGATTATCGACGCCTCGGGGCAGGAGGCGACCTACTGCTGTCTCAACGCGGTGCTGCGCGACTACGCGCGGCTCGGTTTGCTGCTCGCGCACGACGGTCGGCTCGGCGACCGACAGATCATCCCGAAGGAGTGGTTGTACGCGGCTACGACCATCGCCCCGAGCGACTGGCACCTCGAGAGAGTATGGCAACGCACCGGCTTCGGCTATGGCTATCAGACCTGGATCTTTCCCGGCGAGCGCCGAATGTTCGCCCTGATCGGCGTGCATGGCCAAGCCATCTACGTCGATCCGGCGAGCCGCCTCGTCATGGTTCACACGGCTGTGCGCGAGCGGGCGGACGATCCCAACGAGGAGACCATCGCCCTGTGGCGAAGCGTCGTGGACGTGCTTGGGGCGCGACCTCAATGAGGCGAAAAACGCCTGCTTCCTATTCCCCGTTTGGGAACGGCGAGGATGACCTGTCGAAGATGGCCGCGTCCACGGCTGCGGCGAACAAGCCGTTTCACCTGACGCCGGGCCTCGCTTTCTGCGGTCGCTCGGCCTGCCGCAGGTGAACGGCGGCGTTGGGCCTACCGGGGAAGCAGACCACCGAGGACACGAGCGGTGAGCATTCAACTCGGCTGCCGATGCTGAAGCTGTGTCGCGAAGGATATCCGAGGGGTACCGCAATCAGGCTCGCTGCCACTCTGGCTGTTGCGAGGGTATACCGCGTCGGTGTCCTCGGAGAGAAGACCTCGGACCCATGGGAAGCTCATCTGTGGCAGGCCTTCCGGCTCGGGCTCCAGGAGCTCGGCTGGACCGAGGGCGGAAACCTTCTGATCGAATCACGCTGGGCTGAGGGCAACTCCGCTCGGCTTCCAGTACTTGCCGCTGATTTGGTCCGGCTCAAGGTAGATCTGATCGTGACGCGAGGCTCCACGTACACGGAGGGCGCCAGAAAGGCGACTTCCTCGATTCCCATCGTCATCTGGAAGTGAAACGAGACCAGAGCCTGACCAAGGCCTGGAGCAGACGACTTACAGCCGTCCGCTCCGTCGTCGCTCCCGCTTCCAGCCGCAGCTCAGGCCCGGCGTTATGCCGACTAGCATTGCGCAGGGACAAGCGATTTGGCGTCAGCGCGCGAAGGCGTCGAGAGCGGCAACGATCCGCTCGCGCAAGGTGGCGCTGCCTTTGTGACCGGCCTCCGAGACCAGAGTGAGCCGCGCGTCGGGCCACGCTCGCGCGAGGGACGAGGCCGTGTCCGGCGGGCTGCTCATGTCTTGGCTCCCGTGCAGCAGCACCCCGGGTATGCCGGCGAGACGATGCGCGTTGCGCAGGAGCATCCCTTCCTCGAGCCACGCGGCGTGCGCGAAGTAGTGAGTGGCGATGCGGACGAAGGCGATCCGCGCCGCCGTGGGCCTGTCGCCGTACGGCGTGGCTGGACCGTGCGGCTCCCCCGAGAGCACGGCGTCCTCCCAGGCGCACCAGTCGGCCGCGGCCCGTGCGGTCACCAGCGGGTCGTGACTACTCATCAACCGAGCGTAGGCTGCGACGAGGTTGCCGTCTCGCTCGGCCGCGGGCACACCGGCCCGGAATCGCTCCCAAGCCTCAGGGAAGAAGCGGGCAACGCCGCCATAGAGCCAGTCGATCTCGGACCGCCGGGTGGTGGTGACGCCGTTGAGGACGATCTCCGAGACACGGCTGGGGTACTGCTCGGCATAGGCGAGAATCAAGGTCGAGCCCCAGGAGCCGCCGAGCAACAGCCAACGATCAATGCCGAGATGTTCGCGTAGCCGCTCCAGATCCACGAGCAGATGGGCGGTGGTGTTGTGGCGCATGTCGGTCGCCGGATCACTCGCGTGCGGTGTGCTGCCGCCGCAGCCCCGCTGGTCGAAGAGCACTACGCGGTAGCGGCGCAGATCGAAAATCCGCGCCATTCCCGGGCTGGATCCCGACCCCGGACCGCCGTGCACGACAGCTGCCGGCTTTCCGGATTGGTTGCCATACACCGCCCAGCGAACACGGTTACCATCGCTGACATCGAGCATGCCCTCGGCGTGCGGCTGAGTCTCCGGGTGAAGGGTATTGTTCACGGCGTGCTCTTCGGCGCAACATACTACGGGTGCCGGCAGCATTCACGCTTTGCATCGTCCAGCACTGCGACTTGTGCCCGGCGGTGAGGTGGCGGTTCAAGTTGACCATCGCTGCCGCTTTCCTCAAGTGAACCCGCAAAGAGTACGTTTTGACCGAGGCCGAGCAGTGACAGCCCAATACGTTCCCGATGTCTCGGAGCGCGATGTGCAGCGGGTCGTTGAACGCGATTTTTCGGTTGACGTCCACGACGCCATCCATGCAATCATCCGGGGCGTCGAGGTACGCGAGAAGGCTCGTGTGGTCCTGGCTACACGAAGAAGATGTTTCGAATCGACCGACTGTCGGCCGATGAGACGGAGCGCATAGTCGAAGAGGACAAGAATCAGTATTCGCGTGGTTGCAGGGCGCCGCCAGTGAAGAGCTTCCAGACTGAAGCTCTGCTATGCTGACGCGCGTGATCCACCGTGAGGCCGTGCTGTCGACCGCCGGGCGACTCCTACGCCTCGCCTCCGTTTTCGTAGCAGCGACGATCGTGGCAGCGGGGTGCGCGACGCGGGCGGAGGTGGAGCAGCGGACGACGCAGGGGCCGACGGCGCTGCAGATGTTCAACCTCAGAGTGCTGGGGGAGAGCGGGCGGGAGCCGACGTTCGAGGAGAAGCGCGTGTGGGACCAGCAGGTCGAGGACCTCATCGGCGCCTATCTTCGCAAGCATCCCGAGAAGGCCAGCGCGCTCGACGTTTCCACGTTCCGGTTCCTGCGCCAGGTGGCGGTCGGGATGGACAAGGAGCAGGTACTGATCCTGCTCGGCGCTCCGGCGCTGGTCAGCGGTGACCAGGCCCAGATGGAAAAGATCGCCCGTCGCTACTGGCCGCAGATCCAGGGCAACGCCACCGAGGTGTGGGTCTATCCCCTCGGCTGGAACATGTTCTTCGCCGGGCAACGCCTGATCGACATCACGCAGTACGTACCGCCCAGCTGATCGCCGGAGGCCCGCCATGCTTCGCTCACAGCTCGTCGTCACCAAGCGAACGCCCCTCGCTGCGCACGGCATGGTCGCCGCCGAGCACCCGCGCGGCGCGGAGGTGGGCGCCGCCATCCTGGCCCGCGGCGGCAACGCCGTGGACGCCGCCGTCGCCACCGCCTTCGCCATGACGGTCGTCGAGCCGTTCATGTCCACCGTCGCCGGCTCCGGCACGATGCTGGTGCACCTGGCCAGGCGAGGGGAGGCGGTCTGCCTCAACTTCAACGGCGTGGCCCCGCTGGGGGCCCACGAGTCCATGTACACCGTCGTCGGCGGCGTGTCGGACGGCCTGTTTGGCTGGCCTCGCACCGAGCACGCCGCCAACGAGTACGGGCACCGGTCGGTCGCGGTGCCGGGCTCCGTGGCCGGGCTGGCGCTGGCCCTGGAGCGCTACGGCACGATGCAGTGGAGGGACGCGCTGGCGCCGGCGATCGCCCTGGCCCGCGACGGGTTCGAGACCGACTGGTACCTGGCGCTCAATCACGCCAAGTTCGTGCAGGAGCTGTCGGCGTATCCCGCCAGCGCGCGCGCCTACCTGCGCGACGGGCGCTGGATCCACCGGCCGGCCGGCATGCAGCCGGGCGACTGCTCGATCTACCCCGACCTCGCCCGCAGCCTCGAGCTGATCGCCAGGGACGGCCCTGACGCGTTCTACCGGGGGGCCATCGGCCAGGCGCTCGTGGACGACATGGCGGCCAACGGCGGCTTGATCCGCCGCGAGGATCTGGAGTCGTACCGCGTGCTCGTGGAGCCGGCCCTGCTGGGCCGCTACCGCGACACCGACCTGGCGTTCTCGCCGGGCGCCACCGGCGGCCCGACGGCGCTGGAGATCCTCAACATCCTCGGCGAGTTCGCCCCGGCGCGCGTCGGCTGGCAGACGGTCGAGGGGCTGCACCTGCGCGCCAGCGCCATCGCCCGCGGCTTCCGCGACCGCTTCGAGCACCTGGGCGATCCCGCGACCGTCAAGGTGCCGTGGGACCGGCTGCTCTCGAGGGAGCACGCGCGCGAGGCCGCGGCGGAGATCCGGCGCGGCGCGCCGCGCGCCGGCCGCCCGCCGCGCGCGACCGACGAGTGCACGACTCACGTGTCGGTGGTCGACCGGCAGCGCAACATGGTGTCGCTCACGCACACGGCGGTGTCGCTGTGGGGCTCGCGCGTCGTCGTGCCCGGCACCGGCATCCTGCTCAACAACGGGATGATCTGGTTCGACCCCGAGCCGGGCAAGGCGAACTCGGTCGGGCCCGGCAAGCGGGGGCTGGTGAACATGGTCCCCGTGCTCGGGTTCAAGCGCGGCGCGCCCGCGTTCACGGCCGGCGCCCCGGGGGGCCGTGGGATCATCTCCGCGCTGCCCCAGGTCCTGAGCAACCTGATCGACCTCAAGGCCTCGCCCCAGGCGGCCGTCGAGGCGCCGCGCGTGCACGCCGAGGGTGGCGAGGTGCTCGTGAGCACGCGCGTGGGCGACAAGGCCCTGGCCGGGCTGGCCCGGCGCGGCCACACGGTCGCGCCCAAGAAAGAGTCGTACTCCACCCTGAACTTCGCGCGGCCGGTGGCGGTCCGCGTCACGGCCCGGGGCCTCGAGGCCGGCCTGGAGCAGTACAGCGCGGCCGCCGCCGCCGGGCACTGAGGAATATCGGATGGCGATCGGAACCTACGTGCTCGTTCACGGGGCGTGGCACGGCGGCTGGTGCTGGGCGAAGGTCGCGCGGCTGCTGCGCGACGCCGCCCAGGACGTCTACACGCCCACCCTCACCGGGCTCGGCGAGCGCGCGCACCTGGCTCGGCCCGAGATCGACCTCGAGACCCACATCCAGGACGTGGTCGCCGTGCTGGAGGCCGAGGAGCTGCGCCAGGTGACGCTGGTCGGCCACTCGTACGGCGGCATGGTCGTCACGGGCGTGGCAGCGCGGGCGGTGGCCCGGATCGGCCACCTCGTTTACCTCGACGCGTTCGTTCCCGAGGCCGGCAAGGCGCTGTTCGACTACCTCGGCGAGCGAGCGACGACGCTGCGCGAAGCCGCCCGGACGCAGGGCGAGGGGTGGAAGGTCCCGTCGCTGACGCCCGAGCAGCTCGGCGTCACCAGCCAGCGCGACACCGAGTGGCTGAACAGGCACGCGCGGCCGCAGCCGGTCCGCACGTTCGAGCAACCGCTACCGGCCGGGATCGGCGGCGAGCGGCTCCGGCGGACGTACATCTACTGCTCGAAGCCCGCCCGGGGAACGTTCGACCAGTTCGCCGAGCGCCTGCGCGACGACCGCAAGTGGACGTTCCACGAGCTGAAGACAGGCCACGCCGCGATGGTCACCATGCCCGGCGAGCTGACGAAGATCCTCATGGGCAAGTAAAGGAGGCGCCGATGGCGCTGGAAGAGAAGGTCATCGCTTCGTGGAAGTACAAGAAGGGGGCGCTCGATCCCAAGACCGCCTACCTCTGTTACCTGGCCGCCAATCTCGCGGTCGGCAACACCCACTGAGCCAAGCGCGACCTGGCAGGTGCCAGGGCCAGCGGCGCCAGCGAGGACGAAGTCCGCGAGGCGATCTCCTTCGCCATCCGTGCCAACGCCGCCAAGGCGCACGCCGACATCCTGAAGGTGTACAGCGATGGCGGAAGTTAGCCTGACCGCGGCGTTCTCGACCATTCCCGGCGGCGACGCCGAGGCGATCAAGCGATTGCTGGTCGAGACGGTCGAGCAGATCGCGCGCGATGACGGGACCTTTCAGAAGGCCAAGCTGGTGTTCACCGAGTCGGACGAGCGGTGCGGACTCACCGCCGAGCTGGACGGCGTGAAGAAGGAAGGCGTGCCGCTGGCGATCGAGCTGGACACACTGGAGGACGCCCAGACCTCGGCAGGGGCGCGCGCCCAGCTCAAGGAGGCGATCCGGCTCTACTTCCGGAAGGTGCAGGGGAAGTGACTGGCGCGGGCGTGCTGCTCTACCTCTACGAGGACTGCGTCTTCCGCGTGCCCGACGGGGTGCAGCCGCCCAAGGCCGGCTCGCTGTTCTTCTGCCGCCACCTGTCGGTCCGCTCGGGCGAGCGCGTGCTGGAGGTCGGCGCCGGGCTCGGCCTGGCCGCCGTGCTGGCCGCCCGCGCGGGCGCGCGCGTGGTGGCCACCGACGTGGTGCCCGCCGCGGTCGAGACGATCCGCGCCAACGCCGTTCTCAACGCCGTGACGATCGACGCGCGGCTGGGCGACTGCTACGCGCCGGTGGCCGGCGAGCGCTTCGACCTCGTGTGCAGCAACCCGCCGCAGATGCCCACGCCGCCCGGGCGCGAGCGGCGCGACGCCACCGCCGCCGCCGACAACGGCGGCATCGACGGCTGGGAGGTGCTGGACCGCCTCATCGCCGGCGCGCCGGCGCACCTGGCGCCCGGCGGCCGGTTCGTGACCACGATCTTCGCCTTCCTCGGTCGCAAGGCCGCCTTTGCGAAGCTCGAGGCGGCGGGGCTCACGCCACGGGTGATCGGCAGCGAGACGCAGGGCTTCCCGCGGATCGGCTACGAGCGGCTCGATCATCTCCGGGCGCTCGATGCGGAGGGCGCGCTGCCGCCGGGGATGCCGGAGCGGGTGGAGCGCTTCGTGCTCGAGGGGCGCCTGGCGTGAGGGCGCTCATCGTGAATGCCGACGACTTCGGCCTCACCCGCGGCGTGAGCGCCGGCATCCTGGCCGCCCACCGCCACGGCGTCGTCACCAGCGCCACCGTGCTCGTCACCGCCGACCTCGACCGCCGGCAGCTCGCGGCCGCGCGCGATTCCGGGCTGGGTCTCGGGCTGCACGTGAACCTCACGCTCGGCGCGCCGCTCACGCGCGCGCGCTCGCTGGTGGACGGCAGCGGACGCTTCGTGCGCGACCCGCGGCGCGCGGCCGCCGGCGCCGACGCGAGGGAGGTCCGGGCGGAGGTCGAGGCGCAGCTCGAGCGCTTCGAGAAGCTGGTCGGCCGCCCGCCGACGCACATGGACACGCACCACCACGTCGGCCTCTACCCGCCGGTGCGCGAGGTCGTGCTCGACGTCGCCCGGCGGCGCGGTCTGGCCGTGCGCAGCCAGGACGCGGCGGCCCGCACGCGCGCCCGCAGCGCCGGCCTGCGCACGCCCGATCACTTCTTCGGCGAGTCGGGGCCCGACGCCTACTGGTCGCCCGCGCGCACGCTCGGCCGGCTGCGCGCGCTGCCGCCGGGCGTGTCGGAGTTCATGTGCCACCCGGGCTGGTTCGACGCCGATCTCGGCTACAGTCGTTACGGCCGCCAGCGCGAGATCGAGATGGCAGGCCTCGGCACCGGCGCGGCCCGCGCCGCCGCGACCGCCCTCGGGATCACGCTCCGCCACTTCGGCCATCTCTGGTGACTCCCGTGGAGCGTGGTGACGCGGGAGGCCGGCCGGGGTTGTCGCGGGCGCGCCATCATGGCGAGCCGTCGTCGCCGTTCGAGCGCAGGGCTCGGCGAGCGAGCCGCCAGCGATTCGACTCGCCCGTACCCCAGCCCCCTCAGGGGGATGGGGGGGCCGAGCGAGCCGAGCCCGGAGCGAGTTACGGCGACCGGCGAGCCATGCAGGCGCGCCCGCGACAACCCCGGCCGGCCTCCCGCGTCACCACGCTCCACGAGAGTCGGTAGAGCCGCGCGATGCCGCGGTCCCCGCTGCTGCTCGGGGTGGACGTCGGCGGCACGACGGTGGCCGCCGGCGCCGTGACCGCCGAGGGCGAGGTCGTCGTCGAAGAGAGTGTTCCCACTCACCGCCACGGTCCTGGCCGCGCGCTCGACACGCTTGCGGAGCTGATCGCGACCGTGCGCGAGCGCGCCGAGGGGCTGGGGCACGCGATCGGCGGGATCGGCCTCGGCATTCCCGGCCCGGTGGACGTCGCGGCCGGCCGGGTCGGCGAGCCGGTGCATCACATCCCCGAGCTGGCCGGCCGGTCGCTCGGGGCCGAGCTGGCCGAGCGCTTCGCGCTGCCGGTCTTCCTCGACAATGACGTGAACGCGCTAGCGCTGGCCGAGTGGCGGTTCGGCCACGGGCGCGGCGCGCGCTCGCTGGTGGCGCTGGCCGTGGGCACCGGGATCGGCGCCGGTATCATCCTCGACGGGCGGCTCGTCCGAGGCGCCGCCGGGTTCGGTGGTGAGCTGGGTCACGTGCCGGTGGATTTCGACGGACCTCCCTGCTGGTGCGGCGGGCGCGGATGCCTGGTGGTCTTTGCCAGCGGGCGGGGCATCGCCGAGGCGGCCCGGGCGCGGGCGACGGGGAGCGCGGGGACGGCGCTGCTCCGGGCCGCCGGGGGCGACGCCGGCGCGATCACCGCGCCGTTGGTCTTTGCGTCCGCCGCCGAGGGTGACACGGTGGCCGCGGCTGTGGTAGACGAGGCGTGCCGGGCGCTGGCGGCCATGATCGGCACGGTCGTCAACGGCCTGAACCCGGAGGTCGTCGTCATCACCGGCGGCGTGGCGACCTCGCTGGCGCCGCTGGAGGCGCGCATCATGAAGGCGGCCGGTGAGTACGCGTTCGCCCAGGCGCTGGCGGCGACGCGGGTGGTGATCGTGCCGGGCGACAAGCGGGTGACCATGCGGGGCGCCGCCGCCCTGGTGCTCTACGAGACGGAGGACAAGGATCCACGATGAAGGCGATCACGTTCCACGGCGTGAGCGACGTGCGGGCCACCGACGTGGCCGACCCCAAGCTGGTCGACCCGACCGACGTGCTGCTGCGAATCACCACGAGCGCGGTGTGCGGCTCCGACCTGCACCAGTACCACGGGCGCGGCGGCGGCGCGCTGGTGCAGACGGGCGCCATCATGGGCCACGAGTTCATGGGCGTGGTGGAGGAGGCCGGCGCCGGGGTGCGCACGGTGCGGCCGGGCGACCGGGTGGTCGTGCCGTTCTCGGTGTCGTGCGGCGCCTGCGAGTGGTGCCGCCGGCGACTGCCC
>DASTOJ010000245.1:0-9793 GCA_035762565.1 Candidatus Methylomirabilota bacterium | reverse complement strand
AGCGGGCGGCCGGCCTCGAGCGCAAGAAGTCCCTGACCCTCGCCTTCGCGCCGGGGGATTGCGTGGTGATCCCGGTCACGGGTGCGACATAGAGGCGCTCGAAACCGCCGCGCGGCTCTCCTCCATGCCTAGCGCGGCGCGCGTCGTCGTCATCGGCGGCGGCGTCGTCGGCGCCAGCGTCGCCTACCACCTGGCCCGGCTGGGGTGGACCGACGTCGTGCTCCTCGAGCGCCGCTCGCTCACCTGCGGCACGACGTGGCACGCGGCCGGTCTCGTGGGCCGCCTGCGTGGCTCGCGCACGGCCAGCCGGCTCGTCCAGTACAGCGCGGAGCTCTACGCGCGCCTGGAGGCGGAGACCGGGCACGCCACCGGATGGCGCCGCTGCGGCAGCCTCGTCGTGGCGCGCGCGCCGGAGCGCCTGACCCAGCTCCGCCGGAGCGTGGCCCTCGGGCGCGCGGTCGGCATCGATGCGCACGTGATCGGTCCCGCGGACGTCGCCCGGCACTGGCCGCTGTGCCGGACCGACGACCTCGCCGGGGCCATGGTCGTTCCCGACGACGGCCGCGTCATCCCGGCCGACGTCACCCAGGCGCTGGCCGCCGGCGCGCGCGCGGGCGGGGTTCGCATCCGCGAGAACGTCACCGTCGGCGACGTGCTCGTCCGGGGCGGGGCCGTGGCCGGCGTGGCGACGTCCGAGGGCGAGATCGCGTGCGAGACCGTCGTGAACTGTGCCGGGATGTGGGCGCGCGCGCTCGCCCGGCGCAGCGGCGTGACGGTGCCCCTGTGGCCGGTCGAGCATTTCTACGCCGTCACCCGGCCGATCGACGGCGTCACGCCGGAGCTGCCGGTGCTCCGCGACCCCGACGGCTGCGTCTACGTGCGCGAGGAGGTCGGCGGCCTGCTCTTCGGCGGGTTCGAGCCGGCGGCGCGGCCGTGGCTGGCCGATCCCATCCCGGAGGGCTTCGCGTTCGGGCTGCTGAAGGAGGACTGGGAGCAGTTCGACGTGCTGCTGCGGGGTGCGCTGGAGCGCATCCCCCCGCTCGAGTCCGCCGAGGTCCAGCTGCTGCTCAACGGCCCCGAGAGCTTCACGCCAGACGGCAATTTCATCCTGGGCGAGGCGCCGGAGGTGCGCGGGTACCTCGTCGCCGCCGGCTTCAACTCGGGCGGGATCGCGGGCGCCGGCGGGGCGGGCCGCGCGCTCGCCGAGTGGATCGCCGGCGGCGGGCCCTCGATGGACCTCACCGCCTACGACCCGCGCCGGTTCCTGCCACGTCACGCCGAGCCCGCCTTCCTGACCGCCCGCATGCGGGAGATCGTCGGCCACCACTACGCGCCCGCGTGGCCCAACTGGGAGCCCGAGACCGGCCGCGGTTTGCTCCGCTCGCCGCTGCACGAGCGGCTGCGAGCACGGGGGGCGTGCTTCGGCAGCAAGCTGGGCTGGGAGCGGGCGACCTGGTTCGCGCCGGCCGGCCTGGAACCGCGCGTGGAGTACGGCTTCGGCCGGCAGAACTGGTTCGCGCACGCCGCCCGCGAGCATCGCGCCGCCCGCGAGGGCGCGGCGCTGTTCGACCAGTCGTCGTTCGGCAAGCTCCTGCTCGAGGGGCCGGGCGCGGGCGCGCTCCTCGATCGGCTGGCCGCCAACGACGTGGCGGTGGCGGTCGGCCGCACGGTCTACACGCCCCTGCTCAACGAGCGCGGCGGCTACGAGAGCGACCTGACGGTCTCCAGGATCGGCGCGGACGCCTGGTTTCTCGTCACCGGTGCCGCCCAGCGCGTGCGCGACGCCGACTGGATCCGGCGGCACCTTCCGGCCGGCGTGCGCGCGACGCTCACCGACGAGACCGAGGCGTGGGCGACCCTCGGCCTCGTGGGCCCGCGCTCGCGCGCCGTCCTCCGCCGCGCCTGCCCGGACGCCCTCGACGACGCGGGGTTTCCCCACGGCGCCGTGCGTCACGTCGCGGTCGCCGGGATCGCGGTGCGGGCGGTCCGCCGCAGCTACGCGGGCGAGCTGGGCTGGGAGCTGTACGTGCCTGCCCCGCGGGCGGGCGAGGTCTGGGACGCCCTGATGGCGGCCGGCGACGTGACGCCGGCGGGGTACTACGCGCTGGACTCGCTGCGGATCGAGAAGGGCTATCGCGCGTGGGGCCGCGAGCTGACGCCCGACGACACACCGCTGCAGGCCGGCCTCGAGTTCACGCTGCGCCTGGACAAGCCCGGCGGCTTCCTCGGACGCGACGCGCTGCTGGCCCAGCGCGCCGCCGGCGTCGGGCGGCGACTGCTGCTCTTCAGCCTCGAGGACCCGGCGGCCGTGGCCTGGGGCGACGAGCCGATCTACCGCGACGGCCGCCTCGTGGGGACGCTGACGTCCGCCGCCCACGGCCATACCGTAGGTCTCCCGGTCGCGATGGGCTATGTTGTTTGTGAGGCTGGCGCGCGGCCGGCGACGCTGCTGAGTGGCGGCTACGAGATCGACGTCGCCGGCGTTCGCGTGGCGGCGACTCCGTCGCTGCGGGCCTGGCACGATCCGACCGGCGCCCGGCTGCGCGGCGAGCCAAGGAGCCCAGCATGAGAATCGAGACGCTCGCGGTCCACGCCGGTCTCCGCGCGGACCCGACCACCGGAGCGGTGGCACCGCCGATCCATCCGGCGACGACGTTCGAGCACGAGCCCGACAGCACCGCGCCGCGCGGCTACCTCTACAGCCGCACCGAGAACCCCAATCGCAACGCCCTCGAGGACTGCCTGGCCGAGCTGGAGGGCGGGGCGGCGGCAGCGGCGTTCGCCTCGGCCTCGGCGGCGACGGCGACGGTGTTCCAGGCGCTGGCGCCGGGTGACCACGTGGTGGCGCCGCTGGACGCCTACTTCGGCACCGGCAAGCTGCTGCGCGACGTCTTCGCGCCGTGGGGCCTGGCCGTGGACTTCGTGGACATGACGGACGCGGCCGCCGTCAAGGCGGCGCTGCGCCCGGCGACGAAGGTCGTGTGGGTGGAGACGCCCTCGAACCCGCTCTGGCGCGTCACCGACATCGCGGCGATGGCGGCGCTGGCCCACGGCGCCGGCGCCCGCTGCGTCTGCGACAACACGGCGACGACACCGGTGCTCCAGCGCCCGTTCGCCCACGGCGCCGATCTCGTCGTCTACGCGACGACGAAGTACCTGGGCGGCCACGGCGACGTGATGGGAGGAGCCGTGGTGGCCCGGCAGCGCGACCCGTTCTTCGACCGCATCCGCGCGCTCCAGGGCGCCGGCGGCGCCGTGCCCGCGCCGTTCGACTGCTGGCTCGTGCGCCGCGGGATCCGCACGCTGCCGTGGCGCATGCGCGCCCACTCCGACAACGCCCTGCGGGTGGCGACGGCGCTGGCGGCGCATCCGCGCGTGTCGGCCGTGCACTACCCGGGGCTGCCGTCGCACCCGCAGCACGCGACCGCCCGGCGGCAGATGACCGGCTTCGGCGGCATGCTGTCGATCCAGGTCAGGGGCGGGCGCGAGGCTGCCTTCGCGGTGGCCGGCAAGGTGCGCGTCTTCACCTGCGCGACGAGCTTCGGCGGAACGGAGAGCCTGCTGGAGCACCGCGCCTCGGTCGAGGGAGCTGCCACCCGCTCCCCGGACGACCTGTTGCGTCTGTCGATCGGCCTCGAGCATCCCGACGACCTCGTCGAGGACCTCGTCCAGGCGCTGGGCTAGCGCGATGGACGAGCTCGTCATCGAGGGCGGCGCCCGGCTGCGAGGCACGCTCACCCCGAGCGGCAACAAGAACGCCGCCTTCCCGCTGATCGCCGCCGCGTTGCTGACCGACCAGCCGGTGACGCTCCGCAACGTGCCCGACATCTCCGACGTGCGCACGATGCTGGAGGCCGTCGAGGGCCTGGGGGTGGAGGTGGCGCGGCGCGACCGGCACACGGTCACGCTCCACGCCCGGGCGCTGCGCTCGACGGCGCCCGATCCGACGCTGCTGCGGCGCATCCGCGGCGCGCTGGTCCTCATGGGGCCGCTGCTGGCGCGGGAAGGGCGGGCCCGGTTC
Source organism: Candidatus Methylomirabilota bacterium (assembly GCA_035762565.1). Lineage (GTDB taxonomy): Bacteria > Methylomirabilota > Methylomirabilia > Rokubacteriales > CSP1-6 > AR5. The sequence continues at coordinate 5,772 of DASTOJ010000245.1, read as the reverse complement.
GGGGTGAGCGGCGGCGACCAGATCGGCCGCCGCCGCCTGGACACCCACGTGGTGGGACTGCAGGCGCTCGGCGCCACGCTGGAGACCGGGCCCGATCTCGGGCTGCGCGCGGGCCGGCTGCGCGGCGCCGACCTGCTGCTCGACGAGGCCAGCGTCACCGCCACCGAGAACGTTCTGGCCGCGGCCGTGCTGGCCGAGGGAGTCACGATCATCCGCAACGCGGCCTGCGAGCCGCACGTCCAGGACCAGTGCCGCCTGCTCGCGCAGATGGGGGCGCGCATCGAGGGCATCGGCTCCAACCTGCTCGTGGTCCACGGCGTGCGCGCGCTCGGCGGCGCCGATTTCACCCTCGGCCCCGACTTCATGGAGGTGGGCAGCTTCATCGCGGTGGCCGCCGCCACCGGCGGCGGGATCGAGATCCGGGGCGCGGGCGTCGAGCACATGCGAATGTCGGTCATGGTATTCCGCCGGCTGGGCGTCGAGGTGCAGGTGCGCGACGACGATCTCGTGGTGCCGGCGGGCCAGACCCCGGCGATCATGCCCGACCTCGGCAACGCCATTCCTCGCATCGACGACGGGCCGTGGCCCGCGTTTCCGGCCGACCTGATGAGCGTGGCGCTGGTGACGGCCACCCAGGCCAGCGGCACGGTGCTGTTCCACGAGAAGATGTACGAGAGCCGCCTGTTCTTCGTGGACCGGCTGATCGGCATGGGCGCCCGCGTGGTGCTCTGCGATCCACACCGCGTGCTCGTGCACGGCCCCACCCACCTGCACGGCGAGCCGCAGGGACTGCCGAGCCCGGACATCCGGGCCGGCATCGCGCTCGTCATCGCCGCGCTCTGCGCCGATGGCCGCACGGTCATCCGCAGCGTGGAGCAGATCGACCGTGGCTACGAGGACATCGACGACAAGCTGCTGGCCCTGGGCGCGCGCGTGAAGCGCGTCAAGACGTAAAGAGCGGGGACCGCGCTCGTCACGGGGCGGCGCGGGGATCGGGTTCGCGATCACGGGCGGCCTGCTGAGCGAGGGGGCACGGGCGGTCCGGTCGACTGGTGCCCGACTCGACCGCCAAGGCCGGTGTCATCCGGCTCACCAAGGCGCTGGTCAAGGAAGTCGCCAGCCAGGGTATCCTGGTGCGACCTATTGTTGGGCCGACCCACCTAGACGGGGCTGCGGCCCTGGATCACGCGGATGAGGACGACGACCAGCGCGATCACGAGCAGGATGTGGATGAAGCCGCCCAGGGTGTAGGAGCTGACCATTCCCAGCGCCCACATGATCAGCAGGATCACGAAGATCGTCCACAGCATCGCCGTCCCTCCACGGGCCCAGCCGCATCGGCCCTGGCCGACAGCAGTGCGGGTTTCGTGCCAGAGAGATCGTGCCGCGGATTGCCGCCTCAGCGGCGGGCGGCCAGCGCGTACTGCAGGACGGCGACCTTCGTGTAGGACTCGGTGATCTCGCCGGCGAGCGTCATGCGGATCACCTCGTCGAGCGGGAGGACGGCGCGCTCGAAGAACTCGTCCTCGTCGGCGGGCAGGGGGTCGGGCGTGAGCCCGCTGGCGACGAAGCAGTAGGCGGCCTCGTCGAGGTACGAGTTCGCGGGGTAGAAGCGGGTGAGCAGCTCCATCCGGGCGGCCCGGTACCCGGCCTCCTCGCGCAGCTCGCGCTGGGCGGCCGCCGCCGGATCCTCGCCGGGCAGCGCGCCGCCGCCCGGGATCTCCCAGGACGCGGCGCGCACCAGATGCCGATACTGGCGCACGAGCAGGACGCGGTCGGGCTCGACGAAGGCCAGGATGCCGACGGCGACGCCGGCCACCAGGACGGGATAGACCTGCTCGGAGCCGTCGGGCAGCCGCCAGGTGTCCTCGCGCAGCGCCAGCTTGCCGCGCGTGTAGCGCACCGTCGACGCCAGCGGGGTCCAGGAGCGCATCGGCGCCGTATGGTATCGTAAAGCCCGATGGCGAAGGAACGGCACGTGGATGCGCTCATGAAGAAGCTCGTGCAGACGATCGAGGCCTCGCTGGTGGCGACCGAGGCCGCCCGCGACGCGGTGCAGGAGATCCTCAAGCGCGGCGCCGATACCGGCATCTTCTTCGCGGGTGCCAAGAACCGCGGCACCTTCTCCGCCGAGCTGACGCCTCAAGACAAGGAATTCCTCCGCGCAGTGTCGATCAAGCCGGAGCGCTGAGCGGCGTGCGCCTGGCGATCCTGGGGCTCTGGATCGCACTCGTCGTCGTCGCGCTGCTGGCGCTCGTCCGCCGCCGGCCCATCGCGGCGCCACGGCGGCGCATGTCGAGCGACGAGCTGGTGAGGGACCCGGTCTGCGGCACCTACGTCGTGCGCTCCCGCGCCGTGAGCCGCCGAGCGGCCGAGGGCCCGCCGTACTTCTGCAGCGCCGAGTGTGCCGGCCGCTTCGCCGGCTGAGCCCCTTCCGTGCTCTCGCCCGATCCCTGGCGCGCGCTCGACGCCCAGCCCGACGTCGCCGCCCTCATCGCCGGCCTGGAGGCCCGGGGCGCCGCGCCGGCGCAGGTCCGGCTCCGGCGGCGCTTCCTGCGTTTCGTGCCGGTGCGGCCCGGCCAGCGGGTCCTCGAGATCGGCTGCGGCTCCGGCGTCGTGCTGCGCGATCTGGCTCTGATGGTAGGACCCCGCGGCGAGGTCGTGGGCACCGATCCGAGTCGCGCGATGCTGGCCGCCGCCCGGCGATCGTGCCGGCCCGCGCCCGGCCGCGCGCGGATCGCGCTGCGCCGCAGTGACGGCGCCCGCCAGCCGTTCGCGGCGGGGCGGTTCGACGCGGCGGTGGCCGTGACGGTCATCCTGCACGTGGCGGCACCGGGCGCGGTCGTGCGGGAGATGGTCCGAGTCACGCGGCCGGGCGGCCGCGTCGGGCTTCAAGACCAGGACTTCGGCATGATGGCCGTCACCCATCCGGATCCCGACTTGACCGATCGCATCCTCGACGGCGTGCCCCGGCGCCTCTACGAGGAGCCGTACAGTGGCCGCCGGCTGCCCGGCCTGCTCCACGACGCCGGGCTCACCGGCGTGCGCCTGCTCACCGACGTGTTCCAGGACACCACCCTGGAGCCGTGGACGAAGACCTTCCTGGAGCGCCGCGCGGCGAACGCCGTGTCGTTCGGCCTTCTCGACGCGCCGGCGGCCCAGAAGTGGCTGGACGGGTTCACCGCGCTCGTCGCCGCCGGAAGCTTCGTGTTCACGCTGAGCTACTACGGCGCGGTCGGGGTCAAGCCCCGATGACGCGCGCCACGACGCGCCCTGTCACGGTCGTCCTGCTCGCCGCGCTGGCCGGGGCCGCGACGCTCGCCGCTTTCGCGGCCGGCCCGGCGACGTTCGACGGGGCGGCCGCGCTCAGGCACGTCGAGCGGCTGGTGGCGCTCGGGCCGCGGGTGGCGGGGACCCCCGGGGGTGTGAAGGCGCGCGAGTACATCGTGGCCGAGCTGAAGAAGGTCAAGGGCGTCCGGGTGGACGTGCGGCCGTTCGAGGCCGACACGCCGCACGGGCGCCTGGCCATGGCCAACGTCTTGGCGGTGGTGCCGGGCCGGCGGCCCGACGTCGTCATGCTGGCCGGCCACTACGACACGAAGTTCTACAAGGAGTTCCGGTTCGTCGGCGCCAACGACGGCGGCTCCAGCTCCGCCCTGCTGATCGAGCTGGCCCGCCGGCTGGCCGCCGCCCCGCGCGACTACACGTACTGGCTCGTGTGGTTCGACGGCGAGGAGGCGCGCGTCACGTGGACCGAGCGCGACAGCCTCTACGGCTCGCGCCGGCTGGCCGCCGATCTCGACCGCGCCAAGGGGCTGCCGCGCGCCATGATCCTGGTGGACATGATCGGTGACCGCGACCTCCTCATCCGCCGCGAGGCGCAATCGGCCGCCTGGCTGACGGACATCATCTGGGAAACGGCGGCGCGGCTCGGATACGGACGGCACTTCGTTCGCGAGCGCATCCCGGTGGAGGACGACCACGTGCCGTTCCTGAAGCTGGGGGTGCCGGCGACGCTGCTCATCGACTTCGATTTTCCATCCTGGCACACGGCTGCGGACACGCTCGACAAGGTCTCGGCCGAGAGCCTGGCTCTGGTGGGCACGGTCGTGCTCGAGTCGCTGCCCTCGGTCGAGCACCACCTGTCGCGCGAGGGAGGACGGCGGTAGAATCCCCTATGCCCCGCGTCCGCGAGATCGAGGAGCCCGGCGACGATCCCATCCTGAAGGAGGCGTTCGCCAGGGAGCAGGAGGCCTTCGGGTTCGTCCTCAACACCACCAAGGTCCAGGCCCACACGCCCGGCATCATGAAGGCGGCCAAGCAGCTTTCGGCCGCCGTCGAGCGCTCGGGCCTGCTGCCGCCCCAGCTGCTCTCGCTGGTCTACCTGCGCGTCGCCCTCATCAACGGCTGTCCCTTCTGAATCGACATCAACGCATCCCGTGGGATGCAGGCGGGGGCGACCGAGGACAAGGTCCGGGCGGTAGACCAGTCGGCCACCAGCCCGCTGTTCGGCGAGCCGGAGCGGGCGGCCCTGGCCTTCGCCGAGGCGATGACGGTCACCGGGCAGAAGGTGGACGACGCCCTGTTCGCCCGCGTGCGCGCGCACTTCACCGAGCCCCAGGTGGTCGAGCTGGCCGCCGCCGTCGCCCTGGAGAATTTCCGCAGCAAGTTCAACGTCGCCCTCGGCATCGAGGCCCAGGGGTTCTGCGTCGTCAGGTAGTCACGGGGCGCCGGAGGTCCCAGACGGAGAAGCTACGCGGTTATCGAGGACGGCGTGCCCGAGCGGAGCCGCCTACGACGTGGAGCCCACCACTCATCACGGTGCGACCCGACGATTCCCTGACGCATGCGATCCGGCTGATGATGCAGCACCAGGTGAAGCGGCTGATCGTGGGCAACGAGACGGGAGCGTTCCGGGGGCTGATCGATCGGCGCGAGGTGCTCCGCATGCTGGCGGACGACGCAGCCTGACAGAGGACGCCAGCCCGATGCCTCATCCGCGTGGCACCGCCACGCCGCCAACTCAGCCGGTGACGCTGCCCTCGGAAGCGGACGACACCAGCCTCGCGTACTTGGCCATGACGCCCCAGGTATAGCGGGCCTTCGGCGGCTTCACGGCCTTCAGTCGCTTCTTGATCTCGGCCGCCGACAGGTCGACGTCGAGCCGGCGCCGGGGGATGTCGATCACGATCGTGTCCCCATCCTTCACCGCGGCGATCGGGCCACCTTCGGCGGCCTCCGGCGCGACGTGGCCAACCATGAAGCCGTGCGTGGCGCCCGAGAATCGCCCGTCGGTCATGAGGCCCACGGAACCACCGAGCCCGGCGCCTTGCAGAGCCCCGGTGACGTGCAGCATCTCGCGCATGCCCGGACCGCCCTTCGGGCCCTCGTACCGGATCACGATGAAGTCGCCCGCCTTGATCTTGCCGCCTTTGACCGCCACGAACGCATCTTCCTCGCGGTTGAACACGCGGGCCCGCCCGCGGAAGACCGGCTGCTCGTGCCCGGCCAGCTTGGCCACGCATCCGTCCGGGGCGAGGTTGCCGCGCAGGATGGCCATGCCGCCATGCTTGGCCAGCGGATTCGACAACGGATGGATCACCCGCTGCCCGGCGGCCTCCCGCGCGGCGCTGGCCTCCTCGCCGATCGTCCGCCCGGTCACGGTCATCTCACCGGCATTGAGGAGCTTGGCGTCGAGCAGGCGCCTGGCGACGACACCCATCCCTCCGGCCTCGTACATCTCCGGCGCCGTGTAGTGGCCCCACGGCTTCA
>DASTOJ010000244.1:0-8191 GCA_035762565.1 Candidatus Methylomirabilota bacterium | reverse complement strand
GCCTGGGGCTGGCCACCTACGGCGAGCGCGGGGCCCTGTTCTTGAAGGGCCCCGGCGGCGGCGAGCGCGACTACAGCGATGCCACCGCCCGCGCGATCGACGAGGAGGTCCGCACGATGCTGGACCGCACCCAGGACCGCGTGCGCGGCCTGCTGACCGCCAAGAAGGGCACGCTCGTGCAGGCCGCCGCCGAGCTCAAGCGCGTGGAGACTCTCGAAGGTGACCGGCTCAAGCGACTGCTGGCCGGCGAAGGCTGAGTGGAACGAGGGAGGAACGCATTCATGCAGGTCAAGGGCCGGACGTTCGGTGGAGCGCTCGTGGTGGCACTGATCCTCGGCGTGCTGATCGGCGGATTCGCGACGGGCGGAGCCTGGGGGCGGACCCCGCTGATGGCGCAGACGGCGCCCTCCACGCTGTCGGCTCCCATCCTGCCGGTGCAGATGCCGCTCACGACGGGCACCTTCGCCAAGGTGGCCGAGGCGATCAAGCCGGCGGTCATCAACATCAACACGCTCTCCCGCGGCGGCGGGGGCCGCTCGCAGGTCGAGGAGTTCTTCGGCGAGGAGTTCTTCCGCCGGTTCTTCGGCGACGCCCCGGAGCGGATCCCCCAGCGCAGCCTCGGCTCGGGCGTCATCATCGACGCCTCCGGCATCGCGCTGACCAACGCCCACGTCGTGGAGAAGGCCACCGAGATCGAGGTCATCACCCTGGACGGCAACAAGCACAAGGCCAAGACGATCGGCGTGGATCGGAAGACCGACCTCGCCGTCCTCAAGCTCGACGACGGCAAGGGCAAGTTCGCCTACGCGCGGCTCGGCGACTCTGACCGGCTGCAGGTCGGCGACTGGGTCATCGCGGTCGGCTCGCCGTTCGGGCTGCAGGCCACCGTCACCGCCGGCATCATCAGCGCCAAGGCCCGCCAGATCGGCCAGGGGCCGTTCGACGACTTTCTCCAGACCGACGCCGCCATCAATCCCGGCAACTCGGGCGGCCCGCTGGTGAACATGCAGGGCGAGGTCGTCGGCATCAACACGGCCATCGTGGCGGGCGGCTCCGGCATCGGCTTCGCCATCCCCTCCAACATGGCGCGGAAGATCTACACGGAGCTGTCGACGAAGGGACGGGTGACACGCGGCTGGCTCGGGGTGTCCATCCAGCCGCTCACGCCCGAGCTGGCCAGCTCGTTCGGGGCCAAGGACACCAAGGGCGTGCTGATCTCCGACGTGATGCCCGACAGCCCGGCCGGCAAGGCCGGCTTCAAGCCCGGCGACATCCTGCTCGAGTTCGAGGGCAAGAAGACCGAGGCGCCCTCCGACCTTCAGCGCGCCGTGGGCCTGCTGACCCCGGGGCACGGCGCGAAGGTCAAGGTGTGGCGCGACGGCGGCGAGCGGACCCTCGAGGTCAAGATCGGCGAGGCCCCCGACGAGCGCGAGGCGCAAGCCCAGCGTGGCGGCCGCGGGGCCCCGACCGTGCTCGGACTGGACGTGCGCCCCATCACGCCCGAGGTGGCCCGCCAGCTCAACCTCCGGGTCACCGAGGGCGTCATCGTCGCCCGCGTGGACGAGGGAAGCCCGGCGGCGGAGGCCGGCATCCAGCGCGGCGACGTCATCCGCGAGATCAATCGCCAGCGCGTGCGGACCATGGGCGATTACGAAAAGCTCACGCGCGATGCCAAGGACGGCGACCGGCTCACCGTGCTCCTGCAGCGCGGCCCGATGTCGCTGTACGTGGCGTTCACGGTGGGGCGCGGCTAGACCACTCGGAGGGGGGCTTCGCCCCCCTTCCGACCGTCGTCGCGCGCCTGGCGGCGCGCTCCTCCGTGCCTCCCCCCAGGATTCGGATTGCGGCGGCAAAGCCGCCGCTCGAGCGCGTGGACCATGAGGCCTGAAGCGAGTTGGAGCGTTTTTCACAGGTCGATCCAACGTTTCCAGGCCTGCGAGTGGCGTGCCGCGCCAGAGACTCGTCTTAGTGGCAGAGGCTCAATTGAGCTGCTACAGTTCATGGTAGGTTTGTGATGGCGGTTGAGTTCAAGGACTATTACCGGATCTTGGGTGTCGACCGCTCGGCGGACGACAAGGCCATCAAGTCCGCGTATCGCAAGCTGGCGCGGAAGTATCACCCCGACGTCGCCAAGGGCAAGGACGCGCCGGAGAGATTCCGCGAGATCACCGAGGCCTACGAGGTCCTGTCGGATCCCGAGAAGCGGCGGCGCTACGACACGCTGGGGCCGGACTGGCAGCGCCACGCGCAGCAGCCACCCGGTGGCCAGCCGGGCGGCATGCACGTCGAGTACGGCGACCTCGGGGACTTCTCCGAGTTCTTCCGGACGATCTTCGGCGACATGGGAGGTCCGCGCGGCGGTCGCCCCGGGGCGGGGCGCGGCGGGAATCTCGAGGATCTGCTAGGGGGATTCTCGGCCGGCCGACACCGCGCCGCCAAGGGCCCCGACGTCCAGGCCAACGTGACGATCACGCTGGACGAGGCCCACAGCGGTACGCGCCGGACATTCGAGTACGACGCCGAGGAGCCCTGCCCGGCCTGCCACGGCGCCGGCAACGCGGGCGGCAAGCCGTGCGCGGCGTGCCACGGCGGTGGCTGGCAGCGGGAGCGCCACGAGGTCGACGTGCGGATCCCGGCCGGCGTGCGGACCGGTCAGAAGGTGCGCGTGTCCGGCGAGGGCGCCGGCGGCGCCCGCGCCCGCGGCGATCTCTATCTCGTGGTGACCGTGGCCCCGCACCGCGACTTCGAGCGTCGCGGCGACGACATCCACCTGGCGGTGCCGATCACGGCGCCGGAGGCGGCACTCGGCGTCGCGCTGGAGATCCCCACGCTCCGCGGCAAGGTGTCCATGAAGGTCCCGCCCGCCACGTCGAGCGGGCGGACGTTCCGGCTGCCGGGCTACGGCATGCCGAGGCTCAAGGGCGGCGGCAGCGGCGATCAGCTGGTGACCGTGCGCATCGTGATGCCGGCCGAGCTGACGGCCGACGAGAAGGCGCTGTACGAACAACTGAAGGCGCTCCGCAGCGAGTCCCCGCGCGGCGGGTACGCGCAAGGATAGAACGAGATGCGAATGGACAAGCTCACGGTCAAGGCGCAGGAGGCGATCCAGGCCGCCCAGTCGCTGGCGGACCAGCACGACCACCAGGCGGTCGAGCCCGAGCACGTGCTCGCCGCCCTGCTCCAGCAGCGCGAGGGCGTCGTCGGCCCGCTGCTGGCCAAGCTGGGCGCCCGCGCCGAGGCGGTGCAGCGCGAGCTGGAGGCCGAGCTGGCGCGCACGCCGAAGGTGCGCGGTGGCAGCGGCCAGTACGTCGGCGAGCGCCTGCGGGCCGCGTTCGAGCGCGCCCAGCGCGAGGCCGAGCGGCTCAAGGACGAGTACGTCTCCACCGAGCACTTGCTGATCGCGATCGCCCAGGACCGCGACGGCGCCGCCGGCCGCGCGCTGGCGGCGGCCGGCGTGACGCCCGACGCGATCTACCGGGCGCTGGTGGACGTGCGGGGCACCCAGCGGGTGACCGATCCCAACCCGGAGGACAAGTACCAGGCCCTGCAGCGCTACTCGCGCGACCTCACCGAGGCCGCGCGCAAGGGCAAGCTCGATCCGGTCATCGGCCGCGACGAGGAGATCCGCCGCGTCGTGCAGGTGCTCTCGCGGCGGACGAAGAACAACCCGGTGCTGATCGGCGAGCCGGGCGTGGGCAAGACGGCGATCGTCGAGGGGCTGGCCCAGCGCATCGTGGCCGGCGACGTGCCGGAGGGCCTCAAGGACAAGCGGCTGGTCGCCCTCGACATCGGGGCCATGGTGGCGGGCTCCAAGTATCGCGGCGAGTTCGAGGACCGGCTCAAGGCCGTGCTCAAGGAGATCACCGAGTCCGAGGGCCGGATCGTCTGCTTCATCGACGAGCTGCACACGCTCGTCGGGGCCGGGGCCGCCGAGGGCGCCGTCGACGCCGCCAACATGCTGAAGCCGGCGCTGGCCCGCGGCGAGCTCCGGTGCATCGGCGCCACCACGCTCGACGAGTACCGCAAGCACGTCGAGAAGGACCCCGCCCTCGAGCGCCGGTTCCAGCCCGTCATGGTCCGCGAACCGTCGGTCGAAGACTCGATCGCGATTCTCCGGGGCCTCAAGGACAAGTACGAGGTTCACCACAAGGTGAAGATCAAGGACTCGGCCCTGGTGGCGGCGGCCGTGCTGTCCAACCGCTACATCGGCGACCGCTTCCTGCCCGACAAGGCCATCGACCTGGTGGACGAGGCGGCCGCCCGCATCCGCATGCAGATCGACTCGCGGCCGCAGGCGATCGACGAGATCGAGCGGCGCATCATGCAGCTCGAGATCGAGCGCGTCTCGGTGGCCCGCGACCAGGACGACCCCGCCGCCCGCGAGCGCCTGGAGAAGATCGACGCCGAGCTGGCCGACCTCAAGGAGCGCTCGAGCACGCTCAAGGCCCAGTGGCAGGCCGAGAAGGGCGGGATCACGCAGATCGGCAAGGTCAAGGAAGACCTGGAGGCCGCCCGCCAGGCAATGGCCGAGGCCGAGCGCAAGGGCGACCTGAACCGGGCCGCCGAGCTGCGGTACGGCGTGATCCCGGGACTGGAAAAGCAGCTGGCCGACCTGGAGGGGCGGCTGGCCGACCAGCACCAGCGGGGCCGCATGCTCCGCGAGGAGGTCGACGAGGAGGACATCGCCGCGACGGTCGCGAAGTGGACGGGCATCCCCGTCACCCGGCTGCTCGAGGGCGAGGTCGAGAAGCTCGTGCGCATGGAAGACCGGCTCGGTCAGCGCGTGGTCGGCCAGGAGGAGGCCATCCGGGCGGTCTCCAACGCCGTGCGGCGCGGGAGGGCGGGCCTGAGCGATCCCAACCGCCCCATCGGCTCCTTCCTGTTCCTGGGCCCGACGGGAGTCGGCAAGACGGAGCTGGCCCGGGCGCTCGCCGAGTTCCTGTTCGACGACGAGCGCGCGATGATCCGCCTCGACATGTCGGAGTACATGGAGAAGCACACGGTGGCCCGCCTGATCGGCGCCCCGCCCGGCTACGTGGGGTACGACGAGGGCGGCCAGCTGACGGAGGCGGTGCGGCGACGCCCCTATTCCGTGGTCCTCTTCGATGAAATCGAGAAGGCTCATCCGGATGTGTTCAACGTGTTGCTGCAGTTGCTCGACGACGGCCGGCTGACCGACGGCCACGGCCGGACGGTCGACTTCCGCAATGTCGTCGCGATCATGACCTCCAACATGGGCAGTCACCTGTTCCGCGAGTTCGACAAGCCGGACAAGCTCCGCCCGCTGCTCATGCAGGAGCTGCGCAACACGCTGCGGCCGGAGTTCCTGAACCGGATCGACGAGGTCGTGATCTTCCACCCGCTCGGGCGCGCGGAGATCAGCCGGATCGTGGACATCCAGCTCGCCCACCTGCGGCGGCGGCTGGAGGGCCGGCGCATCCACCTGGAAGTGACCGACGCCGCCAAGGCCGTGCTGGGCCGGGAGGGCTACGACCCGACGTTCGGCGCCCGCCCGCTCAAGCGGACGATCCAGCGCCTGGTGCAGGACCCGCTGGCGCTCAGGCTGCTGGAGCGCGAGTTCGTCGAGGGCGACACGGTGGTGGTGGACACGGAGGGCGACCAGATCGTGTTCAGGAAAGAAGTCACGGCGGAGGTCGTCGACTAGAACACCGGCCTGGTGTTCTCGCCCCCGACGGGCTCGTGCATCGGGCTCGCGCCCGTGCTCATCTGAAGGGGCATGGCCGAGCCTCGCCGGCTGCATCCCGCCTGGATCGTCCTCGGCGCCCTCACCTTCTGCCTGCTGGCCGCCACCGGAATCCGGGCGGTCTTCGGCGTCTACATCAAGCCGATGGAAGCGGAGATGGGCTGGAGCCGCGGCGGACTGTCGGGCGCGGCGGCGCTGTCGCTGCTGCTCCTCGGCGCCGTCGGCCCGTTCGCCGGACGGCTGGCCGACCGCTGGGGCCCCCGCCTGATCATCGTCCTCTCGCTGGCGCTCCTCGCGCTCGGCTCGATCGCCTCCGCCTTCGTGCAGAGCCTCTGGCACATCTACGTCACGGCCGGCATCCTGATGGCCGTCGGCGCGGGCGGCTCGGCGCTCAGCACCGGGTCCACCCTGGTCGCCCGCTGGTTCGAGAAGCATCGCGGGCTGGCCATGGGCTTGGCCGCCGGTGGCATGTCGGCCGGGCAGCTGATCGTGATCCCGCTCGCGACGATCCTGACGCTCTCGTTCGGCTGGCGGATGTCGTTCCTCTGGCTCGGCGTCGGCCTCCTGGTGCTCGTCGTCCCCGTCGGCGCCTGGCTCCTTCGCAACTCGCCCGAGGAGCGGGGCCTGCGGCCGGTCGGCGCCACCGGGGCCGCCCAGAGCAGCGCGCAGGTCGCCGCCGCCCAGCAAGCCGGTCGCGTGTCGCTGACGGAGGCCGCGCAGACGCTGCCGTTCTGGCTGCTGATGAGCACCTTCTTCGTGTGCGGCTACACCAGCAACGGCATGGTCCTCACCCACTTCATGCCGCACGCCCTCGAGCACAACTTCAGCGCGATGGAGGCCTCGGCCGCGCTCGGCGTGATGGGTGCCATGAACATCGTGGGCACGATCGGCTCCGGCTGGCTCTGCGACCGCTTCGGCCGCCGCGGCCCGCTGGCGACCTACTACTTCGTGCGCGGCGTGGCCCTGCTGTTCCTGCTGTACGTCTGGAACGTGCCCTCGCTGCACTTCTGGGCGGCGCTGTTCGGCCTCAACTACATCTCCACCGTCCCGCCGACGACGACGCTCACCGCGAACATCTACGGCCGCTACTCGGTCGGCGAGCTGTCCGGCTGGATCTTCTTCGCGCACCAGGTGGGCTCCGCGCTCGGCGCCGCCGGCGCCGGCTGGATCTACGAGTGGACCGGGTCCTACTCGCCCGCGTTCGTCTCCGCCGCCGTGATGGCCTTCCTGGCCGCCGGCCTGTCGATGCTGATCCGCGAGGAGCCGATCAGCACGCGCCCGCTGCAGCCGGCGCCGGCCACGGCGTAGCCGGGCGCCTCCTCTACCGCGCGATCGAGAGCGCGCCGCGGCGCGGGTCGGCGCCGCCCCAGCGCGTGCCCTCGGGGCCGACCTTCACCGCGCAGACGGCGCCGGCGCGCCACTCCCAGTCGGGCCACTCGGCGACCTCGTGGCCCAGCCCGGCCAGCGCGTCGCGCGTGTCCCTGGGGATGCGGCGCTCGGCCTCCAGCTTGCCGGGTGAATAGGCGTGGGGCCAGAAGGAGTCGGGGAACGAGCGCGAGGCCAGGCGCGGCGCCTCGATCGCCTCCTGCAGCGGCATCCCGAACGCGGTCACGTTGAGGAAGACCTGGAGCATCGCCTGCTGCTGGACGTCGCCGCCGGGGGTGCCGAACGGCATCAGCAGCTTGCCGTCCTGCAGCGCCATGGCCGGGGCCGGGGTGAGCCGCGGGCGCTTGCCCGGAGCCACCACGCTGGGATGCTCGGGATCCAGCCAGCCCTGCGAGCCGCGCGGGGAGACGACGCAGCCCACGCCGGCGACCACGGGCGAGTCGACGTTGGGATCGCTCGGCGTCGCCGAGAAGCCGTTGCCCGCCTCGTCGACGACCGCCACGTAGCTGGTGTCGAGGGCGTCGTTCGACGACCCGCCCGCGACCGCGATCGCCGTGCGCCGCGGGCCGGCGTCGCCGGCGTCGCCGGCGGGCGGCATCTCGCGCCAGGCGCGCTCGCGCACGAGCTGGCGGCGGAGCGCCGCGTACTCCCTCGACAGCAGGCGCTCGGCCGGCACCTTCACGACGTGCGGATCGGCGTAGTAGGCGTCGCGATCGGCGAACGCGAGCTTGATCGTCTCCACCAGGCGGTGCAGGTAGGCGGGCGAGTTGTGGCCGAGCGCGGCCAGGTCGAGGCCGTCGAGCATGTTGAGCATCTGCAGGAGCGAGGGCCCCTGGCACCAGAAGCCGCAGGCGGCGACCTCGTAGGCGCCGAACCGCGTGCGCAGCGCCGGCTCCACCTCGACGCTGAAGTCGGCGAGATCGGCCGCGGTGAGCGGCCCGTCGTTGGCCCGATGGAACTCGGCGATGCGCCTGGCCGTCTCGCCGCGATAGAACTCGTCGCGCGCCGCCCGGATGCCGGCCGAGCGGCTGCCGCCCGCCTTCCGTTCGGCGGCGACCATGCGCCCGAGGGTATCGGCCAGCTCGCGCTGGACCAGGATCT
>DASTOJ010000243.1:0-8750 GCA_035762565.1 Candidatus Methylomirabilota bacterium | reverse complement strand
CGCACGGGCTTGCCGGCGTCGGGCAGGTAGATCCAGAGATCGCGGCCGAGCGCCAGCAGCGAGCGGCCGACGTTGCGGGGCGGCGCCACGAACCGCACGAACGACCGCCCGCCGCCCTTGACGTAGACCTCGAAGCCGTCGACGCTCGGCCCCTTCTTCGCCTCCTCGCTGGTGATCGTGATCTTCCACACGAAGCTGTCGGCCGGCCGCCGATACCGATCCGCGTCCCGCACGATGTCGCTCGCCTCGTCCGCCCCCGCGCCACCCGCGAGCCCCGCGACGAGAACCAGCGAGAGCGCCAGCCGCAGCCACGCGCCCCCGATCCACCGCCGTTCGAGCGCCGGCTTTGCCGGCGCAATCCTGATCTGGGGGAGGCTCGGAGGGGGCCGTCGAGGCCCCCTTCGAGTGCTATACATGGCGGAGCGCCTCCACGACGTTCAGGCGGGCGGCGCGCCAGGCGGGGTAGAGCGAGGCCAGCGCGGCCGTGATCAGCGACAGGCGGAAGGCCTGGACCAGCACCTCGGGGACCACGAAGATCTGGACGGCGAACCCCCGGGTGGAGCCCGGCGGCGGCGGCAGCTGGAGCCCCCACGCGGTGATGGCCTTGGCCAGCCCCACGCCGAGCAGGAGGCCCGCGACGCCGCCGAGCAGGCCGAGCGCGATCCCTTCCAGCACGAACATCGAGACGACGCCGCGCCCGCGCGTCCCCAGGGCCATGATCGTGCCGATCTCGCGCGTCCGCTCGAAGATCGCCATGGTCATCGTGTTGGTGATGCCGAACACGACCATGATCGACACGATGAGCGTCAGGACGGCGAAGATGCGCCCGAACAGCTCGCGCACCTGGTGGTAGCGCAGCGCCAGGTCCTCCCACGTCCGGACCTCGAGCGGCAGGCCGCGCTCGCGGATCAGCCGGTCGACCTCCGCGCGCACGCGCGCGGTGTGCTCGGTCGCGTCGAGCAGCAGGACGATCGACTGGACCTCGCCGCCCTCCAAATCGAGCAGGCGCTGGACCTCCGATAGCCCGACGCGCAGGAAGCGGTCGTCGTAGGCCTTCTCGCCCGACTCCCACACGCCGCGGACCTTGACGGCCAGCGCATTGATGGCGCCGTGGCGCGTCGTCGTCAGCAGCGTGAGGTCGTCGCCCGGCTTGACGCCGAAAGCCCGGGCCAGGCCAACGCCGAGCGTGATGCCCCGGGGGTCGCCGCTGGCCAGCTCCTTGCCGTCCACGATCACCGCCAGCGACGACAGGTCGGTCTCGCCCTCGGGCTGCACCCCGATGCCGACGAACGACGTCGTCGTGTCGCCCGTGGAGACAAGGCCGGAGAAACCGAGCCGGCCGGTGACGGCCTTGACGTGCGGCAGCTTCAGCAGCTCGGCGCGCAGCGCCTGGTAATCGTCGATCAGGTAGTCGTAGGGCGCGATGGTCCCTTTCTCGGAGTATCCGGCACGGTAAAGTTGAATGTGCCCGATCTGGCTCCGGATCGTCGACTCCCGCACGCCCCAGTAGATGGAGTGCACGAACCCGCCGAACACGATGATGGCGGCGACCCCGAACGCCAGCGCGGCCAGCGTGATGAGCGTGCGGCGCCGATTGCGGAAGACGTTGCGGATGGCGAGCTTGAGCTGCAGCGGCATGCGAGCCTCCCTCGCGGACGATCGCGGGCCGGTCATGACTGGAGCCGGCCGTCGGAGATCTCGAGCACCCGGTCGGCCGCTTGGACGATGCGGGGATCGTGGGTGGAGAAGACGAAGGTCGTGCCGCGCTCGCGGTTGAGCCGCCGCATCAGCTCGACGATCTCGTGGCCGGTGCGGCTGTCGAGGTTGGCCGTCGGCTCGTCGGCGAGCACGAGGGCCGGCTCGGTGACGAGCGCCCGGGCGATGGCGACCCGCTGCTGCTGTCCTCCCGACAGCTCGGGCGGCCGGTGGCGGGCGCGGTCGGCGAGGCCCACGTGCTCGAGCGCCGCGCGCACCTTCGCCGCCACGTCGCCCCGGCGGCGCTGGAGCAGCAGCGGGTACTCGACGTTCTCCCAGGCGGTGAGGACCGGGATCAGGTTGAAGGTCTGGAAGACGAAGCCGAGCTTGCGGGCTCGGAGATCGGCCCGGCGCCCCGCCGACAGGCCGCCGATCGCCTCGCCGTCGATGGCAATGGTCCCCGACGTCGGCGCGTCGAGGCAGCCGATGAGATTCAGCAGCGTCGTCTTGCCGCTGCCCGACGGCCCCGCGATCGCCAGGAACTCCCCCGCCGTCACGGCCAGCGAGACGCCGGCCAGGGCCGTCACCGTGACCTTGCCCAGCCGATACGTCTTGCCCACGTCCTGCACCGCCACCCGCTCACTCATCCCGTCGCCCTCCGATTCCCGCGCGACCCGACCTTATGCCCCCCTAGCCCGTCTGGAGGGACAATCCGACGAGCGGCCACCAGGCGGGGACGAACCGTCGCAATCGAGGAACGAACGGAAGGCCCCGAGCCACCGCCGGCGCTCGACTCCGCGTCGCGCATGGCGTATGAGGAAGCGGGGGAAGCGCAATGGGTCACGACGCCGGCAGCCCTGACCCGTCGAATCCGCTGGAGCGCTGGGACCGCGCGGCGGCGGTCTACGGCGCGAGCCGCCGCGAGGGGCCGCTCGCGCTCTCCGCGATCTACCAGCCGGTGGTCGAGGAGCTCCTGGGCGACGTCACGGACAAGCGCGTGCTGGATGCGGGATGTGGCGACGGTCGCGAGGCGAAGCGGCTCGCGGCCCGAGGCGCGCGGGTGAGCGCCATCGACGGGTCGCCGGCGATGCTCGCGCTCGCGATGCGTGACGGCCCCGTCGCCGGCGTCGAGTTCCGCGCGGCGGATCTCACGCAGCCCCTACCGCTCCCTGACGGCACGTTCGATCTCGTCCTCGCCAACATGGTGCTCATGGACATCCCGCGCGTCGACGTGGCGATCGGGGAATTCTCACGCGTCCTGACGGCGGGGGGCGCGCTGGTATTCTCGCTGACCCACCCGTGCTTCTTCTGCTCCGACTGGGTGCAGGACGCCGACGGAGCCAAGCTCCACAAGGCGGTCGGCGATTACCTCTCGCCCCGGGTCGAGACACTCGACTTCTGGGGGACCACCATGCACTTCCACCGCCCCCTCTCGCACTACTTCGACGCCCTCACCCACCACGGCTTCGTCATCGATGCCCTCAAGGAGCCCACCCCGACCAGCGAGCAGGTCACTCGCCACCCCGAATGGCGTCACCACCAGCGCGTCCCCTCCTTCCTGGTCGGGCGAGCCATCACCACGCCTGCGAGACCTGGCTGAGCGATCGCGACGACCGCGCCGGAACCGTGCCGAGCAGGACATTCCGGGGTATATACGGTGGCTCCGCCCGCAACGCCCCTCCTCAAGCGCGCCGCCCGCCTGGGGCGCGAGCTTGGCCTCACCTTTTACGATGCCTCGTTCATCGCGCTGGCCGTGGAATTGGGCTGCCCGTACATCACGGCAGACCGGCGCCTGTACGACCGCGCCCGGACTCTCCCCCGTGTCCGCCACCTCTCTCGCGTCGGCTCCCTCCCCTGAGGGTGGCCGGGCGGCGAGCAACGAGCCAGAGGGTCACGCAGGCAAGCGTCATTGGCGGGATGAGCTCTTGGGGCGGGTTCGACGGGGGCGCGTTCGACGCGCCCCCGTCGACTACAGATTGATGAGCTGCGCCACCCGCTCCCGATGGAACGTCGCGTCCCCGAACGTGAACTCCGACGACTTGGCGCGCTTGAAGTACAGGTGCAGGTCGTGCTCCCAGGTGAAACCGATGCCGCCGTGGAGCTGGATGCCGGCGCCCGCCGTCTTGCGATAGGCGTCGGACGTGTACGCCTTGGCCATCGAGGCGGCCAGCGGCGCCTCCGGCACATTCTCGTCCACCGCCCACGCCGCGTAGTAGGTCAGCGACTTGGCGTTCTCGACCTCCACCAGCATGTCGGCCGCCTTGTGCTTCACACCCTGGTAGGAGCCGATCGGCTTGCCGAACGCGATGCGGATCTTCGCGTAGTCGGTCGTCATGTCGAGCACCCGCTGGGCCCCGCCGCACGATTCGGCGCAGAGCGCGACGGTGGCGCGATCGAGCACGCGCGCCAGGGGCGCCCACGCGCCGTCCTTCGCCCCCACCAGGGCGTCGGCGCCGACGCTGACGTCGCGCAGCGTGACCTCGCAGAGCTTGCGCGTCTGGTCCATCGTGGGCAGGAGCTTGACGTCCAGGCCCGCGGCGCCCTTCGGCACCAGGAACAGGCTCAGCCCTTCCTCGGGCCGCGTGCCCTCGCGCGTGCGGGCGGCCACCACAAGCACGTCGGCCACGTGGGCGTCGAGCACGAACAGCTTGGTGCCGGTGAGCGTGAACGTGCCGCCGGCCTCGCGGGCCGTCGCGGTGACGGCGGCGGCGTCCCAGCGCGCGTTGGGCTCCGTGAAGGCCAGCGTCGCCTTGGCCTTCCCCTCGCTGATCCTGCCGAGCCACTCCGTCTTCTGCGCGGCCGAGCCCGCCTCGAGGATCGTCAGGCCGCCCAGCAGCACCGTCGAGAAGAACGGGCCGGGCATCACCGCGCGTCCCATCTCCTCCATCAGCACGGTGAGGTCGACGAAGCCGAGGCCGGTGCCGCCGTACTCCTCGGGATAGATCAGGCCCAGCCAGCCCTGCTCGGCCAGCTTGCCCCAGAACTCGTCGGTGACGCCGGCCGGCTCGGCCATGCGCTGCCGCACGAACTCGGAGGTGCACTCGTTCTCGAGGAACTTGCGGGCGGTCGCGCGGAGAAGCTCCTGCTCCTGGTTGAATCCGAAGTCCATGGCTTAGCCTTTCGGGAGGCCGAGCACGCGCTCGCCGATGATGTTCTTCTGGATCTCCGTGGTCCCGCCCTCGATCGAGTTGGCGCGCGAGCGGAGGAAGCCGTACTGCCAGACGCCGCCATCGATGGCCCGGTCGGAGCCCTTGGTCAGCTGAGCGTACGGGCCCTCGATCTCCATCGCCAGCTCTTGCAGCTTCTGGTTGGTCTCGACCCAGCCCATCTTCCCTGTGGAGGCTTCCGGCCCCGGCAGCTCGCCCCTGAGCAGCTTCGTGATCGCGCGGGCGCCGGTGTACTTGAGCGCCTCGGTGTCGATCCAGAGCTGCGCCAGCTTCTGCCGCATGACCGGGTCCGTGGTGACGACGCGGCCGGTCTTCTCCACGCGCCGGGCCATGTCGAGGAGCGACTCCAGCGCGATGCGCAGCCGCACTTGCAGGCCGAAGCCGAGCGCCAGCCGCTCGTACATGAGCGTGGTGAGGCCGACCGCCCAGCCGTTGTTGACGCCTCCCAGCACCTGGCGCTCGTGCACGCGCACGTTGTCGAGGAAGACCTCGTTGAACTCGGCGTCGCCGGTCAGCTGCCTGAGCGGCTTCACCGTCACCCCCGGGGCGTGCATGTCGAGCAGGAAGTAGGTGATACCCTTGTGCCGGGGCGCCTCGGGGTCGGTACGAGCCAGCAGCATCATCCAGTCCGCCATGTGAGCGAGCGACGTCCACACCTTCTGCCCGTTGACGACGTAGTGGTCGCCGTCCTTCACCGCCCGCGTCTGGAGCGAGGCCAGGTCGGAACCGGAGTTGGGCTCGGAGTAGCCCTGGCACCAGATCTCCTCGCAGGAGAGGATTTTCTCGGGATACCGCTTCTTTTGCGCTTCCGTGCCATACGCGATGATCGTTGGGCCCGCCATCCCGACACCCAGGATGTTGAGCATCGGCGGCGCTTTCTGCAGCGCTATCTCTTCGTGCAGGATCATCTCCTCCACGAACGTGAGCCCCTGGCCGCCGTACTCCTTCGGCCACGTCACCCCGATGAAGCCGCCCGCGTGGAGCTTGCCCTGCCACTTGCGCAGGAACTCGAACACGTCGGCGCGGGGCACCTCGGTGGAGCCCAGCGACTTCCACTCGGCGGGGATGTTGGCCTTGAGCCACGAGCGGACCCGCTCCCGGAACGCGTGCTGGGCGGCTGTCAGGGTGAAGTCCACGATGACCCTCCTGCGGTGGGCTGGCCCACTGAACGGTGGTTCATTCTAGGAAGGCGTCCCCGGGGTGTCAAGGAGGGATAAGATGCGCGCCGATGGCTGATCCCCTGCCCTCGCACGCGCGTGTCGTGATCGTCGGCGGCGGGATCGTCGGCTGCAGCGTCGCCTACCATCTGACGAAGCTCGGGTGGCGCGACGTCGTCCTCCTCGAGCGACGCGACCTCTCCTGTGGCACCACCTGGCACGCGGCCGGGCTGGTCGGCCAGCTCCGGTCCAGCCACAACCTCACGCGTCTCGCCCGATACGGCGCCGTCCTCTACGAGCGCCTGGAGGCCGAGACGGGCCAGGCCACCGGGTTCCGGCGGTGCGGCAGTATCAGCGTCGCGCGCACGGCCGAGCGACTGATCGAGCTCAAGCGCGGCGCATCGATGGCGCGGTGCTTCGGCGTCGAGATCGAGGTGGTCTCCCCGGGCGAGGCGGGGCGCCGGTGGCCGCTGATGCGGACCGACGACCTGGCCGGGGCCGTGTGGATCCCGGGCGACGGGCGGACGAACCCGATCGACACGACGCTGGCGCTGGCGCGGGGGGCGCGCAAGGGCGGAGCGACGATCGTCGAGAACGTGACCGTGATCGGCATGCGGCGGGAGCGCGGCGCGGCGACGGGGGTGAGGACGGACCGCGGCGACATCGCGTGCGAGGTCGTCGTCAACTGCGCGGGGATGTGGGGCCGCGAGGTGGGGTGGATGGCCGGGGTCAACGTGCCGCTCCACGCCTCCGAGCACTTCTACATCGTCACCGAGCCCATGGCCGGGGTGACGCGCGATCTGCCCGTGCTGCGCGACACCGACGGCTACATCTACGTGCGCGAAGAGGTCGGCGGCCTGCTCATGGGCGGGTTCGAGCCCGTGGCCAAGCCGTGGGGGATGGACGGGATCCCGGCGGACTTCAAGTTCTCGCTGCTGCCCGAGGACTGGGAGCACTTCAGCGTGCTGATGGAGCAGGCCTGCGTGCGCATCCCGGCGATCGAGACGGCGCCGGTGCGGCGGCACGTGAACGGGCCCGAGAGCTTCACGCCCGACAACCGCTACATGCTGGGCGAGGCGCCCGAGCTGCGGAACTTCTTCGTGGCGGCGGGCTTCAACTCCGTGGGCATCGCGTCGGCCGCCGGCGCCGGCCAGGCGCTGGCGGAGTGGATCGCCGGGGGCGAGCCGGCCATGGACCTCTGGGACGTGGACATCCGGCGCTTCATGCCCTTCCAGGGCAACGCGGCCTACCTGCGCGAGCGCACGCGGGAGGTCGTGGGCCTCCTCTACGCGATGCACTGGCCCTTCCGCCAGCCGGAGACGGCGCGCGGCGTGCGCCGCTCGGTGCTGCACGACCGTCTGGCCGCCCGCGGCGCCGGCTTCGGCGTGGTCGCCGGCTGGGAGCGCGCGAACTGGTTCGCCGCGGCCGGTGTGAAGCCCGAGTACGTCTACACCTACGGCCGCCAGAACTGGTTCCCCTGCGCCGCCGCCGAGCACCGCGCCGTGCGCGAGGCTGTCGGCCTCTTCGACCAGTCGTCGCTGGCCAAGCTCCTGCTCCAGGGGCCGGTGGCCACGGCGGCGCTCCAGCGTCTGTGCGCCAACGACGTCGACGTGGCTCCCGGGCGGATCGTCTACACGCAGATGCTCAACCGGCGCGGCGGCATCGAGTGCGACCTCACGGTCACCCGCCTGGCCGACGACACCTATCTCGTGGTGACGATCGCCGCCGCCGCCACTCACGACGCGGACTGGATCCGCCGCGGCCTCGGCGACGCGCGCGCGACGCTCACCGACGTCACCTCGGCCTCCACCGTCCTCGGCGTCATGGGCCCGCGCTCCCGGGACCTCCTGTCGCGCCTGACGGGCGCCGATCTCGCGAACGACGCTTTCCCCTTCGGCACCGCGCGCGAGATCGAGCTGGGCCACGCGCTGGTACGGGCCACGCGGATCACCTACGTCGGCGAGCTGGGCTGGGAGCTGTACGTGCCAACCGAGTTCGCGCTGGGCGTTTACGAGAGCGTGGTCGCCGCCGGCGAGGGCCTCGGGCTCCGCCACGCCGGCTACCACGCCATGGACTCGCTGCGGATGGAGAGGGGTTACCGCTCCTGGGGCCACGACGTCGGCAGCGAGGACACGCCGCTGGAGGCCGGCCTGGGCTTCGCCGTCGCCTTCGAGAAGGACGGGTTCACGGGACGCGAGGCGCTGCTCCGCCAGCGTGACAAGCCTCTCGCGCGCCGCCTCGTGATGTTCACGCTCGACGATCCCGAACCGCTGCTGCTCGGCGACGAGCCCATCTGGCGCGACGGCGTCCTCGTCGGCCGGATCACCTCGGGCGCTTACGGCCACACGCTGGGGCGCTCGGTGGGCATGGGCTACGTCGCCCACGCCGACGGCGTCGACGCCGCGTTCGTCCATTCGGGGCGCTGGGAGCTGGAGATCGCGACCGAGCGCTTCGCGGCCACCGCGCGGCTCGAGCCGCCCTACGATCCGACCTCCGCTCGCGTCCGCGCCTGATGCCTCTCGTGGAGCGTGGTGACGCCGCGGGGGGCGGGCGCGGGGGCCTCGGGGCGCCATCATGGCGAGTCGTCGTCGCCGTTCGAGCGCAGGGCACGGCGAGCGAGCCGCCAGCGATTCGACTGGTCTACAGCCGAGTCCCCTCTGGGGGATGGGGGGCCAGTGAGCCGTGCCCGGAGCGAGTTACGGCGACAGGCGAGCCATGCGGGCGCCCCGAG
>DASTOJ010000242.1:0-12446 GCA_035762565.1 Candidatus Methylomirabilota bacterium | reverse complement strand
CCCACAATCGCCGCACTGCACGCATCCGTGCTGTCGCATGCCCTGGGCATTGGTGCGGGAGTCGAACGTGATCGCGAGCGGGACGCGGTAGGCCGCCGCCTTCCACACGCCCTGCGCCTGGAGCGTCGCAGCCGTCCCGAGGTGCGTGCGCAGCTTGAGGGTGAAGCGATCCTCGGGCGTCGTCTGCGGGCTCAGCATGCCCCTGGCCAGCCGGTAGTAAGGGCGCAGGACGGCCCGGGACCGGAGCTCCTCCGGCCACGCAGCCTGGCGGAAGACGTCCTCCTCGGCCTCGAGCACGACCGCGCAGTTGGTGAGCGACGAGCCTCCGAGACCGCTGCCGATGACGACCTGAACGTCCCCATCGTGGAAGCCGTAGAGGCCCAGCGGGTTGTTGCCGGAGAGCTGCTCGCGCATCCAGGAAGGGCGCCGGCTGAACGGCATGAGTGGATTGAACGACGCGAGGCGATCGGGAAACGTTCCGGGCACCCATTCCCGGCCGCGCTCCAGGAGGCCGATCTTCACGCCCGGCCGGCGGTGGCCGGCCAGGCGCGCGGCGCACACGGCGCCGCCGTAGCCCGAGCCGATGATGAGGATGTCGAAATCGGGCTTCCCGGGGCGCCCGTCTCGTGACGCGCGCAGCACCGTCGGGTCCGACGCGAGCCGGCCGGTGCCGGCTTCCCGGACTTCCGTCCCGTCGGGTCCGGGCACGCTTCGACGCAGCCGCCTGAGGCTCTCCCGGTAGCTCTGTTGCGCCGCGCCGGCGAGATCCACGCTCGGGTCCGTCGGGGTCGAACCCACGCCGGTCGATCGGCACGCCGGCGCGAGCGTCGCCCCCGCCGCGGTGATTCCGAGCTTCAGCAGCTGGCGCCGGCTGAATCCGGCCTCGGCCATTGCTCGCCTCCCGCGTGCCTATGGTACCCTGCGAGCGCCCCGGCCGGCCCCAACCGGAGCGAGAGAGGAGAGCCCCCGTGAAAGCCGCCAACGCCGTCGCCAGGATCCTCAAGAAGGAGGGCGTCGAGTTCCTCATCGGCTACCCCGTGAACCAGATCATCGAGGCCGCCGCCGAGGAGGACATCCGCACGATCATCGTCCGGCAGGAGCGGGTCGGCCTGCACATGGCCGACGCGGTCAGCCGCGTGTCGTCCGGCCGGCGCATCGGCGTCTTCGCGATGCAGCACGGGCCCGGCACCGAGAACTCCTTCGGCGGCGTGGCCCAGGCCTTCGGCGACTCGGTCCCGATCGTGGTGCTGCCCGGCGGCTATCCGCGGCGGCTGCTCAACATCACGCCGAACTTCTCCTCCTTCTTGAACTACCAGCACGTGACCAAGTGGGCGGAGCAGGTCATCCTGCCCGAATCGGTCCCGGACGCGCTGCGGCGCGCGTTCACCCAGGTGAAGAACGGGCGCCCACGGCCGGTGCTGGTCGAGATCCCCGTCGACGTCATGCGCGCGGACGTGGCAGACGACTTCGCCTACACGCCGGCGCCCCGGCTCCGCGTCGCGCCCGATCCCCAGGCCCTGACCGAGCTGGCCGCGGCGCTGGCGGCCGCCCAGCGGCCCCTGATCTACGCGGGCCAGGGCGTGCACTACGCGCGCGCCTGGCGGCAGCTGCGCGAGCTGGCCGAGCTGCTCGAGGCGCCCGTCACCACGAGCCTGCAGGGCAAGAGCGCCTTCCCGGAGAACCACCCGCTCTCGCTCGGCTCGGGCGGCCGCTCGATCAGCAAGCAGCTCCACCACTTCCTCAACCACGCCGACCTGATCTTCGGCATCGGCTGCTCGTTCTCGACCACCAACTACGGCGTCGCCATGCCGAAGGGCAAGCGCATCGCCCACGCCACGCTCGACCCCACCGACATCAACAAGGACGTGGTGGCCGAGCTGGCCGTGGTCGGCGACGCCGGGCTCACGCTCGACGCGCTGCTGGCCGAGGTGCGCGACCGCCTGAAGGGCAAGCCGCGCGGCCGGCTGGCCGCCGTCACCCAGGAGATCGCCACCCTCAAGCAGGAGTGGCTCGCCCAGTGGATGCCGCGGCTCACGCAGAAGACGACCCCCCTGTCGCCCTATCGGGTGCTGTGGGACCTCATGCACACCGTCGACGTCGCCAACACGATCATCACCCACGACGCCGGCAGCCCGCGCGACCAGATCTCGCCGTTCTGGGAGACGACGCAGCCCATGACCTACATCGGCTGGGGCAAGACGACCCAGCTCGGCTACGGCCTTGGCCTGGCCATGGGGGCCAAGCTGGCGGCGCCCGACAAGCTCTGCGTCAACGTGTGGGGCGACGCGGCCATCGGCTTCACGGGCATGGACTTCGAGACGGCCGTGCGCGAGCGCCTGCCCATCCTGTCCGTGCTGCTCAACAACTTCTCGATGGCGATCGAGCTGAAGGTGATGAAGACGGCGACCGAGAAGTACCGGTCGACCGACATCAGCGGCAACTATGCCGACTTCGCCCGGGCGCTGGGCGGGTACGGCGAGCGTGTCACCCAGCCCGACGACATCGTGCCGGCCATCCGCCGCGCGGTCGCCCAGACCCGCGAGGGCACGCCGGCGTTGCTCGAGTTCATCACCGAGAAGGCCGAAGACTTCTCGATGTTCGCCTGAGGAGGATACCGACGTGGCCACGTTCAAGGTCGTCACACCGGCCGGGGTCAGTTACGGGGCGGGCGCTGGATACGAGCCGGAGCTGGAGGCGCTGCGGCCGGTGGGCGTCACCGAGATCGTGGAGATCGCCGCCAAGGGCGAGGACGAGTTCGCGGCGGCCGCGCGCGACGCCGACGCGCTGTACGCCAAGGGCCGGCCCATCACGAAGAAGATCATCGACGGCCTGGAGCGCTGCCGGATCATCGCCCTCGGCAGCGTGGGCGTCGACTCCGTGGACATCGCGGCGGCGACGGCGAAGGGTATCCCCGTCACCAACGTGCCCGACACGTTCATCGAGGAAGTGGCCGACCACGCGATGATGCTGATCCTGTCCACCTTCCGCCGGCTGGTCGTGCAGGACCGCATGGTCCGGGAGGGTCGCTGGAAGGAAGGCCGCCCGCAGCTCTTGCAGTTCCCCCGGCTGATGGGACAGACGCTGGGCTTCGTCGCCTTCGGCCACGTCGCCCGCGCGGTGGCGGTGCGCGCCCGGCCGTTCGGCGTGCGCATGCTGGCCTACGACCCCTTCGTGGAGGAGCTGGTGATGAGCCAGTACGGCGTGGAGCCGGCCAGCCTCACCGAGGTGCTGCAGCGCTCCGACATCGTGACCAACCACCTGCCGTCGACGCCCGAGGCCCACCACCTCCTGCGCGAGGAGCACTTCCGCCTCATGAAGCGCGAGGCGATCTTCATCAACACCGGCCGCGGCGCCACCGTGGACGAGCCGGCCCTGATCAAGGCGCTCGAGCAGGGCTGGATCGCCGCCGCCGGCCTCGACGTGCTGGAGCAGGAGCCACCCGAGACGACCAACGCCCTGCTCAAGCTGGAAAACGTCATCCTGACCGCGCACGTAGCGTCCGCCTCCGCGCGGTTCGACCCTGTGCGGCGGCGTCGCGCCGGCGCCGAGATCGCGCTGGCGCTCGCCGGCCGCTGGCCGCGCAGCTGCGTGAACCCGTCGGTGCTGGAGCGCTCGAGTCTGCGTCGCTGGCAGCCCTACTCGATGGAGCGCGGCCCGAACTCCTGACAGCGCACGCGGCGCCTTGGGGCCGGTCGGTTGTAACTCTTGCGCAGCGCTTGCGCGGACGTGCCTGCCACGACCTTTCTGCTTCGTTTCGAGGCTCCCGACCTGTCATCGTAGGCCACGCGATCCTCACCGATCGCTTGGAGACGTTGCCCAGGTGGAGGGGCCCATGGTTCATACAGCACGTGGTTCTCGACGGAGCAGATCCCCGGCTTCGTGGAGGCGATCAAGAGTCACCCGCAGCTCGCGGGCTACTACATCATGGACGAGTGCGCCGATGTCCTCATCCAGGAGACCCAGGCGCACCACGCCGCCCTCCTGACCGCTGATCCGGACTCCCTCACCCTGGCGGTGCCCATCGCGGCGCCCGACCGCGACCCGACGCCGTGGACGAAGCCGGCGAACGGGATGCCGGCTGCCTCCTTCTTCGGGACCGATCCCTACCCGATCTACGGCTCGGACAAGGGTCTGGGGTTTCCGCATTTCCTCGTCGCGGACGAGATCGCCCGGCTCCGGGATAGCTCGCCCCAGCCCGACCCGATCGTCGCGGTGCTGCAGTTCTTCAAGTTCGGCGGCGGCGGGCGTCTCCCGACGTACGAGGAAATGCGCATGCACGCCTACAGCTCCATCGTCGAGGGCGTCCAGGGCATCCTCTGGTGGGAGATCGGCGTCAACGGCCTGCGGTCGTCGACCACGAAGACGCCCGACATCGCGCGGATGATGGGATATCTGCAGACGCTCACCACCGAGCTGGCGTTTCTCGAGCCGGCCCTGCTGGCGGACGCGGATCCGTTGCTGGCGGGCATCGTTGAAGCCCACGCCGACCCGGCCGCCTGGCGCCTGGCTGCGCTCCAGCGCAACATGAACTTGGTGAAGCGGGCGAGCTACGCCGCCGTCGTCTGGTACGACAACGAGCGGTTGGCCCTCGGCCGCGGCGACCTCACGCTCTCACCGATGCTGCACGATCCCAACGACCGTACCGTACTGAAGACCGGCGTGCAGTCACACGACGTGCGCTACCGCGCCTCGATCGCGAACGGCGTCGGCTACCTGATCGCCTACAACTACGGCAACCTGACCCACTCCGTCACGTTCGACTGGAACACCGCTGCCTCGACGGTCAGCCGTGTCGGCGACACGACCGCCGCTCCGTCGCTGGTGCCGTCGGCGACGGGCAGCCGATTCTCCGACACGTTCGGGCCGTACCAGGTCCGGGTCTACGTCCTCACGCCCTGAGCGCGCACGAGGCCGCGGGCGGTGTGTCGAGGGCTGTGACAGGGTCCTGAGGACGTGGGGGGCTGGAGGTCGATGCTGTCTAAGGCCTGGTCTTGGAGGAAGTCAACAGTCCCAGTCCAAAGCAGATTCCTAGATACAACACGATGATCGTCCGATCAGCCTGGGAAATCCCGAGCGCGGTGAGGAGCGGCGGCACCGGCAACCAGACCCAGGTCAGGAAGCCCAGCCACGCCAAGCCCAGGCCCCTCCCGAGTCCTTCGAGGACCCAATCGGGGGACCGCACGAGGGGGCGGTTCGCGAACCCGTGCTGGGGTGGTAGCGGCGTCGATGCGGCAGTGATCGGCGAAGCCGAGACGGCAGGTATCCGCGAATACGCTGGGGCGGTCATTGGCGTGGTGGGCGCAAGCGGTGGAGGTGACGCTGCCGTCTCCCGGGACTTCGTCGTCACGACGACGATCTCGTCACCGCGAATCCATGCGGGCAGCCGCGTTCCGCGAACCTGCACCAGCTCCGCGAGTCGGGGAGTATCCGCCGGGGGAATGGTACACGCCCTCTTGAGCGTCGCTGCCAACGCTCCGACTTCCCCCCCGGCGCGCAGGAGCTCGCCGAAGAGGGGCGAGCGATCCGGCTCCTCGAAGTCGCGACGAACGAAGATCAGGTTGTCGTCGTGATAGCGGTCCCACAGTGAAGGGTTCTCGGCCAGGGCCACCAGTGAGAGGTAGATCACCAGGCCTGGAAAGCGATCGACAACTACATCGCCGCGGGCTGCCGCCCTCCTCCTGGGGTGCTGAAAGTGCGCGTGTCCTGACTCGGCGGCCGAAAGGCCCGCGAGCGACGGCACGTACATACCGTCGAGATCTACCAGCCGAAGTCCGCCTGTCCCGACGATGACGTTGCCGTGCTGGAGGTCGCCGTGGGCAGTTCCTCTATCCTCGAGCTCCTTGACGACACGACACCATTCCTCTGCGACCACGCGAAGCGCTTTCCTGGACGAGGCGTCCCTCAGCGCTGCTCCCACGTAGACGTCAAGCGTGGGCCCCTGGATCCACTCCATGACAAGTATGGGATACGTCGCCCCGCCGATACGGATACCCCGGGGAGCGTATTCGAAGTCCGCGATCGCCCGCAATTGATGGGCATCCAGGTACGAATCAATGGCCACGTACCGTCGCTCACGGTCACCGAGAAACTGTCGAAAGCACTTCACGGCCCGCTCGCCAGACTTGGGCACGCGAACCTTGAAGACGTAGGCAAAGTTCCCGGAAGCGACCAGCGGCATACCCAGCCGGTCCCGAACCGCCGTTCCGTCCCTCAGCTGGGGGTCGGAGAACGCAATGGTGGGGTTCTGCAGAGCTGCCATGTACTCATTGGCCGAGGGCCAGAGCAGCGCCTGTCGGGCCGTCGTGGCAGCCACCGACGCCATCTAGCCGACCACCACCTCGATGCGGACAATCGCGACGTCATCGTTACGCAGTCGCTTCGCCGCCCGTTCTTCGATTACGAGACCCTCGAGCTCCGCACGCCTATCGTCACTCATCAGTCGATGCAGCCGCTTGCCCAGATCTCGTTCGCAGCGGCCATGAGCGAGATACCAGCAGGCGATCGCATCCGACATGAGGAGAAAGCAATCGCCGGGGAGGGACACACCACGTTCCTGGCGAACATGCCGCCGAAGGTGTGGATCCTGCTCGATGAGCGACGGCACGAGAAACGGGCGTTCGAGGAAGTGTTCAGGTTCTGCGAGGGGGAACGCCAGGAACTGCGAGGGGCGCTCCTGAAACAAGCACGAGTCGCCCACGGCAAGGGCATCCCAAGTACCGGGCGGGTGCAGGGACAACCCGATGAACGCCGCAAACGCGCCCTGTTGAGCCCGTTCTTGGAGGTACCAAGGCAGAGAATCCATTCGATGTCGAGCCCGCAGCCGCCCGCCCAGGAGCCTTATTGCTTCCTCGGCCGCCATGACATCGCATGCCCCAGCCCTGATCCAGCCGTGGGCCAGGTAGCGAGCCCAGCGTCGTGAGTCGAAGCCTTCCGTTGCGCCGTCAACGACGGCGAAGCGGCCGGCGGCGGCATTGACACCGACCGCGTCCTCGCACTCGCGTGGGTGCGCGTCCGCCTTGTGAAAAAGAAACCGATTCACCTTCAGGCGCATCACTAACGCAGGTTCGCCGGCCGGGTTCCAATATCGAAGAAATGCACGAGCGCCGTCGCGTCGGCGTTGAACACGAAGCCGCGAGCGCCCTCGGGCAGGCTGATGCCGACGGCCGTCGCTGCCGAGCGGAACTCGACGGGCATGACGCTCGACATGGCGAACATCGCACGGGCAAAGTCATCGGGAAGCGCCGCCGACTCGTTCGGGTACTCGATCCTCGCTGCGCGTTGCGAAGAGATGTGACAGTTGAACAACAGCGCATTGCCATCCGTCGACCGGGAGTCCATGATGGCCTGACCCGCTTGCGTGGGGTCACCATCCGTTGACGCGCCGTCCGTGATGTGGAGGACCACCGGCGGAAAACAATGCGGATGCTCCGCCAACCAGGAGTCGACGATTCCCTTCGCCTGCTGGAGAGCGGCACACATCGGCGTTCCGTTCTCCGCAACAGGGTCGACCCAGATGGGGAACCGAACCACCTGCTCGACGAGACCGCCCGCCCCGTCGACGACCTTCTTGGTTCGACTCTCCAGGCGCGCCGGGTACTCGCCTACCTCGCTGATCTTGACCAGCGCTTGCCCGGCAAGCCGACCTGCGAATCCCGGACCGACCGCCCCACCGTGTCGACCGTAGCCGATCAGCGAGACGTAGTAGTAGTCGCGAATCTCCTCGGTACGAGTGCAGCGAATCACCAGGTCGTGAAGTGCGCGGTTCACCACGTCAGAAAGAAAGTCCGCCTTCCGTAGCTGGACGTCGCCGCTGCCAACGCCGTCAGCCATCGAGCCTGACTGGTCCAGTAGGAAGATGAAGCAGCCCGGATTCGTACGGCTGATCTCAGCCGAGTAAGGCATCTGGCTCCCTCCCAAGAACTGCCGGCGTCAGCTCGCCGCAGCGCTGCATCCCTGGGTCCCAGGATGGGAGCGGTTGCCCGCAGCGTCGGTGCCGTGCGGCACACAACGCTTTTGCTGGCGCCGGCAGAAGGCTGTTGGCATGATCGCGGGCGCATGGAGCCCCTCGCTCAGGTCCGCTCCTGGTTGGCGTCCACGCCCTTTTTCGGCGGGCTCGACGCCGGCGGCACCGCCCGGCTCGCAGCGGCGGCGCGGCGGCGCCAGCTCGCGCGGGGCGAGACCCTCTGGCGGCTGGGGGACAAGCCGGATGCCGTGGCCGTGGTCGTCAGCGGCAGCCTCCACGTGATACGGACCAGCGAGGGCGGCGACACCCTGCTGTTGCGCCTCCTGCGGCCCTTCGAGGTGGTGGGCCTCTCCACGGTGGCCGGCGCCGCCCATTCGGCGGACCTGGTCGCCGGTGAGCCCGCCGCCGTCCTCACCCTCCCCGGCCGGGTGCTGCGCGAGCTCTTCGCCGAGCGCCCGGCCCTGGCGCTCGCGGCGATGGCGCGCCTCGGCGGGCTGCTGGCCGCGCTCACGACGGAGGTGGAGGAGCTGCGCTCCTGCGATCTGGATCAGCGCCTGCTCGCCTGCCTGCGCCGGCACGCCCGCACCCGCCGGGAGCTCCACCTCACCCATGCCGAGCTCGCGGCACAGGTCGGCGCCAGCCGCGCCAACGTCTCGCGGGCGCTGGCGCGCCTCCGCCGGCGTGGCGCGGTCCAATGCGGCAGGCGGCGAATCACCCTCATCGACCTCGGCGCCCGCGAGCCGGAGGAGGCCGGATGAGCGATACGTCCTCTCCGAGCTTCATGGCCGGGCTCGGAGGACTGTGGTACGGTGCGCGCGTCGGTCGCATTTCGCCGGTCCAACAGGAGGCGGGCATGCTCGGGGTCGTCGCGACGCTGAGGGTGAAGGCGGGGATGGAGGAGCCGTTCGAGGCCGTCGAGGCGCATCGCGCGGCCGAGGTGCTGCGGCTGCGGGAAGTCGAGTAGCCGCGTGCGCGCCACCGCCGACGCCCTGCGACGCGTCGTCAGCACCCTGGTCCGGGCCGGCGGCAGCGCCGCCGCCGAGGCGGACCTGGTCGCCGAGCACCTGGTGGCGGCCAACCTGGCCGGCCACGACAGTCACGGCGTCGGTATGATGCCGACCTACGTCCGCCACGTGAAGGCCGGGCTCGTCGTGCCCAACACGCGGGCCAAGACGGTGAAGGACGACGGGCCCACGCTCATGTTCGACGGCGGCCGGGGCTACGGCCGGGCCGTGGCCAGCGAGGCGATGGCCGCGGCCATCGCGCGCTGCCGCCAGACGGGCGTCGTCGCGGTGACGCTGGCCAACGCGCATCACATCGGCCGGGTCGGCGCCTACGGCGAGCTGGCCAGCGCCAGCGGCCTGGTCTCGCTGCACTTCGTCAACGTCACCGACCACCGCGCGGTGGTGGCGCCGTTCCGCGGCACCGACGCCCGCTTCGTCACCAACCCGGTCTGCATCGCGTTGCCCGGCACCGACCGCCACCCCCCGCTGCTGCTCGACATGGCCACCAGCGCCATCGCCATGGGCAAGGTGCGCGTCGCCCGGAACGAGGGCCACGACGTCGACGCGGGCGTGCTGATCGATCCATCGGGCAAGCCCACGCGCGACCCCAACGTGATGTACGCCGAGCCGTACGGCGCCCTGCTGCCGTTCGGCTGCCACAAGGGCTACGCGCTGGCCGTGGTAACCGAGCTGCTGGCCGCCGCGCTTTCGGGCGGGCCGACGATCCACCCGGGCAATCCGCGGGCCGGCGGCGTCATCAACAACATGTTCGCGGTGCTCGTCGACCCGGCCCGCTTCGCCGGTGTCGACTGGCTGCGCCGCGAGATCGACGGCTTCGTCGACTACGTGAAGGCCTCGCCCCCCGCCGATCCGGGGGCGCCGGTGCTGGTGCCCGGCGACCCCGAGCGGATCGCCCGCGCCGCCCGCTCACGCGACGGCATCGTCGTGGACGCAACCACCTGGGAGGAAATCCTGGCCGCCGGCGAGTCGCTCGGCCTCGCCCGGGAGGATCTGCGATGCTGAAATCACTGCTCCTCGTCACGCTCGCCCTCCTGTGCCCGCTCGGCGACGCCGGCGCCCAGGAGATGCCGCGCGTGGGCGGCGTCCTCAAGGTGGCCACCATCGGCGAGCCGCCGACGCTCGACATCCCCATGTCGACGGCGGTCGTCACCTACGAGATCATGTGGCACGTCAACGAGACGTTGTTCACCTACGACGCCGCCTTCAACCCCGTCCCCCTCCTGGCCGAGGCGCACGCCGTCGCCAACCAAGGGCTGCGGCACACCATCGCCCTGCGGAAGGGCGTGAAGTTCCACAACGGCAAGGAGATGACGGCGGCCGACGTGGTGCCCTCGCTCAAGCGCTGGGGCGCCGTCGCCTCGCTCGGCAAGCAGCTCTGGAAAGCGGTCGAGAGCATCGAGGCCCGGGACCCGTACACGGTCGTCCTCTCGCTCAAGCAGCCGTCGGCGTCGCTCCTCTTCGGCCTGGCCGAGGCCCACGGCGCCATCTACCCCAAGGAGGTCATCGAGGCGGCCGGCGACGGACCGCTCAAGGAGTACACCGGCACCGGCCCCTATCGCTTCGTCGAGCACCGGCCCGACCGTCACATCAAGCTGGCGCGGTTCAAGGACTACGCCGCCCGCAACGAGCCGGCCAGCGGCTTCGGCGGCAAGCGCGTGGCGTACTTCGACGAGATCCTCTTCATCCCGGTCCCCGACACCGCCGTCCGGCTGGCCGGCGTGGAGACCGGCGAGTACCACCACGCGATGTTCGTCAAGCAGGACTCCTACGATCGCATCCGCTCGCTCCCGCAGCTGGAGCCGCGGATCGTCAAGCCCCGCGGCTGGGCGGTCGCCGTGATCAACCACAAGGCCGGGCTCATGACGAGCAAGAAGGTGCGGCAGGCGTTCCAGGCCGCCCTCGACATGGAACCGGTCATGATCGGCGGGTTCGGCCACAAGACCTTCTACCGGCTCGACCCCGGGATCTTCTTCCCCGAGCAGCCGTGGCATTCCACCGTCAGCGCCAACCTCTACAACCAGCGCGACCCCGAGAAGGCCCGCCGCCTCCTGGCCGAGGCCGGCTACGCCAAGCAGCCCGTGCGGTGGGTAACCACGCGCGAGTACGAGTTCATGTACAAGAACGCCGAGGTCGCCAAGCAGCAGCTCGAGAAGGTCGGCTTCGCGATCGACCTGCAGGTGGTCGACTGGGCGACCATCAACTCGCGCGCGCAGAAGCCGGAGCTGTGGGACGTCGCCTCCACCGGTCTCGTGTTCACCGCCGATCCCGCCAATCACATCGCGCTGCGCTGCAACTGGTGGGGCAACTGGTGCCACGAGGAGAAGGAGCAGCTGGTGGCCGAGCTGGGGCGCGAGAGCGATCCGAAGAAGCGCAAGGCGCTGGTGGACCGCATCCAGGCGATCTTCTACGAGGACGTCGGGCGCGTGAAGCTCGGCGACTACTTCACGCTCGACGTGGCGCGCCGGGAGCTGCGCGGCCCCTTCCGCACAGCACCGCGCCTGTACTTCTGGAACTCGTGGCTGGCGGCGCCCACGAAGTGAAGCGGGGGCTCTCATGACCTGGCGGGCGCGGGCCGGGACCCGCTTCGAGACGGAGAAGCGCCCCGTCCACGCCACGCGCGGGATGGTGGTGGCCAACCACCCGCTGGCCTCGGCGGCCGGCGCCGAGATGCTGGCCGCCGGCGGCAACGCGATCGACGCGGCGGTCGCCGCGCTGTTTGCGCTCACCGTCGTGGAGCCGATGATGGTGGGCGTTTTCGGCGCCGGCCACACCCACCTCCTCCTGGCCGACGGGCGCCACACGGTCCTCGACGGCTACACCACCGCGCCGGCCGCCGCGCGACCCGACATGTACCGGCCCCTGTCCGACACGTGGCCGGATTACATGGAAGTGCAGGGACGCGAGAACAGCGTGGGGCTGCGCGCGGTGGGCGTGCCCGGCACGCTGGCGGCCTGGTGCGAGATGCTGGCGCGCTTCGGCACGCTCCCGCTCGACGTCGCGACGGCGCCGGCGATCCGCCACGCCGAGCGCGGCTTCCGGGTGACCGGCTACCTCGGCGAGTGCGTGGCGGAGGCCGTCGGCGACCTCGCCCACTTCCCGGCCAGCGCGCGCGTCTTCCTGCCCGGCGGCGCGCCGCTGCGCCGGGGTGACCTCCTGGTCCAGGCCGACTACGCCACGACGCTGCGGGCGGTCGCCGCCGAGGGACCGCGCACGCTCTACGGCGGGGCGCTGGGCGCACGGGTCGCCGAGCACATGGCGCGCGAGGGCGGCCTGGTCACGCTGGACGACCTGACCAGCTATCGCACGGTCGAGCGCGCGCCCGTGCGAGGGACGTATCGCGGCGTCGAGGTGGCCGGCTGTCCGCCACCGACCGGCGGTGGCATCCATCTCATCCAGATGCTGAACCTGCTCGAAGGATACGACGTGGCCGCACTCGGCTTCGGCACCGTCGACGGCAT
>DASTOJ010000241.1:0-6475 GCA_035762565.1 Candidatus Methylomirabilota bacterium | reverse complement strand
TACGTGGAAGACGACCACCGCCTGAAGCCGGGCGACGAGCTGTGCCTCTTCCCACCGGTGAGCGGCGGCAGCGAGGGAGTGGCAGTGCGAGCCGCAGCCGCCGGCGAGGCGAGCCCGTGAACGAAGACCTCTTCGCGGTGGTGGAGCGCCCGCTGTCACCCGACGACATCGCGGCCCGCGTGGACGACCCCGGAGCGGGTGGCATCGTGATCTTCTCCGGCATCGTCCGCAACGAGACCGGCGGGCGGCCGGTCAAGTTCCTGGAATATGAGGCCCACGCGGCCATGGCCGAGGCCAAGCTGCGCGAGATCGGCGCCGCCCTGCGCAGCCGCTGGCCCGGGGTCAAGCGCGTGGCCATGCTGCACCGGATCGGGCGCCTCGAGATCGGCGAGTCCTCCGTCCTCATCGCCGTGTCGGCCTCCCATCGCGGGGACGCCTTCGAGGCCTGCCGCTACGCCATCGACACGCTCAAGCAGACCGTCCCGGTCTGGAAGAAGGAGCACTTCGAGGACGGCGAGATCTGGGTGGGCTTGCAGGGAGGCTGAGGTGAGCCTCGCCCACGCCGTCGAGCGAACGCTTCGCCGCCACGCGATGCTCGCCGGCGGCGAAACCGTCCTGGTCGCCGTCTCCGGCGGCGCCGATTCCGTCGCCCTCCTGCACGTCCTGAGCGCGCTGGCACCGGCCTGGCGCCTCGTGTTGCACGTCCTCCACGTCGATCACGGCCTGCGGGAGGACTCTGCGCGCGACGCCGAGTTCGTCCTGGCCCTGGGCGCGCGGCTGGGCGTGCCGGTCGGCGTCGAGCGCGTGCGGGTCGAGCCCGGCTCGGCGGAAGCGGCCGCCCGGGCGGCGCGCTATGCGGCGCTGGAGGCGTGGGCCGACCGGCTCGGGGCCGCCCGCATCGCGGTCGGCCACACCGCCGACGACCAGGCCGAGACGGTGCTGATGCGCGTGCTCGGCGGCGCCGGCGTGCGCGGCCTGGCCGCGATCCCTCCCGTGCGGGGGCGGGTGATCCGCCCGCTGCTCGAGGTCCGCCGGCAGGCGCTGCGCGAGGCGTTGCAGGCCGCCGGCCTGGCGTGGGTCGAGGATCCGACCAACCGCGATCCCAAGTTCCTGCGCAATCGCATCCGTCACGAGCTGCTGCCGCTGCTGGCCGCCTCCTATCGCGCCGACGTGGTGCCGGCGCTCGCCACCACGGCCCGGCTGGCGCGCGAGGCGGTGGACGCGCTCGAGCGCAGCGCCGCGGCGGAGCTCGCGCGGCTGGGCACGGTCGAGGCCGACGCGGTCACGCTGTCGCGCGCGGCGCTGGCCGCGCTGCCGCTTCCCGTCGGCGCCGAGGTGCTGCGTCAGGCCGCCGCCCGGCTGGGCAGTCGGGCGCCGCTTCGCGCGTGGGCCCACCGTGGTCTGCGCCGCGTGCTGGCGGTCCCGCCGCCCCGCCGCCCGTTCCGGCTCGGCGGCGTCGCCCTCGAGGTCAGCGGCGACTGCATCCGCGTCGGCGCGCGGTCAGCCGCGCGGTTGGCCACACGGGCGCTGAGCGTGCCCGGCCGCGTCGAGCTGCCCGAGATCGGCAAGGCGCTGGAGGCGCGGCTGGTGCCGGCGGCGGGCTATGCCCTTCCGGACGCGGTGGACCGCGTGGCGTTCGACGCATCCGGCCTGCCGCGCACCCTCACCGTTCGAGCCCGGCGCCGGGGTGAGCGGTTCCACCCCTTCGGCGCCGGCAGCCGCCGGCTCAAGGCGTTCCTGATCGACGCCAAGGTGCCGCGCTGGGAGCGCGCCCGCCTGCCACTGATCGACGCCGGCGGGGAGATCGTGTGGATCGCCGGCGTGCGGCGTGGCGCCGCGGCGCCGATCACCGCCGCCACGCGCGAGATCGTCGAGCTCGGCCTGTTCGTGCTGGCGTAATCCGGCGCCCGCCGTTAGAATGCGCCCGGTTCTCATGAAGACCGCGGCTGCGCTGTTGCTCGTCGCCGCGCTGGCGACGCCGGCCTGGGCCCAGTCAGCACCGTCACGCCCTCCGGCCGCGAAGAAGCCTCCCGTCTCCGACAGGCGTCAGTCGCCGGCCCCGCCCCGCCCCACGGTCGATGCTCGGGCGGTGCTCCAGGCGATGGAGGAGGCGTTCAGCGCGGCGGCCGACCGCGTCACGCCCGCCGTCGTCAACGTCAGCACGACGCCCCGCCGCCCTCCCCCGGGCTCGACCGACGACCCTCAGCGCTTCCGCGAGTTCTTCGGCGAGGAATTCTACGAGCGCTACCTCAGGCGCCGTCCGCGCGAGGAGCCGCGCGCCGGGGGCTCCGGTGTCATCGTGGATCCAGCCGGATACATCTTGACGAACAATCACGTCATCGAGAACGCTCGGGACATCACCGTGCGCCTCTCCGACTCGCGGAAGTTCACCGCTACCCTGGTCGGTCGCGACCCCAAGACCGACCTGGCCGTATTGAAGGTCGACGCCCCGGCCCCGCTGCCGGCCGCCGAGATGGGCGACTCCGAGCGGCTGCGCGTGGGGCAGTGGGTCATCGCCATCGGCAACCCCTTCGGGCTCGACCGCACCGTCACGGCCGGCATCGTGTCGGCCACCGCGCGCACGCGGGTCGGCGTCACGACGTACGAGAACTTCATCCAGACCGACGCCTCGATCAACCCGGGCAACTCGGGGGGCCCGCTGCTGAGCCTCGACGGCCGCGTGGTGGGCATCAATACGGCGATCGTGGCGGCCGGGCAGGGCATCGGGTTCTCGATCCCGATCAACGAGGCGAAGTCGGTGATGGCCCAGCTCATCGCCCGCGGCAGGGTCGTGCGCGGCTGGCTCGGGATCGCGATCCAGGACGTTACCGACGAGCTGGCGTCGAGCTTCGGCGTGCGCGAGCGCGAGGGCGTGCTCGTGACCGACGTGATGCGGGACGGGCCGGCCGAGGCCGCGGGCTTGCGCCCGGGCGACGTCATCGTCGAGCTGAGCGGGACCAGGATCCGCGAGGTCCCCGACCTCCAGCGCCGCGTGGCCGCCGTCGCTCCCGGCCAGACGGTCGCGGTGGGCATCGTGCGCGACCAGAGCCCGCAGCGCGTGAGCGTGCGGATCGGGGAGATGCCGGCCGAGGAGCCGCAGGTGGCGGCGGTGGATCCGGAGCCGGAGGGCTTCGGACTGCAGATCGAGGCGCTCGCGCCCGACACGGCCGAGCGACTGGGGCTGTCGTTCAGCCACGGTCTGCTGGTGACCGACGTCGCCGCCGGAGGTCCCGCCGACCGGGCCGGGCTCCGGCGAGGCGACGTCATCCTCGAGGTCGACCGCCGGCCGGTCCACGACGCGCGGGCGCTGCAGCAGGCGCTGGCGGCGGGCCCCGTCGGCCGCTCGATCCTCGTGCGGGCCCACCGCCCGGGCGTGGGGGGCCGCAGCCAGTACCTCGTCCTGGAGCGGGAGGGGCCGCGGTGACAGCGGCCGAGCTGCCGGAGGGCGCCACGCTCTCCCGCCGCGGGACCGTGCTGGTCGTGGACGACGAGGAAGGCGTGCGCGCGTCCATTCGCGCGATCCTGGAGGGCACCTGCGAGGTGCTGGAGGCCGAGACCGGCGCCGACGCGCTGGCCCTGCTGCGCGCCCGCGAGGTCGATCTCGTGATGCTCGACCAGCGCATGCCGGGCGAATCCGGCCTCGACGTGCTGCCCCGGGTGAAGGCGGCCGACCCGTCGACGGTGGTCGTCCTGGCGACCGCCGTGCACGACGTCCGCACCGCGGTGGAGGCGCTCAAGCGCGGCGCCTACGACTACATCACGAAGCCGTTCGACGTGGACGACATCCTGATGGTGGTGGAGCGCGCGCTCGAGAAGCGCGCGCTCGAGCGCCAGGTGCTGTGCCTGCGCTCGGCGCTGGCGCCGGCCGGCGTCGACACGGTCGACGGCTTCGAGGGGCTGGTCGGCCGCCACGCCGAGATGGTCCGGATCTACCAGCGCATCACCCAGATCGCCGCCACGCCGACCACCGTTCTCATCACGGGCGAGAGCGGCACCGGCAAGGAGCTGGTGGCGCGCGCCATCCACCAGTGCAGCGACCGGAGCGCGCAGCCGTTCGTGGCCATCAACGTGGCGGCCATCCCCGATACCCTGGTGGAGTCGGAGCTGTTCGGCCACGAGCGGGGGGCGTTCACCGGCGCCCACGCCCGGCGCCTCGGCAAGTTCGAGCTGGCCCACGCCGGCACGATCTTCCTCGACGAGATCGGCTCGCTGCGCCTCGATCTGCAGACCAAGCTGCTGCGCGTGCTGCAGGCGCGGGAGATCGACCGGCTGGGCGGCAGCCGCCCGGTGGCGGTCGACGTTCGTGTGGTGGCCGCCACCAACGTCAACCTCCGCCAGGCCGTGCGCGACCGGACGTTCCGCGAGGACCTCTACTACCGCCTCAACGTGGTGCCGGTCCACGTCCCGCCCCTGCGCGAGCGGCGGGAGGACGTTCCGCGGCTGGTCGAGCACTTCGTGCGCAAGTTCGCCCGCGAGTGCCATCGCGACGTGCGCGGCGTGTCGGCGGCCGCGGTGGAGGCGCTCACGCGCTACGACTGGCCCGGCAACGTCCGGGAGCTGGAGAACGTGATCCAGCGCGCCGTGGTCCTGGTCGGCGGCCCGGTCATCCACCTCGAGGACGTGCCGCTCGACGTCGCGATGCCGGAGACGGTCTCGCTTCTCGCGCGGGACACGCTGCCCTTGCGGGAGGCCTGTGACCAGTTCGAGCGGCAGTACGTCATCCGCACGCTCGAGCGGACGCAGTGGAACGTGAGCCGGACGGCCCGACAGCTCGGCGTGCATCGCAACACGGTGCTGGCCAAGCTGGCGGCCTGGGG
The DNA here is from genome assembly GCA_035762565.1 of Candidatus Methylomirabilota bacterium. Classification (GTDB taxonomy): domain Bacteria; phylum Methylomirabilota; class Methylomirabilia; order Rokubacteriales; family CSP1-6; genus AR5. The sequence goes on along the minus strand of DASTOJ010000241.1, from coordinate 1,658 downwards.
AGTGCAGCGGCCGGGGCCGCCGGACGAGCGACGCCTGGTCCAGTGACTCGGCGTCGCCTCGTAGCCGCGCACGATCCCCGGCGGGACTTCCGGTTCCCCTCGCCGGCGAGTCAAACATGGGTCGCGCCCGCCGCGTGCGGCTTCAGGACGCCGAGGGCGACGCGGTGGAACGGCGTGTCGATGCCGGCCGCCTCGCCCCGCCGGCAGACGGCACCCGAGAGCCAGTCGACCTCCAGGCGCCGGCCTTGCTCGAGGTCGAAGGTCAGCGAGCCCTTCCAGGTCGCCGACATGCCCTTGACGAAGGCGAGCGTCCGCTCGACGTCGGCCGCGTCAAGTCCCACCCCTTCGGCATTGGCCACGGCGACGACCTCGCGCATGCCCTGCTCCGCCAGCCGCCAGGTGTCGGCCTCCTCGCGGATGCGCCGCAGCGGCACCCGGGTCATGGCGCTGAGGGCGCCCATCGGCGCCATGAGCAGGAGCTTGCGCCAGAGCTCGAGCCGGATGTCGCGGCTCAGCGCCGTGTCGATGCCGGCCGCGTTCGCCAGCGCCACCAGGCGCTCCAGCCGCCCGCTCGCGCGGCCGTCCAGCTCGCCCACCGTCAACTGGTTGAGCGCGTTGTGCCTGATCACGCCCGGGCCCACCAGCTCGGCGTTGATCATGACCACGCTGCCCACGGCGTGGTCCTCGCCATGGAGGCGCGCCACGATGGCCGGCGCGTCGATGCCGTTCTGGAGACACACGACGGCGGTGTCGGCGCCGAGCAGGGGCCCGAGCGCCTTCACCGCCACCTCGATGTCGTAGAGCTTGACCCCCAGCAGCACGACGTCGACCGGGCCCACGGCGGCGGGGTCGTCGGTGGCCGAGGCGGACGTGACGTGCACGTCGCCGAGCGGGCTCGACACCCGCAAGCCCGTCGACCGGATGGCGGCCAGGTGTGCGCCGCGCGCGATGAAGGTGACGTCGGCGCCGGCCGTCCCCAGGCGGGCGCCGAGATAGCCCCCCATCGCCCCCGTGCCCATCACGGCGACCTTCACGGGCTGCCCGCCGTCAACCACGCCCGCCACGGCGTCTCGGCCCACCCGGTGCCCTTCACGACGGAGTGCGCCAGCCCGGACGGTAGCAGTGCAGTGGGTCGAGCGCAGGATGCCGTGGTGCGGCGCGCAGGGTGACGAAGCCGAGCGCTGCACGGAGGAGGCGGCCGCGTTGCTCGCGCACGCCTTCTACGCTACGACGGTCGCGGATCGGGCGTCAACGAGCGGCGTTCGAGCAGGCGCCCGGCTTACTCGATCAACTGATCCGCCCGCAGCAGCAGCGACGAGGGGATCGTGAGGTCGAGGGCCTTGGCGGTTTTCAAGTTGATGATCAGTTCGAACCGCGTCGGTTGCTCGACCGGCAGGTCGCCAGGCCTGGCGCCCTTGAGGATCCTGTCCACATGGGTGGCCGCCCGCCGGGCCACTGCCGCGAAGTTCGCCGAGTAGGCCATGAGCCCGCCAGCCTCTGCATGCTCCGTCAATCCGTATATCGCTGGGAGCCGATTCTTCGCCGCGAGGTCGGCAAGCCGTTCTCGGTGAAGAAAGAAGATCGGGTCCGCAAGGACTATGAGAGCGTCGCCCCTCGCCCGGGCCATCGCCGAGAAGGCAGTGTCGAGTTCATCGGGA
>DASTOJ010000240.1:0-4835 GCA_035762565.1 Candidatus Methylomirabilota bacterium | reverse complement strand
CGGGGCCCCCCATGTCAACTAGGGCCGGCGCTGCTGCAGCAAGCGATCGGCGACGGGAGATCCCGACTGACCGTGGCCGGTCGCCTCGTCCAGGCGGCGGGCCATGCGCGCGAGCAGGCGGCGCTGGCGGCCGATGGTCCTGCGCTGCTCGATGAGCAGCCGCATCATCTCGCCGAGGACGATGAAGGGCGCGCCGGCCAGGATGCCGGAGATGACGAGCACGGCGGCCGCCAGGGCCCGCTCAAGGACGGCCTGGCCGGTGAGGCCCCCCCAGGGCATGTCCAGCGCCACGGCCGCGGCGGCGAACAGCACGCCGCCGAGGGCCAGGAGCATGCCCATGACGACCAGCACGGTGGCCCAGAAGGCGGCGAAGCGGTATCGGGGCATCGCACGTCCATGGTACCGCCTCCTACAACGCGCTCAGGCCCGGGCGGGCAGTGCGCCGTGGATGACGGTCCCCAGCCGGCGCGCGGTCACCGGCTTCTCCACCCAGTCGCGCACCCCCTCGACCCTGCCCCGGGCGGCGTCGCCGAGGTAGCCCGACATCATGACGATCGGCACCTGCGCGTTGCTCTGGCGAAGCTCGCGCACCAGGCCCAGGCCGCCCATGCCCGGCATGACGAGGTCGGTGAGGACGAGCGCGATCCGGCCGGCGTGGGCGGCGTGGATCTCCAGCGCGTTCTCGGCCGAAGAGGCGGTCAGCACCTCGTAGTTGAGGTCCGTCAGGAGGTGCGCCACCGTCCGCCGCACGGGCGCCTCGTCCTCGACCACCAGCAGCATCTCACCGTGGCCCGTGACCAGGTCGAGACCGGCCTCGGCGGCGCTGGTGGATCCATCGTCCGGCAGGCTCGGCAGGTACAGCGTGAAGGTCGTCCCCCGGCCGAGTCGGCTGTCCACCGTGATGTGTCCCTGGTGCTCGGTCACGATCCCGTACGCCTGCGACAGGCCGAGGCCCGTGCCGCGCCCGGGCGCCTTCGTCGTGAAGAACGGATCGAAGACGCGCTCGTGGATCTCGGGCGGCATGCCGCTTCCGGTGTCCGCCACCGAGAGCGTGACCCAGTGGCCAGGGCCCGGGCCGGACCCGTCGGCAGCGGCGTCACGGCGCTCCTGTCCCAGTCGGAAGCGCAGCTCGCCACCGAGCGGCATGACGTCGCGCGCGTTCACCGCCAGGTTGGTCAGCACCTGGGTCAGCTGGTTGGGGTCGGCGCTCACGACGAACGGCCCGTCGCCGGCCTCGACGAGGATGCGGATGGTCTCGGGCAGTGTGCGCTCGAGTAGCCCCACCGTCTGCTCCAGGAGCATCGCCAGGTCGAGCGTCTCCAGGGTCGGCGGCGTCTGCCGGCTGAAGTCCAGGATCTGGCGCACGAGCATCGCCGCCCGCTCCCCCTGGGCCACGATGACCTCGAGCCGCCCGCGCACGAACGGCGCGTCGGTCTGGCGCCGCATGGCCAGCTCGGCCGAGTTCACGATCGTCATCAGGATGTTGTTGAAGTCGTGCGCGATCCCGGCCGCCAGCTGGCCGACCGAGGCCAGCCGGGCCTGCTGCTGGGCGACCTTCTGGGCCTCGCGCTCGCGGGTGACGTCGCGGATGACGACGACCGCGCCCTGCCCGCTGACGAGCGGCTGCGCCGCCACCTGGAATGCGCCGGCGCCGTTCTCGGTCGCGATCTCGCGCGGCTCGACCTCGGGCGCGCCCAGCAGCCGCTCGAGCGGCAGGCCGCCGAGCGCGACGACTTCGCCGCCCGACGACAGCGTGGCCATCGACGCCAGGTGACCCCGGGCGAGCGGGTTCGCGAGGGCGATCCGTCCGTCGCGCTCGAGCAGCACGACGCCCTCCGGCATGTGCTCGACGACCGCGTTCAGGTGCTGGTGCAGCGTCTCCAGGCGGTGGGTCTTGGCCCGCACCGCCTCCTCGAGATTGTCGCGGAGGTCGCGGGACTGTCGCACGTAGCGCTCGACGACGGCCGACAGCTCGCCGATCTCGTCGCCGGTGTCCAGGCGCAGCACGCTCGCGTCCACCCCGCCGGCCTCGACCCGACGCACCGCCGAGGACAGCGCGCGCACGGCCTGCGTGGAGGCGCGGCTGGCGAAGACCAGCATGCCGACCGTGACGATGAGGACGGAGCCGCCGGCGATCGCCAGCAGCCGGGCCGCCGTCCGGAGGGGCCCGTAGGCGCCGGTGAGGACGACCACGCCGACGAGCCGGCCGCCCAGCCGGGGCGCGTCCTCGACGCCCACCACCTTCAGGTCGCGTCGCGTGTCGTGGACGATCGCGCTTCCGCCGCCCGCAACCAGCGCGCGCGTGGCCGGCGAGAACTCCTCCGCCGGCAGCCCTTCGCCGGCGCGGAGGAGCAGCAGCCGGCCGCCGTCGCCCCAGGCGGGAAACGGGCCCAGGCGTTGCGCGGTGTCGGGGGCGGAGGCGAGCGTCGGCAGCTCGCGCGCGAGTGCCGTCTCCGCGCTCTCGCGCACCATCCCCTGAAAGGCCTGGAGCACGAAGAGGCTGACGAGCGCGAAGCCGCTGACGGCGACGGCCAGGGTCACGCCGAGGATGCGGCCGGCCACGCTGCGCGCGACGAGGCTGCCCAGGCCGGCCTCGCGGGCGATGCGCGCGCGCAGGGGCTCGAGCACGCGGTCGAGGGCCAGGTGATAGAAGACCGCCAGCAGCAGCGAGATCACCAGGCCGTGCGAGACGTTCTTGACCTGCTCGACGAGCGGCAACGCGGCGAACACCCGCAGCTGCAGCGCTCCGATCGCGTAGCCGGCCAGCGTGAAGACGAACAGCAGCCCGGCCACGACGGTGGGATAGCGCATCATCTCGCGGTACGTCCGGGCGGGGTCGCGCGCCCCCCGCCCGCGCCGGAGCGGGAACAGCCGGTGCGCGGTGAACACGAAGGCGCCGCCCACCACCGGAACCTCCCAGAAGAACGCGAACGCCGTCCACTTGAGCTGCAGCTCGTCGATGTTCATCGTGAGCAGGTAGTAGATCGGCGCCGGCAGCCAGTACCAGAACGCCAGCCCGCCCCAGTAGAGCGCCAGCGCCTTCGTGCGGGTGGACAGCGCGTGGCGCGTGCGCCACAACGTGACGGCGGCGATTCCGTGCACGACCTGCAGCCAGCCCAGCCACGTCACGTAGATCAGCACGCTCATCGGCAGCAGGTCGAGCAGCGACAGGACGCTGTACACGGACGGCGCCAGGATGCAGGCCGCGACCAGCATTCCCGGCACGATCAGCGCCGCGGAGCGCCGGGCAGCGATGTCCCGAGTGTCGGACGGCATCGGACAGGCTGAGAGCAAGGGGTCTGCCAGGGCTAAATGGCCGTATCGTCAGTCTTCCTCGGGCCGAGGGCCGGGGCTCTCGGTCAGCTTCTTTCCGGTTCGGCCGGTTTCTGGTCGTCCGCGCTACCATGGCCCGCCGAGGAGGGGCCGGATGACCGAGGCGGAGGTCCTCGTCGTGGGCGGCGGCATCGCCGGCGCGTCGGCGGCCTTTCATCTCGCCGCCCATGGCCGGCGCGTGATCCTGGTGGAGCGCGGGGAGATCGCATCCGGCGCCTCCGGCGTGAACGCCGGCGCCATCGACTCCATCGGCTGGGGCCACACCCCGGATCTGCAGGCGCACCTCACGGCGGGCAGCCTGGAGCTCTTCAAGGCCGTGCAGCTCGACGAGGTCGAGGACATCGAGTTCCGGCAGTCGGGGGCGCTGCAGGTGATCCACACGGCCGCGCAACACGAGTTCGAGCGCCGCCGCGTGGAGGCGTTGCGCGCGCGGGGCCACCAGGTCGAGCTGCTCACCACGCGCGAGGCGCGCAGCCTGGAGCCCGGCCTGTCGCCCGCGCTGCTGGGCGCCATGTACTCGCCGCTGCGCTCGCAGGCCGATCCGCGCCGCGCCACCCTCGCCTTCGCCGGGCTGGCCGCGCGGCGGGGGGCGCGTGTCCTCACGAACCACGAGGTCACGGCGCTGGCCCCGCGCGCGGCCGGAGGCTGGATCGCCGGCACCGCGGGCGGCGACATCGTCGCCGGCGCGCTCGTGATCGCCGCCGGGGCGTGGTGCGGGCCGGTCGGCGCGCTGCTCGGCCTCGACATCCCGGTGGTGCCCGTGCGCGGGCAGATGTGGGCGACCGCGCCAGCGCCGCCTTGCGTGTTTCAGACGATCTCGTCGGCGGAGTCGCAGCACGCCTGGGACATGGATCCCGGTGCCGACCCCCCGTTCCTCACGATCCGCAAGGGCGCGCGCGTGACGCGCCATCTCTACGGCCGGCAGCGCCGGGACGGCGAGATCCTCTTCGGCGGCGACCGCGAGCTGGCCGGCTGGAGCACGACGCCCGATCCAGCCGGGATCGAGGTCAACCGCGGCCACGCCGCCGAGGCCCTGCCCTTTCTGGCCAGGCTGCCGGCCGCGCGCACCTGGGCGGGCCTCATGCCCTTCCCGCGCGACGGCCAGCCGCTGATCGGCCGCATCCCCCAGCGCGAGGACCTCTGGATCGTGAGCGGCCTGGCCTCGTCCGGCTTCGGCCGCGGCCCGATGGCGGGCAAGCTCCTCGCCGACTACCTGCACACCGGCACGCCCTCGCCGGTGCTTGCCGCCGCAGACCCCGCTGGCCGGGTGCGCGAAACAGGGCGCTGAACACGCCCTGACTTCGGGGGAGGCCTCGAGCGCGGACTATTCACGAACGGCCGCCGACCGTGTGTGGGCGCTGGCGACGGGGCGCGTCGGCGTCGGCGGCGCCATCATGGCGAGCCGTCGTCGCGTGCGCGAGCGCAGGACGGGGCGAGCGCGCGATCGGCGAGTCGACTCGGCGCCAGCCCAGCCCCCTCTGGGGGATGGGGGGCTCGCGTTC
>DASTOJ010000239.1:0-15818 GCA_035762565.1 Candidatus Methylomirabilota bacterium | reverse complement strand
CGCTCGCCGAGCCCTGCGCTCGAACGGCGACAACGGCTCGCCATGATGGCGCGCTCGCGGCCCCCGCACCCACCCTCCGGTGTCACCGCGGTCCGCGCAGGGCATCAGCTTTCGCTCCGGGCGAAGTACAGGGCGCCGAGGAGCGCGACGATCAGCAGCACCCCGAGCAGCTCGAAGGGGAGCGCGAAGGCGCCCACCAGCGCCCGGCCCAGCGAGACGGTCAGGTCGCCCGGCCACGGCCCCCGCTGGGGAGCGGGCGGCACCTGGACCAGGAACGCGACCACGCCGACGAACACGGCCGCGCTCACGAGCGCGCCGTTGACCAGGTACCGGCTCGCCTGGCGGATGGTCCGGCCCACCAGGCGCTCGGTCAGCATGATGGCGAACACCACGATGGTGACGACGCCCCCGGCGTAGAGCAGCAGCTGGACACCGAACAGGAAGGGCGCGTCGAGCAGCAGGAAGACCACGCCGGTCGAGACCAGGGCGGCGGCCAGGTAGAGGACGGCGTGGAAGAGGTTCGGGGTGAGGACGACGCCGAGGCTCGACGCGAGCAGCACCACGGCCACCGCGGCGAACGCCACGGTCTCGCCCGTCACTCGGCCGGCTCCTTGGCGCCCGCTTTGCCTCCCGACTTCCCCTCGGCCCGGGCCTCGGTCTTGGCCGGCTTGGGCGGCGCCTGCATGTCGCGCAGGCGGTTGCCGGTGGCCCACGAGGGCTCGTGCTGGAGGCCGAGCGCGTGCAGCCGGTCCTTGTCAAGCAGCAGCTCGCGGCGGTCGGCGGTGGCGAGGTCGAAGGTCTTGAGCATGATGATGGCGTCGGTCGGACACACCTGCACGCACAGCTCGCAGAACTCGCACGAGTACAGCTCGAGCGTGAAGGTCTTGGCGAAGTTCCGCTTCTCGGCCTTCAACATCTCGACCTTGATGACCTGGGGCGGGCAGATGTACTCGCACAGCCGGCAGCCGATGCAGGCCTCCTCGCCCGTCTCCGGCTCGTAGGCGAGGGCCAGGATGCCGCGGAAGCGGTCGGGGTACACGCGCTTGACGGTCGGGTACTGGACGGTCACCGGCGTGCGGAACAGGTTGCGCAGCGTCACGCCCATCGCGCGCCCGACCGCCCGGACGAGCTGCCCGGTCTCGCCGAGGAAGGTCGTGGCCTCAGGCGCCACCGGCGCCCCCGGCGGCGACGACGAAGGCCGCCGCCATCAGCAGGACGATCGTGGCCGGCAGCAGCAGCTTCCAGGAGATGGCCAGGATCTGGTCGACCCGGATGCGCACGAACGACCACCGGACCCAGGTGACGAGCAGGAAGATCAGCATCGCCTTGAGCAGGAACCACACCGGCCCCAGCCACGCCGGTCCCGGCCCCAGCCAGCCGCCCAGGAACAAGAGCGCACCCAGGAACGAGGTGCCGATCATGTGCGCGTACTCGCCGAGCTGGATCAGCGCGAACTTCATCCCGCTGTACTCGACGCGGAAGCCCGCGACCAGCTCGGACTCGGCCTCCAGGATGTCGAACGGCACCCGGTTCTCGGCGGCCAGCGTGGCGACCAGGAACAGCAGGAAGGCGAGCAGGCCGAGCACGGGATAGAAGACGTACCAGCCGAGCAGGCCGGTCTGGGCCTCGACGATCGCCGACATCTGGAGCGACCCCGCCAGCACCACCGGCACGAGGGCCGCGAAGATGAAGGGCAGGTCGTAGGAGATGATCTGGTTCACCGCCCGCATGGCCGAGAGCAGCGCGTACTTGTTGTTGGAGCCCCAGCCGCCCATGAACAGGCCGACGATCTCCAGCGACGACACCGCCAGGAAGAAGAGCACGCCGATGTTGAGGTCGGCCACCCCGAGCCCCGGCGCGAACGGCAGCGTGGCGAAGATGAGGATGCACGGGAGCAGGAAGACGAGCGGGGCCAGGTTGTAGACCCAGCGGTCGGCTGCGGTGGGGACGATGTCCTCCTTCATCATGAGCTTGAGGGCGTCGGCGATGGGCTGCAGCCACCCGTGCGGCCAGCCGACGTAGTACGGCCCGATGCGCGACTGCATGCGCGCCGCGAACTTGCGCTCGAGGAGGGTCACGTAGGTGACCAGGCCGATGACCACGTTCAGGACGATGAACCCGACGATCGCGTGCTGGACGACCTCGCTCATCGGTCGACCTCGCCGAACACCGGGTCCACGGAGCCCATGATGGCGACGACGTCGGCAACCTTGTGGCCGGGGATGATGTGGGGAAGCACGGCCAGGTTGCAGAAGGAGGCGCCCCGCCACTTGAGGCGATACGGCTTGGCCCCGCCGTCGGCGACGAGATGGCAGCCGATCTCGCCCCGGGCGCCCTCGACGCGCGAGTACCCCTCCCCCTTGGGGATGCGCACCTGGCCGACCGACTTCACGCCAGGCCGCGAGGAGATCGGCCCCTCGGGCAGCCCGTCCAGCGCCTGGCGCACGATCTTGATCGACTCCCGGAACTCGACCATCCGCACCCGATAGCGGGCGAAGCAGTCCCCGGCGGTCTCCACGGGGACCGTGAAGTCGAATTCCTCGTAGGAGGAGTAGGGCTCGGTGCGCCGCACGTCGTAGGCGACGCCGGAGCCGCGGATGAGCGGCCCGCACACACCGACGTCGAGGGCCAGCTCGCGCGAGATCACGCCCACGCCCTGCGTGCGCACGCGGAAGAAGGCGTTGTCCTCCAGCATCGCCTCGTACTCGCCGAGGCGCTGCTCGATGTGGGCCACCGTCCGCCGACACGTCTCGGCCCAGCCCGCCGGCAGGTCGTAGCGGACGCCGCCCACCTGGTGGAATCCGTAGAGCAGGCGGGCGCCGGTCAGCGCCTCGAAGAGGTCGAGCACCAGCTCGCGCTCGCGGATGGCATAGAGGAACACGGTGGCGCCGCCGCCCAGGGCGCCGCCCATGTCCATGCACCAGGTGCCCAGCCACAGGCAGTGCGAGGCGATCCGCTGCAGCTCGGCCGCCAGCACGCGCAGGTGCTGCGCGCGCCTCGGGACGTCGATCTTGCCGACCTTCTCCACCGCCGCCACGTACGCCAGCTCGGCCGTCATGGCGGAGACGTAATCCGTCTTGGAGGCGATCGACGGGTACTGGACGTACGTCAGCGTCTCGGCCAGCTTCTCGTGACACCGATGCAGATAGCCGATCACCGCGTCGACAGCGACGACCGTCTCGCCTTCCAGGGTCAGGACCGCGCGGAACACGCCGTGGGCGGACGGGTGCTGGGGCCCCATGTTCATCACGAGCCGCTCGGGGCCCCCGTAGCCGATTTCCATCGTCTGGCGCGTGGCGGTGTCGGTCATCTGTCTTCTCGGCCGTCGGGGCGCCTGCGCAGGGCTCCGGCGCCCGACGGTCGGGCCGAGGATCCGGTCATCCCACTATTTCATGGGGGAGACGGGCGTCGGGATCAGCACGGTCGACTGCATGGTCGCCAGCAGCGGCAGGGCCTTGGCGAGGAAGCCCTGCCAGTCGGGGTCGGCGAGAGCCTTGGCCCGGGCGGCCGCGCGTTCGTTGAGGTCCTTGTAGACCCACAGGTGCACGGCCTCGTTGAGCTGGCCCGCCTCGGTCTGCCAGTAGCACACGTTGCGCGAGTACTTCTCCCGGCTGGCGAGGACGCCCTTGGCCAGGGTCAGCCATTCGCCGAGCTTGCCGACCTGGGCGCGGTACCACCGGAGCTCGTAGATGTTGCCGCTGTCGGCGGGCGGCTTGAACTCGGTCACCGGCGACAGGAGCTTGTTCTCCTGGGCCAGCAGCAGCGGTCGGATCTGCGGGACGTAGCCCCTGGTCCACTCCTCGTTCCTGGCCAGCTCCCCGCGCAGCCGCTCCCGCTCGTTGAGGTCCGGATAGGCCCACAGGTGAACGTACTGGTTGAGCATCCCGAACTCCGTCGTCCAGCCGCCCTCGAACTTGCCGTACGCGTCACCGCGGACCTTGCGTCCCACCTCGGCGTTGAGCTTCAGATACTCGCCCTGCTTGCCCGGCTGAAACGTGTACGTGCGCAGCTCGTAGATCATCGTGCTCTCCTCAGCGGTAGGGCGCCTGGGGGGTGTCCACGGCGTAGTCCTTGCGAAGCGGGTGGCCGTCCCAGTCCTCCGCGAGCAGGATGCGCCGCAGATCGGGATGGCCGTCGAAGACGATGCCGAACATGTCGTAGCACTCGCGCTCCATCCAGTCGGCGCCGCGGAAGACGCCGGTGAGCGTCGGACAGCGGGTGGTGCCGGGGGCCAGGCGGGTCCGCAGCGTCACCGCCACCCGTGCGTCCAGCTCCTCCACCCGAGCCACGACCTCCAGGCCCTGCTCCTTCCAGTCGATCGCCGAGAGAAAATTGAAGTACCGGCAGCCCAGCGTCTCCTTGGCGAACCGGGCCACCTCCTGCCAGCGCTCCACCGGCAGCGTCACGCTCAGCTCGCCGCCGGCGACGGCGGCGGCGACACCGAAGCGGTCCTGGATCTGCGCGGCGGCGGCGGCGGGCGTGAGCGGGGTCACGCCGGCTCGGCGGCGGCGGGACGCGTGCCGGTCTTCTGGAAGTGCGCCACCTGCTCCTGCAGCCTCAGGAGGCCGTACATCAGCGAATCCGGCGTGGGCGGGCAGCCGGGCACGTAGACGTCCACCGGGACCACCCGATCCACGCCCTTGACCACGTGGTAGCCGTGACGGAAGGGCCCGCCCGAGTTGGCGCACGAGCCCATGGAGACCACCCACTTGGGGTCGGGCATCTGGTCGTAGATGCGCTTGAGCATCGGCGCCATCTTGATCGTCACCGTACCCGACACGATCATGAGGTCGGAGTGCCGGGGGGACGCCCACGGCACCATGCCGAAGCGCTCGACGTCGAAGCGCGAGGCGAACGTCGCCATCATCTCGATCGCGCAGCAGGCCAGCCCGAACGTGACCGGCCAGATCGACGACTTCCGGGCCCAGTTGAAGATCTTCTCGGTGGAGGTCGTGACGAGCCAGCCCCCGGGGAAGTGGTGGATGGCCTCGGCGATCGAGGCCAGGGCCTCGGAGGTCTTGTCGTTGCCGGTGCGCTCCTGGTGGTACTTCTCCCACTCCTGCAGATCCTTGAACTCGCTCCACACCGGCGGGGGCACCTGGGGCAGGGGCCGCTTCACTTCCACTCCAGCACTCCTTCGCGATAGGCGTAGAGCCAGCCGAGGCCGATGATGCCGACGAAGGCGGCCATCACCCAGAAGGCGGGAAACCCCCCGGCGCGCAGCACCAGCACCCACGGGAAGAGGAACACCGCCAGCGCGTCGAACACGATGAACACCAGGGCGACCAGGTAGAAGCCCACCGGGAACTGCACCCACGCCGAGCCGATGGGCTCGGCGCCGCACTCGTAGTTGGCCAGCTTGACCGGATCCGGGCGGTGGGGCCGCAGCAGCCACGCGGCGCTCAGCGACACGACGCCGAAGCCGACGATCAGCGCCGCGAAGATGGCCACCGGGACGTAACCGGACACAGAGGTTTCCTCCTGTTTTCGCTCGATCCTACGCGAGTATATCACGCGTGGTCCGACCAGCTGCCTCTGCACGCCGCGTCCTGCGAGCGGGGCCGCCGCGGACGCCTCCGTGCTAGACTCGACCTCAAGCCATGCGCGTACTCGTCGTCGAGGACGAAGCGCCTCTCGGCGAGGTCTTTCGCGACTTCCTCGCCGAGCTAGGGCACGATGCCGTCGTGGTGCCCAGCGCCGAAGCCGCGCTCGGGTCCCTGGAGCGCCAGCGGCCGGACGCCATCATCCTGGACATCAACCTGCCCGGCATGAGCGGGCTCGACTTCCTGCGGCTGCGCCCGGTCCGCGAGGCCGCGCTGCCGATCGTCGCCATCTCCGGGGTCGCCACCGAGAGTCAGGCGCGCGAGTGCCTGCGCCTGGGTGCGCTCGACTTCGTCGGCAAGCCGGTGCCGCTCGAGCGGCTCAACGAGGTCCTCACGGTCCTGGAGCCGCACGCGCTCACCCGCCGGCGGACGGAGAGCGCGCGGCAGGAGCGGCGCCGCAGCCCCCGCGTGCAGATCGGGTTCCCCGTGCGCATCGTCGAGTACAAGGGCACGGCCTGGGACGGCGTCTGCACCGAGCTGTCGGCGACCGGCATGAAGGTGCGCTCCGGGGCCACGCTCGCCGAGGGGTCGGCGGTCAAGCTGCTCTTCACGCCGCCCGACGGCGCCTCGGCCGTGGAGGTCATCTCGCTGGTCGTCCGGGTCGAGCGCGACGCCGCCGCGTTCTCCTTCGTCCACCTCGCCAACGCCGAGGCCAGGCGTCTCGGCGACCTCGTCCAGCGCCTCCAGCGCCCCTGACTCAGAGCGCGGCGAGCGGCTGGGCGTCGCCGGCCTCGAGCCGGGCCAGCGCGGCGGCCGCCACGGCGGCCACCTGGGCCTCGCCGTCCGGGCCCTCCAGGACGAGGCCGCGCAGCCGCGCCGCCAGCGCGTTCGCGACGCGGAAGCCGGCGCCACGGCCGGCCTCGACCTCCATCGCCCGCAGGGCGGCGGCCAGCAGCTGCTCGTGGACGACCAGCATCCGCCGCCTCACGTCGCCGTAGCCCTTCACGAGCTGGCCGGCCCGGGCCACCTCGAGCGCCAGCGCCGTGTCGCGCGCGGCGCAGGCGTGCACCGCCGCGAGCCAGCGCGCGATCCGCGCGTGCTCCTCGCGCGCGCGGTAGGAGACCGGCCGCAGCCGCCTGAGCCGCGCCAGCAGCCACACCCGGAGAAACCCGCTGACGGTGGTCGTGCGCACGTGCTGGCCGAGCGTGGGCCGGCCGTGGGGCCAGCGCCGCTCCGCCCATCGCGCAAACGGACGCACCAGCCGATCGGGCAGCACGCCCCAGATCTCGTCCAGGTCCGGCTTCAGGTAGTCGGTGACGACCACCTCGGCCCCCTTCTCGCGCACCGACCCCCGGATCCGTGCGAACCTCCCCGCCCGCGTCTTGAGGTCCGCCACCCTCACCGCATCCTCATACGACATCCACAGCGCCAGGTACCGCCCGACCGCCCTCGCCAGCTCCACGCGCGTCGCATCGGCGGAGCTTGCCGGCACGAACTCCCGCAGCAGGTCGAGGTACCGCCGCGCGTACGCCACATCCTGATAGTCCACCAACCGATGCACGCCGCGGACGACGACCTCGCGGACCTCGGCTGGCATCGCGTCGACAGCGGCACGAATGTCAGCGGGCAGGGCTCCGGGGGAGGCTTCCCGAGCGAATGCTTCATTGAGCGAAGAAGCCTCCCCCGGAGCCCTGCCCGCGGCGTCACGTGAGCGGCCGATCGCGAGGCCGAGCTCGAAGCCCGCGAGGTTCGCCGTCACCGCGACGCCCCTGCGCGCGATGGCCGTACGGAACGCGGCGTCGGCGATCGGGAGCACGCCGCTGCCCGCCAGCGCGCCGAGCAGCACCGCGTTGGCCTCGGTGCCGTGCTCGCGCGCCAGCGCCAGCGCGTCGAAAGCCACCAGCCGCCGGGCCGCCGTCTCGGCCGCGCGCCGCAGCCCCTCGTGGGGATAGATGGCCCGGCCGGTCGCGATCTTCTCGTGGATCGAGTAGAGGCGGTGAGTGGAGGTGATGACGGTCGTGCGGGCCGGTGACACGAAGCCCAGCTCGAGCATCCTGCCGACCTCCAGGAACTCCGGCGCCAGCAGGACGTCGAGGGCGCCCGGCACCGGGTACAGCGAGAACGCCGGCTCGTCGCCGCCCCGCTCCGTGTTCAGCTCGACGTAGTAGGTGGTCGAGCCCGTGCGCTGGGCCACGCCGGGGATCGAGGTGCCGTGGACGCCCAGCCCTTCCTCCAGCGCGGCGTCCACGATCCACTCCGAGAGCACGCCGCCACCCTGCCCGCCGACGGCGGGGATGAGCAGCGAGAGCACCGTCGGCGCGGAGTCGGGCGGCATGGCTACCGACCCGCGTGAAGCGGGGTGGGGCCGGGGGCCGGGTGGGGGACCTGGGGGCGCGCCCGCATGGCTCGCCTGTCGCCGTAACTCGCTCCGGGTACGGCTCGCTCGGTCCCCCCATCCCCCAGAGGGGGCTGGGGCGCGGCCCAATCGAATCGCCGGCGGCTCGCTCGCCGTCCCCTGCGCTCGAACGGCGACAACGGCTCGCCATGATGGCGCGCCCCCAGGTCCCCCACCCGGCCCCCGGCCCCACCACGCTTCACGCGGGTCGCTCTCAGGCGCCGGCCAGGCGTGCGATGACGGCGGCCCGCACGCGCGCCAGCGCCCGGGTCCACCAGCCGGGGTTCGTCACGACGTCGACGCGGTAGAAGGACGGGCAGAGCACGGCGGCGTGGGCGACTTCGCCGCAGACGCCGCAGCCCACGCAGGTCTCGTCGACGTGGGCGATGGGGTCCTCCCGGAGCGGGTCGGGGCTCTCCCGCAGGGTGAGCGACGGGCAGCCGTTCAGCCGCATGCAGGAGTGGTCGCCCGTGCACACGTCCTCGTCGACCCCGAAGCGCGGCTGCACCACCGTCTCGCCAGCCGCGGCCCGCTTCCGGTTCAGCGGCTTGATCCGACGCTGGCGCTCGAGCTGGCACTCACCCTCGGCGATGACCACCTTGAGGCCGGGCACGCGCGTGGTGAGCGCCTCCCGCAGCGTGCGGAGCATGCGAGGGATGTCGTAGGAGTCCACCGTCTTGATCCACGTGACGCCCACGCCGCGCAGCGCCTGGGGCATCGTCATGCCGGTCGGCTCGTGGCGGGCGTTGGTACCGGTGGAGGGATTGTGGTGCTGGCCCGTCGCCGACGTGTACTTGTTGTCCACGATGACGAGGACGGAGTCCTGCTTGTTGTAGACCGCGCTCGCGACGCCGTTGGTGAGCCCGTTGTGCCAGAAGCCGCCGTCGCCCATCACCGAGATCACGCGCTTGCCGAAGTGGGGCGCCACCGCGCCTGCCGACGCCAGCCCCATCCCGTAGCCGAGGACCGAGTTCCCGACGTTGAACGGCGCCTGGGTGGAGAACGTCGTGCAGCCGATGTCGGCCGCGACGTGGGTGTCACCCAGCTCGGGCTCCTTCGTCCTGAGGATCTTCATCGCGCTGAACAGCGGGCGCTCGGGACAGCCGGTGCAGAAGGAGGGCGGCCGCTTGGCCACCGGCTGGGGCAGCGCCGCCCGGGCGGCGTCCTGGTGCGCGGTGAGGGCGGCGTAGCGGTCCTCGATCGCCGTCACCGGCGTGGCCGCCGGCTTGCCGACCGCCAGGAACTTCCGCAGGCCTCCGATCACCAGCGCCGGGACGTACTCGCCGTGCGGCGCCAGCACTGCCTTGCCGTGGATCTCGACGTCGAGCCGCGCGTCGTGGGCCAGCGCCGCCAGCTCCCGCTCGATGTAGTTCGGCATCCCCTCCTCGACGACGAGCACGTGCGTCTTGCCACGCAGGAACCCGATCAGCTCCTCGGGGACGAGTGGATGCAGCGCGTTGAGGACGAGCAGCGGGATGGGGCTGCGGCCGCGGACGTCGGCCAGGCCGAGCACGTGCAGGCCGCGCACGACCGTGTTCCAGAGGCCGCCCTGCATCACGATGCCCAGGTGGGACTCCGGCCCCGGCAGGTGCTCGTTGAGTCGGTGCTCCACGATGTAGCGCCGCGCGGCCGGCAGCCGCTCGGTGAACTTGCGGGCTTCCATCGCGTAGGTGAACGGCGGCAGGTTGATCCGCTCCAGGCTGAACGACGGCGCCGCCAGCGGCGAGCGCATGCTGACCGCCGGGCGGACGTTGTCCTTGCACTGGAGGGTGCCGCGCATGTGGCAGGCGCGGATCCGGATCGAGACGAAGACCGGCTCGTTGCACGCCTCGGAAAGGCCAAAACCCTCCTCCACGAACCGCGCGAACGACTGGAGACTGTTCCGGGGATCGAGCAGAGGGATCGAAGACTTCAAGGCCGCCGAGTGGGTGCGCTCCTGGAGGATCGAGGCGCCTTCTCCATAATCCTCGCCGATGACGATCAGCGAGCCGCCCAGCACGCCGGCCGACGCCACGTGCGAGAGCGCGTCGGAGGCGACGTTGGTGCCGACCACCGACTTCCAGGTGACCGCGCCGCGCATCGGATAGTTGATCGACGCGCCCAGCAGGGCCGCGGCGGCCGCCTCGCTGCCGGACATCTCGAAGTAGATCCCCATCGGCGCGAGCAGCGACTCGTTGGCGTCGGCCATCACGTCGAGCAGGTGCGAGATCGGCGCGCCCGGATAGCCGCCGACGTAGGAGACCCCCGACTGCAGCAGCGCTTTGGTGATGGCGAGGATCCCCTCGCCCTTGAGGGTGTCGCCGCGCCCGTAGCCCAGCTGCTTGACGTCGTCCGCGAACGATCGCTCACCCATGCCGCGCACCTCCGGGAATGCGGCAATCATTGTACTCGGTACCCGGCTCCCGCGGGACGACCTGTGTTCTTGCTCGGGGCGTAGGTCTCGCCCTCGGTGTCCGGGGTGGCGTTGTGGGTGTAAGGCTTCATCGTGCTCGGAGACCGGAACTCGCAGAGCCCCTTATGCGCGTCTGTCGCGCGCTCGTCCTGATTACGGCGTCCTTGATCGCGTCGCCTTGGTCGTCTGGGCCTGGGTTGAAAACCCCGACTGGGGTATCCGCGGACGCGCTCCGGTCGTCTCTTCACTCGTCCCTCTCTCGTTACGCCTTGGCGTATTCGTGCTCTGGATGCTGCTCTCTCGGGCTCGATGATGCTGCTGCTCGATACATGTCTGAAAAATTGGACATTGACTAGATCAGCAGCGACGTCACCATACAAGAGGAGCCAGGGTGCGTTTCTCATTCGTCCCGATCGATCCCGACCTGCTGCGACGACGGTACGTGGACGAGGGCTTAACTGCCGAGCAAATTGCCGCACAGCTGGAATGTGCACCGACTACCGTGCTCCGACGGCTCCGAAGGTTCGAGATTCAGGTGCGCAGCCGGGGGCCGGGCCCGGCCTGCCACGGCGCCGCCGCTTCTCTCGAGTGGCGCCCGGAACTGGCCTACGCCCTTGGGCTCATGGCGACGGATGGAAACCTGTCATCGGATCGGCGTCACATCACCTTCGTTTCGAAAGACCTCGATCTGGTCCAGACGTTCAGAAAGTGCCTCGGCGTGACCTCACAGACGCGGCCGACTCGAAGTCGATGTGGCGGAACGAACCATCGTGTGCAGTGGTGCAATCGTCGGGTCTACGACTGGTTCATCGGGGTCGGGCTGACGCCGGCGAAGAGTCTCACGCTCGGTCCGCTCGCGGTACCCGACGCCTTCTTTGCCGACTTCTTCCGGGGCTGTATCGATGGCGACGGTTCGGTCCTCGTTTACACGGACCGGTATCACTCGGCGAAGAAGGAGCACTACGTCTACGAACGCCTCTACGTATCCATCGTCTCGGCGAGCCAGGCATTCATCGAGTGGCTGCAAACGACAGTTTCTCGGCTCACCGGTGCGACGGGATCGATCACGGTGGCCCGGAAACAAGGACGCAATCCGATCTGGAAACTCAGCTATGCGAAGGCTGAATCTCTGCGCGTGCTCGTCTGGATCTACCATGCGCGCGACGTTCCGTGCCTCGACCGCAAGCGAGTGACTGCCGAACGGTTTCTGCTCCCGCTCGGCCATGCGCCGAAGCGCCCAACGGGACGGCCAAGGGTCGGCTGGCTCTACGGCTCGTCCGGTATTGTGCAAGAGAACACTGCTGGGTGGTTTCCTTTTGCTCGCGCCACACGTATCCTTGCGGCGGGGGAGTGGTGAAACCTGGCAACCACGTGGCGCTCAAAACGCCATGCCCGCAAGGGCTTAGGGGTTCGAATCCCCTCTCCCCTACCACCCCTTCCTTGACAACCCCCCGGCCCGGCCGGTAACGTCAACCCTCGCGTGGGGCTGTAGCTCAGTTGGGAGAGCACAAGGCTGGCAGTCTTGGGGTCAGGGGTTCGACTCCCCTCAGCTCCACCAAAATCTCGCCGCGGGGTTACGGACCGCACCGTAACCCCGCGCCTGTTTACCTCCGCTTGAGCTTCAGGTCCTCGTACGCCGCCGACCACGGATAGTCGGTAAGATCCTTCCGCGTGATCAGCGTGGTTCTCCCGGTCTACAACCAGCTCGCGCTGACCCGCGCGTGCCTGGAGAGCCTGCGCGGCACCAGCGAGCCCTTCGAGCTGGCCGTCGTCGACAACGCGTCCACCGACGGCACCGAGGCGTTCTTCCGCGAGTGGCGCCTGCCGTTCCCCCGCCGTTACGAGCGCAACGCCGACAACGTCGGCCTCATCCGCGCGCTCAACCAGGGCGCGGCGCTGGCCGGCGGGGACGTGCTGTGCTTCCTGCACAACGACACCGAGATGCGCGACGTGCGGTGGCTGGCCCGGCTGCGGACGGCGGTCGACGAGCCCGGCGTCGGGCTGGCCGGGCTCTACGGCGCCCGCCGGCTCCGGCGCGACGGGCGGTACGTCGGCCGCACGATCGTGCACGCGCTGGAGGGCGGTGCCACCCTGCGCGCCGACACGCTGGAGGTGGCCGCCGTGGACGGTGTCTGCCTGGCGGTGCGCCGCGCGGTGCTCGAGGCCGTCGGCGGCTTCGACGAGGGCTACGGCTTCTTCCACGGCTACGACCGCGAGCTGTCGTTCGCCGTGCGCGAGGCCGGCCATCGCTGCGTGGTCGTCAACACGCCCTTCGTCCACCACGGCGGCGGCACCCGCACCGGACCGTCGGCGCCCGTCCGCGCGCCCGAGGACCTGGCCCAGCGCCGCGCCGCGCTCGCCCGCTTCGCCACCAGGTGGAAGCACCGGCTGCCGGCCGACGTGCGTGGCCCCCGCGACCGCCTGACCGACTGGCTGTCTGCCCGGGTTGCCCCGCTGACGACGTAGTGTCAGTCGCGTTGACGCTTCGGCTGTTTGGCGAGGGCGGCGCCAGCGCCGTCGTGCTCAAGCGCGATGATGAGGAGCGGGAGGTCATCGGCTCGGGCCTCACGGACGTGTCGCTTGGCGTCCGCCATCTTCGGCCCGCGGTCGGTTAGGAACACGGCCAGCCGATCACTCGGCACGACGAGCACTGCCACGTCGATCTTGCCGTCCGTCAGAGCCTTCCGAAGGTGGATGATATCGACGACGATGAGGTCGCTTCGCGCAGAGAACTGAATCTCGACCCCGACGCAAACCTTCGTGCCATTCACGGTATGGCACTTTGTCCAGTCCACGTCTCCTGTTTGCTTCTTCGTCCAGCCTGAGCCGGCCTGGAAGCGGGCGTCCAGCAGCTTGCGCACCGCTGCCCCACCGTTCGCGTCCCGGCGTTCCTCGACGACGAGCTCGAATCTCTGAACGAGCTCACGCGCAACTCGTCGAGAAGCGTAGTGAGGCCCAAGCGCTGCACCCGATCCAAGACCCCGTTGTAGGGCTGCTCCTCGACGATGCGGGGCACTAGTGAAGGGTGATGCTGAATGCCGGGTCTGGCGCAACGAAGACCCGCGAGAGTCGCCGGGGGAGATGCCGAGGTTGAACGGAGGATCTGCAAAAACGCAATCGAGAGACTCCGCCTTCAGCGCCGCGAAGACATTGAAGCAGTCGGTGGGGTACAGGACACCGTGCTCGGTCGCGACCAGAGGCCGGAGCCGCTTCAGGGACGTGACCTCTGAGGAGAGGACGCTCCCGTCATCGTCGACCGTCGCTCCCGCCGTCTCCTGAGGCTCACGGTCAGTGCGGAGACTAGCCCAACTTCCACGGTCGCCGGCGGCGAAACGGCCGATTCCCGCCGTCGGCGCACCGTAAGTACGCGTGATATCGTGAGTGACGCACGCGGCGGGCCCAAATAGTGACTAATCATCTGACCGATTTACCTTGACGATGCCATCTCGATAGTGACACGCTGCCGGCAGCATGTATCTCCGCCGCACCACCCGGCGCGTCGGCGACAAGACCTACCAGAATTATCTCCTCGTCGAATCGGTCGCGACCCCGAAGGGCCCCCGCCAGCGTGTCGTCTGCTCGCTCGGCGCCCTGGCGCCGGGGCCGAAGGACGCGTGGCTGGGCACGGCGCAGCGACTGCAGGCCGCGCTCGCGGGGCAGACGGCCCTCGTGCCGGATGCCACGGTCGACGCGCTCACCGTCCGCGTGCGGCCCCCGCGCCCCCGGCCGCCGGCGGCGGGCCCGGGCGTCACGATCGACCCCGCGCGCGTCACGTTCGAAGACGAACGGGAAGCCGGGCCGGTGCACGTGGGGCATCAGATGTGGCGCCTGCTGCAGCTGGACACGATTCTCGCCGCCGCCGGGTTGAGTCGACGCGCGCAGCGGCTGACCGAAGTGATGACGCTGAACCGGTTGGTGCGGCCGGCGGCGGAACACGCCATGCCCGACTGGATCCGGCGCACGGCGCTGGCCGACATCCTGGGCACGGACTTCACCGCGCTCAGCGACGAAGCGCTGTATCGCAACCTCGACCGGTTGCATCCGCAGCGCGCGCGGATCGAGCACGCGTTGGCCGCCCGCGAGCGCACGCTGTTCAATCTGGACGACACGATTTACCTCTACGACCTGACGTCGACGTACTTCGAGGGGCAGTGCCCGCGCAACCCGCAGGCCAAGCGCGGCTACTCGCGCGATCACCGCCCGGACTGCAAGCAGGTGGTGATCGGGCTGGTCCTGGACCGCGACGGCTTCCCCACGGCGCACGAAGTGTTCGACGGCAATCGGCACGATCAGACCACCGTGGAGGACATGCTCACGCGCCTGGAGGAGCGGACGGGGCGCCGGGGCGGCGCGACGGTCGTGGTGGACCGCGGCATGGCCTTCGCGAAGAACTTGGCCCAGATCCGGGCGCGCGGCCATCACTATCTCGTGGCCGCGCGCTACCCGGAACGCGGGGCCCACCAGGAGGCGTTCACCGACGACGCGGGCTGGACGGAAGTGGTCCGCGTGCCCTCGCCACGCAATCCGGCGCAGAAGAAGACGCGCGTGGTCCTCACGCGGCAGACGGTCGGCGACGAGGTGCACATCCTCTGCCGCAGTGCGGCGCGCAGCGAGAAGGATCGCGCGATCCGCGACACGCACGAGCAGCGGCTCTTGGCCGATCTCGCCAAACTCCAGCGGCGCGTCGCGCAGGGCCGCCTGCGTGACCCCGCCAAAGTCCAGGAGGCGATCGGCCGGCTCAAGGAGCGCTACTCGCGGGTCGCGCGCTACTACATCATCACCTGCGACGCCGCGACCGCCGCCGTGAGCTGGACCGAGCAGGCCGAGAAAAAGACCGCGGCCAGCGCCCTTGACGGCACCTACTTGCTCAAGACCGATCGGCAGGACCTCGCCGACGACGAGGTCTGGCGCCTCTATATCCTGCTCACGCGCGTCGAGGCCGCGTTCCGCGCTTTGAAGAGCCCCCTCATGGAGCGCCCGATCTTCCACCACCTCGAGCACCGCGTGCAGACCCACATCTTCCTCTGCGTGCTCGCCTACCATCTGCTCGTCGCCATCGAGAAGCGCTGTCTCGACCAAGGGCGCCACACTTCGTGGGCCACCCTGAGGGAGCAGCTCTCGACCCATCAGGTGGCGACCGTGGTGCTACCCGCGATCGACGGCCGCATCCTGAAGATCCGCAAGGCGTCCACCCCGGATGACGTGCACCGAGAGATCTATCGCATCTTGCAGGTGCCGCCCGAGGTCATGAAGCCGTTGAAGACCTGGACGACCAGCCGATAGTGACGTAACGCGCGCGTAACTCGCCGGAATCTCAGCACTCCGCTCCGCAAACCGTGGAAGTTGGGCTAGAGCCGCTCGAGAGCAGCCTGCCTCCGGCGCGAGCCCGGCGCCTCCGGGACTTGACAACAGAGCGGGCCGCACCAGTGCAGGGCTCGGAGAACCGACTCCGCGCGAGCACCTCGGCAACCGGGCAAACCGCACCGGG
>DASTOJ010000238.1:0-19103 GCA_035762565.1 Candidatus Methylomirabilota bacterium | reverse complement strand
GATCGGCGCGTCGGGGCTCGGCCGTGTCTCGACGGTCAGGACGCCGGGCCGGGGCGCCGGCCGGGCGCCGTTGGCCACGTTGCCGGCGATCTCCACGTGCACGGGCCGCGCGCTGCCCAGCACGACGATGCGCTTGACCGCGTTCTCCAGCTCCCGGATGTTGCCCGGCCAGTGGTAGTCGAGGAACGCGCGCAGCGTCTCGGCCGGAACGTCGACCGCGCGCCCGTACTGGGCGTTGAATTTGCGCAGGAAGTGGTCGAGGAGCCCGGGGATCTCCTCCCGGCGCTCGCGGAGCGGCGGAACGCGGATCTCGATCACGTTCAGGCGGTAGTAGAGGTCTTCCCGGAACTGATGGATGCGCATCGAGGCCTCGAGGTCGCGGTTGGTGGCGGCGATGAGCCGCACGTCGGTATCGATGATCTTCTCACCGCCGACCCGGGAGAACTCGCCGTCCTGGAGGACGTGAAGCAGCTTGGCTTGCAGCCGCAACGGCATCTCGCCGATCTCGTCGAGCAGCAGCGTACCCTGGTGGGCCGCCTCGAACTTGCCGGGCTTCTGCCGGTACGCGCCCGTGAAGGCGCCCCTCTCGTGGCCGAACAGCTCCGACTCCAGCAGCTCGCCCGGCAGCGCGGCGCAGTTCACCTTCAAGAACTGCTTGCTCATGCGGGGGGAGGCCCGGTGGATGGCGCGCGCCACGACCTCCTTGCCCACGCCGCTCTCTCCGCGCAGCAGGACCGTCGTGTTGGTGGCAGCCACCTTGGAAACCAGGTCACGAATCGGCTGCATCTTGCCGCTGCCGCAAAGACCCAGGAGCGCGTCACTCATATCGGTCGGTTCTCCCGTGAACGCAGGTTCGAGACAGGGTATTCGGACATCCTGGATGCAGCGTTTTGCAGGCGATGTGCCACGCATTTACCCACCCTCAGCTTCCAGCGATTACAAGCAGTTTGGTGGCGCGAACGTACGCGCGGCAATAGGGGGTTGTAAGAAAAGACCTGCCGCTTTGTAACTCTTGCAGAAACGGGGAGGACAGCGATGGAGATCATGATCGTGGACGACGAGCCGCAGGTCGCCGACGTGCTGGCGCGCTCGCTCACCCGCCAGGGGCACCACACCACCGTCGTGCACTCGGGCCAGGAGGCGCTCGACCGGCTGCAGACGTTGGCGCCCGACGCGATGTTCCTGGACGTCTCCATGCCCGGCATGAACGGCCTCGACGTCATGGCAGAGGTCAAGCGGCTGAAGCCGACCCTGGCCGTCGTCGTCATCACCGGCCACGCCACCGCGGACGAGGTCGAGCGGGTCAAGGCGCTGGGCGCCGTCGACGTCATCCAGAAACCCTCGGCGCTCACCCACTACAACCGGGCGATCGAGCGCCTGCACGCGAGAAAGGCGTATTCGGATCCCGACCTCCTGTGATAGAGCTTGGGGCGTGAAGCTCGGGCTCGGCGGTGTGGGACTCTGCCTGGGGGCCGTCTTGGTCGTAGCGCCCGCCGCGGCCCAGTTCCCGCTGCCGTTGCCCGGGCAGGCGCCGGCCCTCGATCCGCAGCAGCTCCAGGAGCCGCGGCGCGTCCCCTTCACCCTCACCCCCTCGATCACCATCACCGAGGAGTTCAACGACAACATCTTCATCGACAACAACCGCCGCGAGTGGGACTTCATCACGGGATTCACGCCGGGTCTGGCGATCACCTTCGAGGACGCCACCCGCCGGCTCAACCTGGCGTACAGCTTCACGGCCGAGGTGTTCGCGCGCGAGACGGACGAGAGCCACGCCTTCGACCGCCAGTCGTTCGTGGGCGAGGCCGCCTGGCGGGTGGACCCCCGGCTCACGCTGACGCTGGCCGACACGTTCGCCTTCAGCACCGACACCAACCAGGTCGCCGCCGAGGGCGTGTCGACCGGCCGGGACCGCGCGTGGAGCAACACGCTGACGGGCGGCGCTGCCTGGCAGTTCGACCGGCTGACCGGGCTCCGCGGGGGTCTGGGGTGGACGGTGGAGCGCTTCGACAACTCGGAGGCGCGTGACTCCGACGTCTACCGCGCCGACGTGGCGCTCGACCGCCGGTTGACGGCACGGCTCACCGGCAGCGTCGGGTACGAGTTCGCGTACTTCGACATCGACCGCGAGGAGCGCACGACCGTGCACACGCCGCGCGGCGGGGTGGCGTGGGAGGCCACGCCGACCATCACGCTGTCGCTGAACGCTGGCCCGGCGTTCGAGCTCAAGGAGGACCGCGGCACGCGGGTGACGCCCGCCGTGGCCGCCGGCTACCGCCAGCGCCTGCCCATCGGCGCCTGGGGCCTCTCGTACGACCGGTCGATCGGCACCGCCGGCGGCCTCGGCGGCACCACCGACAACCAGCTCATCTCCGCCTTCCTCGACGTGACCACGCTGGCCCGGGGCCTGACGGTCCAGGTCACCCCGCGCTACGCGATCGTGGAGAGCCCGCGCGACGACAGCATCGACGTCCGCTCCTTCACGCTCGGGCTGCACGCGATCTACCGCATCACGCCGGTGATCGCGCTCGTCGCCGGCTACCAGTTCTTCCGCCAGCGCTCGGACAGCACCGTGGTCACGACGGCGGGCACCGGCCTCGCCACCGACGCCGATCAGAACCGCGTGTTCGTCGGCATCCAGTTCGGCTACCCGATCCGCTTCGATTAGTTACATGGGGGCCTCGAAGGCCCCCAAGCCCCCCGACGCTCGTCGCGGCCCGGACCCCATCCCGCCAAGC
This sequence comes from Candidatus Methylomirabilota bacterium, assembly GCA_035762565.1. Lineage (GTDB taxonomy): Bacteria > Methylomirabilota > Methylomirabilia > Rokubacteriales > CSP1-6 > AR5. The sequence goes on along the minus strand of DASTOJ010000238.1, from coordinate 16,365 downwards.
CTCTTAAACGCTCGTCGCCCCGGCGGAGCCGGGCCGCTCCTCGATCACCCGCGGGGCCTCGAGGTGGCCCCTTGTCCGGGCAAGCGCCCCGCTCGACGCGGTCGGGCCTTGGTCGGGCGTGCGCAGGGGTTTACACACGGGCGCTGCATCGGCGTGCTGAGATTCCCTAAATTCTTCGGCGCGGTCTCGGCCGCGCCCGCGTCGGCCTGCGGGAGGAACGCGGCGCCCACGCACGGGTCTGCGTGGACGTTTCAGTGCCTGGCACTCGGCTTGCGATTTCCGGTGGGTGGACGGCGCGTGGCGCCGCCCACGATCATGTCCACTGCGCAACGATTTGCCTGGCTCGACGGACTCTCCACGGTCGCCGTGTGCGGAGCGGCGATCGCCGTCGTGCCGCCGGCCGATCCGGCCGAGCTGCCCGCGGGCCCCTGGGGCCTGGCGGGGCGGATCGCCGTCGTCGCGTTCGTCTGCCTCGTCGCCTTCTACTACAACGACCTCTACAACTTCGAGGTCCCCCACGACGTGGGGCAGCTGTTCCGCCGGTTGTGCCGCGCCCTCGGCCTGAGCGCACTCGCCCTGGCCGGCGGCTACCTGCTCTTCCCGGGCATGGTCCTCGGCGGCAACCTCGCCTCCACCGCGCTGCTGCTCACCCTGGTCTCGGTGCTCGCGCTGCGCGTGGGGGTGTATGCGCTGGCGAAGCGGGCGCCGTTCTCGGAGCGCGTGCTGATTCTCGGCGGCGGGCCTCTCGCCGCCGAGCTGGCCGGTCACATCCGCACCCGTCCCGAGCTCCCGCTCCGCCTGGTGGGCGTGCTGGGGCCCAGCGCCGGGTCGGGCACGCCCCGACTGGGTGACTACGGCGACCTCGCCGACGCTCTCCGCCGATACCGTCCCGACCGGATCGTCGTCGCCATGCCGGACCGGCGCGGCAATCTACCGGTCGCCGACCTGCTCGCCTGTCGCTTTCGCCGCATCGAGGTCGAGGAGGGTACGCGGGTCTTCGAGCGCCTGACGGGCCGGCTGGCCGTCGAGTCGCTCGCGCCGAGCGCGCTGATCTTCGGCGACGGCTTTCGCGGGCGCCGCCTGCCGCTGGTCCTCATGCGCGTGCTGTCGGTGGGCATCGCGCTGGCGACGCTCGTGGTGGGGGCCCCGCTCATCGCCGCCATCGTGCTCGCCGTGCGGCTGGAGTCGCGGGGGCCGGCGTTCTTCATCCAGGAACGGGTCGGGCTGCACGGGCGGCGGTTCCGCCTGGTGAAGTTCCGGACGATGCGCGAGAGCGCCGGCGACGCCGACTCCGTGTGGGGACGCGACAACGCCAGCCGCGTGACCCGGCTGGGCGCCCTGCTGCGCCGCTACCGGCTCGACGAGCTGCCCCAGTGCTTCAACATCCTGCGCGGCGACATGAACCTGGTCGGGCCGCGCCCCGAGATGGCGGCGAACGTGGCCACGTTCGAAGGCGTGATTCCCTTCTACAACCTCCGTCACGAGGTGCGGCCCGGTCTCACGGGCTGGGCGCAGGTCAAGGCGGGTTACTCGATGTCCACCGAGGAGGTGACCCGCAAGCTCTGCTACGACCTCTACTACATCAAGCACATGTCGCCGGCGTTCGACCTACGGATTCTCGTCGACACCGTGAAGTTCGTGCTGAGCGGAACCCGCCCCGGATGAGCAACGACAAACGTTTACTCCAATCTGGCAGGCCTCGTCCCACAGTGGGCAGCCCGGCCTCGCGAACCGAGGCGGCGCCCGCGCCAAACGCCCGGCGAAGCGGGCTCGGCACGCCTCTTGCGAGGTTCGCTGTTGTCATGAACACGCGAGATCCGCGATGAAGGTCTCCAGCTTCGACGCCGCCTCGTCGTTCGCGCCTTCCACGGCCGCCCGTCACGTGCTGGTCGTCGAGAGCGATCCCGATCAGCGCCGGCGCGTCGTGTCGCAGCTCACGCACTGGGGCTACACCCCGCTGGCCGTCGCCAGCGCCGAGGAGGCGCTCGAGTTGGTGGGCCGGACGCGCGTGGCGTTCTCCATCATCGCCATCCGGCTGCCCGGCCTGCCGGGCATCGAGCTGGTGCGGCGCGCGCCCGAGCTGGCCGAGTCGGGCCCGATCATCATGATCGCCGACGCCGGCCACAGCGCCCAGATCGTCGAGGCCATCCAGGCCGGCGCCGACGATTTCATCCGCCGCCCCTACACGGCCGAGGATCTCGAGAACGCGATCCGGGCCGTGGCCGGCCGGCCGCGGCGGGAGACGGTGCCGGCGCCCGGGGTCGAGGACAACGACGAGCGCCTGCACCGCGAGCTGGGCCTGCTGCTCAGCCCGCAGATGCGCGAGATCCAGCAGGTGGTCGAGCAGGCCGCTCGCGCCGACGTCACCGTGCTGGTGTGCGGCGAGACCGGCGTCGGCAAGGAGCTGGTGGCGCGAGCCATCCACGCCCATTCGCCGCGGCGGCGGGCCGCCTTCATCAAGGTCAACTGCGCGGCGATGCCGCGCGAGCTGCTGGAGAGCGAGCTGTTCGGCCACGAGCGTGGCGCCTTCACCGGGGCCCACCAGCGCAAGCCCGGTCGCTTCGAGCTGGCCGACGGCGGCACCATCTTCCTGGACGAGATCGGCGAGCTGCATCCGGCCCTGCAGGCCAAGCTGCTCCACGTCCTCCAGGACGGCGAGTTCTCGCGGGTGGGCGGCCGCCACAACATCCGGGTCGACGTGCGGACGATCTGCGCCACCAACCGCGACCTCGCCCGCGAGGTGGCGGCCGGCCGCTTCCGCGAGGACCTGTTCTACCGCCTCAACGTCATCAACATCCTGGTGCCACCCCTGCGCGAGCGGCGCGAGGAGATCCCCGGCCTCGTCGCCTACTTCGTGCAGCGCTACGCGCGCGTGTTCAACGTGCCCGAGCGGGAGGTGGCCCCCGAGGTGACGCAGGCGTTTCTCGCCCATCACTGGCCGGGCAACATCCGCGAGCTGGAGAACTTCATCAAGCGGATGATCGTGCTCCAGGACTGGACGCTGGCCCGCACGCTGGTCGCGCCGGCGGCGGCGGCTCCGGCGCCGGCGCCGTTCACCGCCACCAGGGGGTCCTCGCTCAAGGAGATCTCGCGGCGGGCCGTGCTGGAGGCCGAGCGCGAGGTCATCGGGCGCGCGCTCGAGCAGTGCCGGTGGAACCGCGTGAAGACCGCCCGGATGCTGCGGATCAGCTATCGCGCCCTCCTCTACAAGATCAAGGACATGGGCCTCAAGCAGGACGCGGCCGCCAGCTGAGCGCGGCCGTCAGGAGGATTCCAGACATGGCGCTCCAGTGGCTTGCCGTCTCCGTCGCGCTCGTGGCCGGTCTCGCGCTGCCCGCCGCCGCCGGCGCCCAGGTCCGGGCCCCGGTGAAGCCCCCCGCCGCCGCCGGGCCGGCGATCGTTCCCGTCGCGGCCGTGCCGACCGCATCCGACTACGTGATCGGCCCCGAGGACATGCTGCAGATCTCGGTGTGGAAGAACGAGTCGCTCTCGCGCCAGCTGCCGGTGCGGCCGGACGGCAAGGTCTCGATGCCGCTGCTGCACGACATCCAGGCCGCCGGCCTCACCCCGATGCAGCTGCGCGACAAGATCGCCGCCGCCCTGGCCGAGTTCATGCCGAACCCCGAGGTGTCGGTGACCGTCCTCGAGGTCCGCAGCTACCGGGTGTCGGTGCTGGGTGAGGTGCAGCGGCCGGGCGTGCTCCAGCTCCGGGCGCCGACCACCGTGCTGGAGGCGATCGCGCTGGCCGGCGGCTTCCGCGATTTCGCGTCGCCCAGCAAGATCGTCATCTTCCGCAAGAACGGCAACGGCACCGAGAAGCTGCGCTTCAACTACAACCGCGCCGTGGGCGCCGCGACCGAGGAGAACCTGCCGCTCCTGTCGGGCGACGTCGTCGTCGTCCCCTGACGCGGGAGAATGTCCATGGCGACCACTCCGAGCGCTCACGACGAGTCCGCCCGCGGTCCGGGCCTGGGGGCCGTTCTCGAGGTCGTGCGCCGCCGCCGCGGGCTGGCCCTGCTGCCCTTCCTGTTCGTCCTCGCCGCGGCGGTGTCGATGGCCCTGTTCCTGCCGAGCCTGTGGACGGCCAAGGCACGGGTCCTGGTCAACCGCCAGGAGATCCCCGAGGCCTTCGTGAAGTCCACCGTCGACACGGACCTCGAGGCCCGGCTGCTGACGCTGACCCACGAGATCCTCGACACCTCGCGGCTCACGCGGATCATCCAGGACAACGACCTCTACCCCGCGCTGCGCCGCGCCCGCCCCGCCGCCGAGGTGGTGGAGCGCATGCGCCGCGACATCAAGGTCGAGGTGCAGGACGAGCGCGAGCGGCGGGGCCGCGAGCCGCGCTCGCTGGTCTTCACGATGGCCTACACGGCGACCAACCCGGCCGTGGCGGCCCGCGTCACCAACACGCTGGCCTCCCTCTTCAGCGCCGAGAACCACCGGCTCCGCGAGCAGCAGGCCGCGGGGGCCTCCGAGTTCCTCGAGGGCCAGCTCCGCGAGCTCCGCACCCGCCTGGCCGCGCAGGAGCAGCGGATCACCGCCTACAAGGAGCAGCACCTGGGCGAGCTGCCCGAGCAGCGCGAGGTCAATCTCCGGACCCTCGAGCGCCTGCAGCAGCAGCTCTCGCTCGCCCACGAGAATAGCCGCCGCGCCAATGAGCGGCGGCAGTTGATCACCCGGAGCCTCAACGACCTCGACCTGGCCACCGCGCTGTCGGCCGGCGGCGGCGCCACCCTGGCCCCCACCATCGCCCCGGGCGAGTCGGCGGCCGCCCGCCTGTCGATCCTGCGATCGGAGCTGACGGCGCTGCAGACGACCTACAGCGACAAGTACCCCGACGTCATCCAGATGAAGGAGCAGATCCGGCTCCTCGAGCACCGGGTGGCCGAAGAGGAAAAGAAGGTCGCGGCGGCCGCCGCCGCGCCGAAACCGGCCGGCCCGCCCATGTCGCGACCCACCCGCGACCTGCGGCTGGCGGTCCAGAACCCGTACGTGCTGAGCCTCATGCAGCAGCTCGACCAGGCCGCCGTCGAGTCCAAGGCCGGCGCCGACGAGATCGCCGGCCTCAACCGCCAGCTCGCCGTGTACCAGCGCCGGCTGGAGCTCACCCCCAAGCGCGAGCAGGAGCTGGCGCTGATCACCCGTGACTACGAGACGACCCGCGACATGTTCCGCTCGCTGCTGGCCAAGCACGGCGAGGCGGACATCGCCAGCGAGCTCGAGCAGCGGCAGAAGGGCGAAAGCTTCCGCGTCGTCGAGCCCGCCGGGCTGCCCGAGCGGCCGGCCGGCCCCAACCGCCTGCGCCTGCTGCTGGTCGGCCTGGCGCTGGCGCTCGGCGCCGCCGGCGTGGCCGTCGTGCTCGCCGAGCAGGTCGACACCTCGTACCGGCGTGCCGAGGAGGTCCGGGCCACCGCCGGCGTGCCGGTGCTCTCCACCATTCCGCGCATCGTCACCGAGGCCGACCACCTGAGCGCGGGGCGCCAGCGGCGGCTGACGCTGGCAGCGGTGGCCGGCGGGCTACTGCTCGTCGTCGGCGCCTCGTTCGTCGTGGCCCACGACAACCAGTCGCTCGTCAGCCTGCTGACGCCCGACGCGACCGCGAGGAGGTAGCGATGTACCTCCAGTTCTACGGCCTGCGGGAGGCGCCGTTCGGCCCCACGCCGGATCCCAAGTTCCTGTTCCAGTCGAGCCGGCACCGCGAAGCGCTCGCCCAGCTCGTGTACGGGGTGCGCGAGCGCAAGGGCTTCACCGTGCTGACCGGCGCGATCGGGACCGGCAAGACGACCCTGCTCCGCACGCTGCTGGAGCGGCTCGACCGCGACACCCACGTCGCCTACGTCCACAACTCCGCCCTCGGCATCGAGGGGTTGCTCGAGTACATCCTGCAGGACTGGGGCGTGAAATCGACGGCGACGAGCCACGCCCAGCGGCTGTTCGAGCTCAACGAGTTCCTCATCGAGCAGCACCGGCAGGGGCTCAGCCCGGTGCTGGTCATCGACGAGGCGCAGAACCTGTCCATCCCGACGCTGGAGGCCGTGCGCCTGCTGTCCAACTTCGAGACGACCTCCAGCAAGCTGATGCAGATCCTGCTGGTCGGCCAGCTCGAGCTGCGCGACACGCTCAACACCCCCGAGCTCCGGCAGCTCAAGCAGCGGATCGGGCTGCGCTGCCACATCGGGCCCCTCTCGCCCGAGGAGACGCGCCTGTACGTCCGCCACCGTCTGCGCATCGCGGGGGCGACCGATGCTGGCATCTTCACCGACGCCGCCATCCAGCGGATCGTCGAGTACAGCCGCGGCACCCCGCGCGTCATCAACATCGTCTGCGACCACTGCCTGCTGTCCGGCTACGCCGACAGCAAGCGCCGTATCGACACCGGCGTCGTCCAGGAGGCCGTCGAGTACCTGGAGGAGGGCGAGCGGCCGGAATGGAAGCGCAAGCGGCAGGCCCGGCTGGTTCCCAGTCGCGGCGCCCTGTGGGCGGCCCGCGGTGGCGTCGCCGCGCTCGTGTTCCTGCTCGTGATGCTGCTGGCCTTCGCCGTCAACACCACCGGCTGGTTCGGGCACGCGCTGCCATAGGAGGCGCTCCGTGAGCAAGTTCTTCAAGGCGCTCGAGAAGGTCGAGCACGAACGGGAGGCTGCGACGGCGCCGCCGCCGGCCCCGGCGCGGACGGCAGTCGCCACCGAGCCGGAGGTCCACCCGGTCACCGCCGCCGCCGTCGTCGCGGCCCCGCCGGCGCCGACGAGGCCAGTGGTCTACGGTGCGCCGGTCGCCCGGGAGCGGACGCGCGCGCGCGGCTTCGCCTGGCAGATCGAGCCGGTCGCCGGCGGCGAGGCCGGCGAGATCGACGACCACCTCGTGAGCCTGCTCGAACCGACCAGCTTCGCGGCCGAGCAGTACCGCACGGTCCGGCTGGCCATCGAGACGCTCCACCGCGAGCGCGGCACCCGGGTCGTCGCGGTGTCCAGCCCCGGCCGCGGCGAGGGGCGCACGATGACCGCCCTCAACCTGGCCGGCGCACTGGCCCAGGCGCCTGACGCGCGCGTCGTGCTGGTCGAGGCCGATCTCCGTCACCCGTCCGCCGCGCGCTACCTCGGGCTGGCGGACGGGCGCGGCCTGTCGGGTTACCTGCTGGACGCGACGACGACGCTCGATGCGGTGCTGCAGCGGCCGGCCGCCATCGCCTTCACCGTGCTGCCGGCCGGCGCCGCGTCCTCGATGCCCTACGAGCTGCTCAAGTCGCCGCGACTGGCGGCGCTGATCACCGAGCTGCGCGCGCGCTTCGACTACGTCCTCGTCGACACGCCCTCGGTGCTGCCGTTTCCCGACGTCGGCATCCTGCGCGACCTCGTCGACGGCTTCGTCGTCGTCGTGCGCGCCAACCGCACGCCGCGCGAGCAGCTCCAGGACACCATGAGCGTGCTCGGGCGCCAGCGCGCGCTGGGCCTCGTCTTCAACGACGACGAGCACACCGGCGTGGCGCCCTTCGGCGACGCCGACGGGGGCTGGCGGCGCCTGGTCCCGCGCCCGCTGGGGACGGTGCGTGGCTGATACCCGGCCCGCCGTCCTCAACGCCCTCACCGTCGACGTCGAGGAGTACTACCACGGCGTCGAGTTCGCCGCGGCGCTCGGCGCCGACGCGCTGGCCCGGCTGCCGAGTCGCGTGGTGGCGCAGACCGAGCGGCTGCTCGACCTGTTCGACGCCCACGGCGCCCGCGCCACGTTCTTCACGCTGGGCGTCGTCGCCCAGCGCTTTCCCGGGCTCGTCCGGAGCATCGTGGCGCGCGGCCACGAGCTGGGCTCGCACGGCTGGGACCACACGCCCGCCTTCCGCCTCGGCGCCGCAGCCTTCCGCGCCGACGTGCGGCGGGCCAAGCGGGCGCTGGAGAGCGCCGCCGGCCGGGCCGTGCACGGCTACCGGGCGCCGAGCTACTCCATCCGGGACGACACGCCGTGGGCCTTCGCCGTGCTCTCCGAAGAGGGCCACACCTACGACTCGAGCGTGCATCCCATCGCTCACGACCGGTACGGGTTCCCCCACGCGCCCCGCTTCGCCCACCGGCTGCCGGGCGACAGCGGATTGTGGGAGGTGCCCGTGGGCACCGCGCGTATGCTCGGCACCAACCTGCCGGTTGGCGGCGGTTTCTTCCGGCTCTTCCCCGTCGCGCTGCTCGCGGGCGCGATCGAGAGCGTGAACCGGCGCGAAGGGCAGCCGCTCGTACTCTACGTGCATCCCTGGGAGTTCGATCCGCGGCAGCCACGGCCGGCGATGCGGTGGAGCCACCGCTTCCGCCACTACGTCGGCCTGGCCGGCGCGGAGCGCAAGCTCCGGGCGCTGCTGGAGGCATTCCGCTTCACGACCATCGAGGACGTGCTGGCCCCGGTCCGCCGCATCGCGCCGGCGGCGGCCGCATGACGGCCTGGGAGGCCAGCCATCGCCCGCGCCCGCTGCTCGTCGGGATCGCCGGCGGCACCGGCAGCGGCAAGACCAGCCTCGCCCGGGCGCTGGCGGAGGCCCTCGGCGTCCACCGGGTCGCGCTGCTGTGCCACGACGCCTACTACCGGGACCGAGGCGCGCTCCCGGCCGAGACCCGGAGCAGCCTCAACTACGACGTCCCGGACGCGCTCGATCAGCGGCTCTTCGTCGAGCACCTCGCCGCGCTGCGCGCCGGCTGGCCGGTACGACCGCCCGTTTACTGCTTCGTGACCCACCGTCGCACCGGCGCGGCGGCGCCCGTGGCGCCGCGCCCGATCGTGGTCGCCGAGGGGATTCTGCTGCTCTGGGAGCCGGCGGTACGGGCGGCGCTCGACCTCAGCATCTTCGTCGACGCGCCGGAGGAGGTCCGCCTTGCTCGCCGCCTCGCCCGCGACGTCGCCGAGCGGGGCCGGACCGCCGAGGCGGCGCTCGTCCAGTTCAGGACCACGGTGCGGGACGCCCATCGGACGTACGTCGAGCCCACCCGGGCGATGGCCGACCTCGTGCTCGGCAACGACGCCCCGCTCGCGCGGGTCGTCGAGGTCGCCGCGGCCGTGATCCTGGACCGCCTCGCCCATCGCCCGCGCGAGCAAGGCCGGGTGGCCTAGGTGGACCCGCGCCCGGCGCTCTGCCCCGACGCCCGCGCCGACGCCGCCGTCGGCGCCGCCGTCGAGCGATGCGTGAGCGCGCTGCGCGAGCGGCTAGGCTCACGGCTGCGGGGCGTCGTCCTGACGGGCAGCTTCGCGCGCGGCGAGGGCAGCGTGCTGGCGGTCAACGGCCATCTCAGAGTGCTCGGTGACATCGAGCTCCTCGTCATCGTTCCCCGCGCGCGCGACTACCGGACGCTGCGGCCGGCCCTGGGCGGGTGGAGCCGGCAGGTGAGCGCGGCGCTCGCCGAGCGCGGCCTGGCCGTCGAGCTGGAATTCGGCCCCGTCGAAGAGGCCTATCTGAAGACGCGGGCCCGGCCCTCCATCTTCGTCCACGACCTCCGGGCCCACGGCCGGGTGGTCTGGGGGCCGGCGCGGCTGCTCGCGCTCATCCCGCCGTTCGAGGCCGCCGGCATCCCGCGCGAGGACGCCGTGCAGCTCGTGTTCAACCGCGCGATCGAGCAGCTCGACGCCTGGGACCGGGCCGCGACGCTCGGGGGCGAGGCGCTCCTCGACGTCGGCTACCAGCTCCTCAAGCTCCGCCTCGACCTCGCCGGCTCGGCGCTGGCGTTCGCTGGCCGGCACGTCGCGTCCTACGCCGAGCGCCCGCGCGCCTTCGCCGCCCTGCTGGCGCGCACGCCGGCGCTGGCCGCGCTGCTGCCCGACGACTTCCAGGACCAGCTCGAGCGCGCCGCGCGTCTCAAGCTCACGCCGGACGCCGGCGAGGTGCTCCCTGCCGGACCGCTGGAGGCCCGGAGCCGGTGGCTGCGCGCCGGGATCGCGGACGCCGTTCCCGCCCTGGCCGGGATCCTGCGCTGGGAGCTTGCCCGGCTGCTCGACGGCGACGCGCCGCTGCCCGTGCTGCTCGACCGCTGGGTCGGCGCGCAATCGTGGCGCGGCCGCGCGCGGGCCTGGGCCAAGCTCGCTCTCCATCCCCTGCCGCCCCCGCGCCCTCTCAGCCTGCGGCGCGCGCTCGCCCTCGCTCGCCGCTCGACGCCGCGCGCGCTCGTCCACCGGGCCGGCGCCGCCGCCTACCTGGCGCTCGGCCAGCCGTGGCCGACGGGCGCCGCCCGCCGCCTGCTGCCGCTGGCCGGCCCCGCGCCGGCGAGCGCAGCCGAGGAGCGTGCGACGGTCACGGCGTTCTGGCGCTGGTGCGTCCGTAACGATTGAGGAGAATCGATGCCAGGTCCGCTGTCCATCTACGCGCTGGTCGACGCCCTCGGCTGGGAGGTGCTCCGCGAACGCCCGTTCCTCGACGACCTGCTGGCCGAGCGCCGCTGGCTCGTGACGATCCTGGGCTACTCGTCGGGCGCGATCCCGACGCTGCTCTCGGGGATGACGCCGAGCCGGCACGGCCACTGGAACCTCTTCTACCGCGACCCCGACCGCTCGCCGTTCCGCTGGACGCGCCCGCTCGCCCGGCTGCCGCGCCCGCTCGTGGAGAACCGCGTCAGCCGGCGCGCGCTCAAGCTGCTCGCCCGCCGCCTGTCGGGCTACAGCGGCTACTTCTCGCTCTACGACTACCCCGTCGCCCACCTGGCCCAGTTCGACCTCACCGAGAAGCGCGACATCTACCGGCCGGGCGGCCTCGACTGCCCGTCGCTCTTCGACGACCTCGCCGCGGCCGGCATCGCCTGCGAGTGCTATACCTATCACCGCCACACCGACGCCGAGATCCTGGCCCTGGCGCCGGAGCGGGCCGCCCACACCGAGGCGCGCGTGCTCTTTCTCTACTTATCCGGGCTCGACCACCACCTGCACTTCCACGTGCACGAGCCCGATGCGGTGAGCGCGACGCTGGCCTGGTACGAGGCGGGGCTGCGGCGCGTGTGGGAGGCGGCGACCGGGGCCCGGAGTGACGTACGGCTGTTCGTCTTCTCCGATCACGGCATGACGCCGATCCGGTGGACGCACGACCTGCGGCGTGACGTGCAGGCGCTCGGGCTGCGGGCACCCGAGGACTATCTGCCCGCCTACGACTCCACCATGGCGCGCTTCTGGGTCTCGACCGAACGCGCGCGCCGGGCGCTGACCGACCTGCTCGACGATCACCCGTGCGGCGCGCTGATGTCGCCGGCCGAGCTGCAGAGACTCGGCGTGTGGTTCGAGGACGGCCGCTATTATCACCTGCTCTTCCTCATGAAGCCGGGGGTGCTGCTGTCGCCGAGCGACATGGGCACCGTGCGCTTCGCCGGAATGCACGGCTACCACCCGAGCGAGCCCACGGCCGACGCGGTGCTGCTCTCCACGGTCCCGGTGGACAAGACCGTGGACCACATCACCGGCGTCCGCGGCGTCCTGCTCGAGGACCTGGGGCTCGCCGCTCCCGAGGCGACGGCGTGACACCGGTCCGGCTGCTGTTCGTGCTCACTCAACCGGTACGCGGTGGCGTGGAGGAGGTCGTGCTGGCGCTCCTGCGCCGGCTCGATCCCGGCGAGTTCCGCCTGGGCCTGGCCGCGCCGCGTCCGCTGCTCGAGGCCTGCAGCCGCGACCTGGCCGGCGTGCCCGTCGAGGCCGAGGCGATCGCCGCCGAGAGCCTCCTCGACCGCCGCGAGGTGGCGCGGCTCGCGCGCTTCATGGCCCGCTTCGCCCCACACGTGGTCAACCCGCACATCTTCCGCTCGACGGCGGTGGCCGCGCCGCTCGCGCGCTGGCACGGCGCGCGCGTCGTGGAGACCTACCATGGGCGCGAGGGCTGGCGGCGCGGGTGGTGGCGGGGCGGATTCCTCCCCGACCGTCTGATCAGCCGCCTCGTGGACCGGGTCATCGCGGTCTCCGAGGCGGCGCGCACGTTCCTGATCCGTGGCAAGGGGTATCCGGGGGCGAAGGTCACCGTGGTCCCGAACGGCCGCGATCTCTCCGTGTTCCAGCCGGGGCACGCCCGCGAGGCCGCGCGCAAGGAGCTGGGTCTCGACCGCGCCGTGCCGCTGGTCGGCGTCGTCGGACGGCTGGAGGCGCAGAAGGGTCACGCCCATCTGCTCGACGCGTGGCCGGCGGTGATGCGGGAGCTCCCCGACGCCCGCCTGCTCCTGGTCGGCGACGGCTCGCTGCGGGGCGCGCTGGAGGCGCAGGCCCGGGCGCGCGGCGTCGGTGACGCGGTGATCTTCGCCGGCTTCCGGGCCGACGTGCCGCGCATGCTGGACGCGCTCGACGTGCTCTGCCTGCCCTCGCTCTACGAGGGCATGCCGCTCACCGCCATCGAGGCCTCGGCGATGGCGCGACCCGTCGTGGCGACGGCGGTGGACGGCACGCCCGAGGTCGTGCGCGACGGCCGCACCGGCCGGCTGGTGCCGCCGGCCGATCCGCCGGCGCTCGCGCGGGCGTTGCTCGAGCTGCTGCGCGATCCCGACGGGGCGCGCCGGATGGGCGAGGCGGGGCGCCGCTGGGCGCGCCTGCGCTTCGACCTCGACCGCCAGGTGGCGGCCACGGCCCGCGTCTACCGGAGCGTGGCCCGGTGACGGCCGCGGCGCTCGCGTTCTGGCTGGCCGCCGCGCTCCTCGGCTACACCTGGGTCGCGTATCCCCTGCTGGTCCGCGTGGCGGGGCGGCTCGCCAGGAGCCGGCCGCGCGACTCGCCCCATCGGACCCCCCGCGTCTCCCGCCCGCGGCTCTCCGTGATCGTCGCGGCCTTCAACGAGGCGACGTGGATCCTCGCGAAGGTGGACGGGACGCTCGCCCAGCGGTACCCGGCGGGCCGCCTGGAGGTCATCGTCGTCTCCGACGGGTCCACCGACGCCACCGACGCCGTCGTCGCCCGCCATCCGGATCCCCGCGTGCGGCTGATCCGCCAGGAGCCCCGCGCCGGCAAGTCCTCCGCGCTCAACCGCGGCGTGGCGGCGGCGCGGGGTGATGTGCTGGTCTTCACCGACGCCAACGCCCTGTTCGGCCCCGGCGCGCTCGCCCGGCTGGCCGCGCCCTTCGCCGACCCGCGGGTGGGGATGGTGAGCGGTCAGGGCCTCTACACCGCCGCCGGCGGCGACGCCCGCGCGGTCGCCAGCGGCTACCTCCGTTACGAGGCGCTGATCCGCCACGGCGAGAGCGCGCTCGGCTTCCAGGCCAGCGCCGACGGCGCCGTCTACGCCCTCCGGCGAGGCCTCTATCGCGACCTGGATGCGGCGGAGGTCAACGATCTGCTGCATCCGATCCAGGCGGCGCTGGACGGCTTCACCTCACGCTTCGAGCCGGCCGCGTTCACCGTCGAGCCGCCCTCGCGGGACGGCGGGCAGGAATTCCGCCGGCACGTGCGCATCGTCGCGCAGGGCATGCACCTGCTCCGCCGCTGGTTGCCGCCCCTCGTCGCGGCGCGTCGGTGGGGCCCCGTGTGGATGCTGCTGTCGCACCGTGCGCTGCGGTGGACGACCGCGCCCGCGCTGGCCGTGCTCGCGAGCGCCAACGTCCTGTGGCTCGAGCGCGAGGGGCTCTACGCGGCGGCGCTCGCGGGCCAGGCGGCGTTCTACGCTTTGGCGCTGACCGGCTGGCTGGCCGAGCGGGCCGGGCACCGCCTCGGTCGGCTGGCCGTCCCCTACTACTTCTGCCTGGTGTCCGCCGCCGGGGTGGCCGGCCTCGCGCGCTTCCTGCGTGGCGGCGCCCAGGCCGTCTGGGCGCCCGCCGGCGCCGGGGCGGCGGAGCGCGCCGCGTGAACGTCCGGCACGCCCTCGTGCGGAACACGGCCTGGTATGGCCTGGTCACCACGGTCGGGGTGGTCTCGGGCCTGGTCATGTCGATCGTCCTGGCGCGCGGGCTGGGGCCGGCGCTGATGGGCGACCTGTCCTACGTCATCTGGGCCGAGCGCACGCTCACCGCGATGGCCACGCTCGGCTACGCGTTCGCGACCGTCCGCTATACCGCCGAGTCGTTCGGGCGCGAGGAGGTCGACCGCGCGTGGGGCTTCGTGCGGCTGTTCATGCGCGGCCAGCTGGTGATGACGGCGCTGGTGACCCTGGCCGTGACCCCGATCGTGGTCGGCTTCGCCGACGCCCACCTGCGGGCGCCGCTGCTGGTCATCGTCGCCACGCTGTCGTTCGTCACCATCGAGGGTATCTACACCCACGCCCTTCAGGGCGCCCAGCGTTACGACATCACCGCCCGCACCAGCACGCTGAAGATGGCCTTGCAGCTCGTGGTGGCGGCGCTGGCCATTGCGCTGGGCGTGGGGCTGCCGGCGCTGCTGGCGGGCATGGGCATCACGCTGGCGGTCTCGTGCTGGCTGCAGCGGCGGCGCGTCCACGAGGTCTACGCGGCGGGCCTGCGCGCGCCGCCGGCGCCGATGACGGCCGAGGTGCGCGCGTACCTGCTGCCGCTGTCGATCGTCGCCGTCCTCGACGCCATCGTGTGGGACCGGTCGCCCGTGTTCTTCCTGGGCCTCCACGCGTCGTCGGAGGCCATCGCGTTCTACAGCCTGGCCTTCGGGCTGGCCACGCGGGTCATGATCGTGCCGGGGATCGTGGCCGGCGCGCTGCTGCCGGCGCTGGCGGCGCTGCACGGAGGGGGCGCTCCCGAGGAGTTCGAGGACCTCTACCGCTCGGCCCTGCGCTACGTCGCGCTGGCCGGCGCGCCGCTGGCCGCCATCGTGGCCGCGCTGGGCCCGGGTGTGATCCTCTGGCTGTACGGCGCCGCCTACCTGCCGGCGGCGCCGCTCGTGGGGGCGCTGGCCGGGGTGGCGCTGCTCTCCGCGCTGCGGGCGGTCGTGTGGACCGCGCTCCGCGCCGTCGGCGATCGCAGCTGCGCGCTCGTGGCGACCGCCGTGGCCGCGGTGGTCAATCTGGGCCTGGCGGCCACGCTCGTGCCGCGATGGACCACGGCGGGTGCCGTGATCGCGACCAGCGCGGCCCAGCTGACCGCGACCGCCTGGGTCTTCGCCGGCATGCAGCGGCGGTATCGCACGCGCCTGCCGCTCGCCGACCTCGCCAGGATCGCGGCCGCCGGCGCGCTCACCTTCGTCGTCACCTGGGCGATGGCGGGGGACTTCCGGGATCCGCTCCGCCTCGTGGCGGCCGCCGTGCTCGGCTTCGCCGTCTACCTCCTCGCCTGCGTCGCGGCCCGGCTGGTCGGCCCGCGCGAGTGGGGCCTGCTGACCACCTCCACCCGCCGCCTGCTCCAGGCGCGCGGCCGGAACCGGGTGGCCGCGTGAGCCCCGCCCCCGCGCGAGCGCCGCGTCTCACGGTCTCGGCGATCGTGCCGACGAAGAACCGCGCGGCCATGCTGGTCGTGGCGGTGCGGGCGCTGCTCGCGCAGTCCGCGCCCGTGGACGAGCTGATCGTGGTGGATCAGAGCGGTGATGACCGCGGCCGCCGGCTGATCCGCACGCTGGTCGACGACACCCCGGAGTCGCGACGGCCGCGGCTCGATTACGTGCTGGACCCCGCCGTCACCGGCGCCGCCGCCGCCAGAAACGTCGGACTGGACCGGGCGACCGGTGACGTCGTGCTCTGCTGCGACGACGACGTCGTGGCCGACTCCCGCACGGTGGAGCGCCTTCTGGCCCACTACCAGGCCGCGCCCGATTGCGCCGGCCTGGCCCCCGTGATCACCAACTATCCCGCACCCGGCCGCCTGCGCCGTCTGTATCGCCGGCTGTTCCATCTGGGGCCGTTCCACGACGAGCGGCAGCCGGTGTACTGGTTCTGGCGCCGCTACCCCGGGCCCACCCGGGTGCCCGTGCGGATGTTCACGGGCGCGATGATGTCGTTCCGCCGGAGCGCGCTCGGCGGCGTCCGCCACGACGCTCGCTACCGCGGCGCCTCCATCGGCGAGGACGTCGACCTCTGCTGGTCCCTGTGGCGGCGCGGTGCCCGGCTGGCCCTCGTCACCGACGCCCACATCGTGCACAACCGCGCGCCCCGCCCGTCCGCGCGGCCGGAGGAGGCGCAGATCGCCGCCTGGGGCTTCCTCTACCGCAAGCATCTGCCCAAGACGCCGCCCATCCGGCTGGCCTTCGGCTGGTACGTGGTCGGCGTGTTCGTGGGTGCGCTCGTCAAGGCGGTCGCCGAGTGCTCGCTGGACCCGCTCCGCTCCGCCGCGGCCGGCGTGCGAGCCCTCCGCAGCGATCACGCCGGGTCGCAGTTCCTGGGGCCGGCGGTCAGCGAGCCCCCGGCACGGAGCTAGAGCCGCTCGAGAGCAGCCTGCCTCCGGCGCGAGCCCGGCGCCTCCGGGACTTGACAACAGAGCGGGCCGCACCAGTGCAGGGCTCGGAGAACCGACTCCGCGCGAGCACCTCGGCAACCGGGCAAACCGCACCGGG
>DASTOJ010000237.1:0-6914 GCA_035762565.1 Candidatus Methylomirabilota bacterium | reverse complement strand
CTCGAGCGTGAATTCTCCGTCGTCAAGCGGTTCTCCGGCACGCTGAGCGGGGGCGTGCTCGTGGTGTGCCGCGCCGATGCCGCCGTCGGCCGCGGCCAGGCGGGACGGCTGTGAGCCGGGCCGGGGTGCGGGCCGACAGGTCGAGCGCGACGGCGGGGGTGACGGTCGTCCTGCCGTCCTTCAACGAGGCGGCGGCGGTGGGCGACCAGGTCCGCGCCGTCCGCGCCGTCCTCGCGCGGCACGGCATCGCGCACGAGATCATCGTGGTCGACGACGGCTCCGCCGACGCCACGTCGCAGCGCGCCCTCGAGGCCGGCGCCCGCGTGCTGCGCCACCCCGAGAACCGGGGCTACGGGGCCGCGATCAAGGCGGGAATCGAGGCCGCCCGCCACAGCGCCATCGTCATCATCGACGCCGACGGCACGTATCCGTCCGACCAGATCCCCGTGCTCCTCGACCTGCTGGAGGAGGCCGACATGGCGGTGGGCGCCCGGACGCTGCGCAACGTCCACATCCCGTGGGCGCGGCGGCCGGCCAAGTGGATCCTCGGCTGGCTGGCCAACCGCATCGCGGGACGGCGGATCCCGGATCTCAACTCGGGGCTCCGCGCCTTCCGCAGCGAGTGTGTGCGCCAGTACTTCTCGATCCTGTCGAACCGGTTCTCCTTCACGACGACGGTGACGCTGGCCCTGCTGGCCGACGACTACCGTGTCGTCTACCATCCCATCGAGTACTACCGGCGGCTCGGAAAGTCGAAGATCACGCCGCGGCATTTCATGGATTTCATGGTCCTCGTCCTCCGGATGGCCATGCTCTTCCAGCCGCTCAAGGTCTTCGTCCCGGTGGGTGGCACCTTCCTCGGCGTCGGCCTCCTGAAGTTCGCCTTCGACATCGTGGCGCTCTTCCGGCGCGCGCCCGTCCTGGAGCCTTCGCTAGTGTTCCAGCCGGTCCTGTCGACGTCGGCGATCCTCCTGCTGCTGCTCGGGGTTCAGATGCTGCTGATCGGCATGGTGGCCGACGGCGTCCTCCGGCGCATCGCCCAGCGCAACCTGCCGCTGGTGCCCTCGCGCGCCATCTGGGTGCGGGAGACGGTTGCCGGCACGGAGCCCCGCCCCGAGGTCCCGGCCGGGGTGAAGGAGTGAGCGTGCGCGCGCAGCTGCCCGACCTCGTCCGCCTGCTGCTGTTTCTCGGGCTGGTGGCTCACAAGGCGGTCTGGGAGATCCTCAAGCGCGCCGACCGGCCCGAGCGCCGGGCCGCCGTTCCCGTGCTGCTGCGCCTCGTGAAGGCGCTCAAGATCGGGGTGCTGGCGTTCCTGCTCGTGCAGACGCTCTTCCTGGAGGTCCTGCCGATCGCCGCGACTCCCGGCCGGCTCCAGGTCCTCGGCGGCGCCCTCTATCTCCTGGGCCTCGCCACGGCCATCGCCGCCCGCGTGCAGCTGGGGCGCAACTGGCTGGATCTCGAAAGCTTCGACGTCCTGCCGAGCCAGACGATCGTCGATCGCGGGATCTATCGCTACGTGCGCCATCCCATCTACACGGGGGACCTGCTCCTGGTGACGGGGCTGGAGCTGGCCCTCAACTCCTGGCTCGTCCTGGCGGCGGTCCCGCTGGCGGCGTTCGTGGTCAGGCAGGTGCTGGCGGAGGAGACGCTCCTGGCCCGCACGTTGCCGTCGTACGCCCGCTACTGCGCGGGGACGAAGCGCTTCATCCCCTTCGTCGTATGACGGCGCCGCGGATCGTCGTCCTGGGGGCGGGACCGACGGGCCTGGGGGCGGCCTATCGGCTCACCAGGCGCCAGCGCGGCGCCGTCACGGTGTGCGAGCAGGCCCGGGTCGTGGGGGGCAACGCGGGAAGCTTCGAGCTGGCCGGCCAGCACGTCGACTACGGCAGCCACCGCTTGCACCCGGCGTGCGACCCGGCGGTGCTTCGCGACCTCCGGGCGCTGCTCGGTGACGATCTACAGACTCGGCCCCGGCACGGCCGGATCCGGCTGCGGGGGCGGTGGATCCACTTCCCGCTGAAGCCGGTGGACCTCGCGCTGCGGCTTCCTCCCGACTTCCTCGCCGGCGTCGGCCGCGACGTCCTCGCCAAGCTGGGGCGGCGGGGCGCCGCCGCCCCCGAGGACGCCACCTTCGCCGACGTGCTGGAGGCGGGGCTGGGTCGCACGATCTGCCGCGATTTCTATTTCCCCTATGCCCGCAAGGTCTGGGGGTGCGCACCGACGGAGCTGGCGGCCACGCAGGCGCGCCGGCGGGTCGGCGCCAGCTCGTTCGCGAAGCTGGCCCGCAAGGTGGCGGCCGCGGTTCCCGGGCTCCGGCCGGAGGGGGCGGGAACCTTCTATTACCCCCGGAAAGGGTACGGCCAGATCTCCCGCGCGCTGTTCGACGCCGCGGTCGCCGGCGGGGCCGCCGTGCACCTGGAGGCTGCGGTACGCGCCGTCGCGCACGCGGGCGGCCGCGCGCTCGCCGTGCGCTACGAGCGCGACGGCGTTCTGCACACCGTGGAGGCCGACCACGTCTGGTCGACGCTGCCCCTGACCCTGCTCGTCCGCGTGCTCGATCCCGCGCCGCCTCCCCCCGTGCTGGAGGCCGCATCGGCGCTCGAGTTCCGGGCGATGATCCTCGTGTACCTCGTGCTCGAGCAGGAGCGCTTCTCCGAGTACGACGCCCACTACTTCCCCGAATCGGGCCTTCGCATCTCCCGGCTCTCGGAACCGAAGAACTACAGCACGCTGGGGCCCGCCGGCCGGACCGTGCTGTGCGCGGAGCTGCCGTGTGGCCGCACCGACGGCGAGTGGGGGCTGGGGGACGCGCAGCTGGGCCAGCTCGTCGTCGATGACCTCGAGCGGACCGGTCTCCCCGTCCGCGCGCCCATCAAGGAGATCGTGATCCGGCGCCTGCCGCACGCGTACCCGATCTACCGGCGCGGCTTCGAATCCCACTTCGCCGTGCTGGACGGGTACATCGACGGGTTCGACAACGTCCTCACCCTGGGCCGCCAGGGTCTCTTCGTGCACGACAACACGCACCACGCGCTGGCCATGGCCTATGCGGCCGTCGAGTGCCTGGCCGCCGACGGCGCCTTCGACCGCGCCCGGTGGCACGGCTATCGCCGCGTCTTCGACAGCCACGTCGTGGAGGACTGAGCCCCCATGCTGCGAGTCGCGCTCGTCGGCTGCGGGGGAATCGGCGCGCTGCGGGCCAGAGCCCTCGCGTCCGCGCCGGCGTACCGCCTGGCCGTGGTGAGCGACCTCGTGCCCGGGCGCGCCGAGGCGCTGGCCGGCCGTCACGGCGCCACGGTCGCCGCCGACTGGCGCGCCGCCGTGTCCGACGGCGGCGTCGACGTCGTGGTCGTCTCGACGCCCCCCTCGTCGCACGCCGAGGTCTGCGTGGCGGCCCTCGGCGCCGGCAAGGCCGTGCTGTGCGAGAAGCCACTGGCCCGCAGCGTCGCGGAGAGCCGGCTCATCGTGGAGGCGGCCCGCCGGGCGGGCCGGCTGCTCGCCACCGGCTTCAACTACCGCTTCTACCCGTCCATCGTGAAGGCGCGGGAGGTCCTCGACAGCGGCGTGATCGGCCGGCTCGACCACGTGCGCAGCTACGCCGGCTACTCGGCCACCGAGCACAGCCAGGCCTGGCTGCACGACGCGACCGTCATGGGGGGCGGCGTGCTGCGCGACAACGGCATCCACCTCATCGACCTCACCCGCTATTTCCTGGGCGAGGTGGTCGAGGTGGCCGGCTTCACGTCGGGGGACGTGTGGCAGTTCGACGGCTGCGAGGACAACGGCTTCGCCCTGCTCCGCAACGCCGCCGGCAACGTCGCCTCGCTGCACGCGAGCTGGACGGAATGGCGAGGATACCGGCTCCTCGTCGAGATCTACGGCACGCAGGGGTGCATCCGGACGTGGTGCTTTCCGATGATGACCGAGGTGATCGCCGCGGTCGAGCGCGGTGGCCGGCCGCACCGCCGGCGCCACCTGTTCCCGGCCACGCAGCTCGGGGAACGCCTCTGGTCGTACCGGTGGGTCGTGGTCCGCAGCTTCGTGCGGGAGTTCGAGGCGCTGGCCGGCGCCCTGCGCGGGGAGCGGACCCCGCTGGCCACCGGCGAGGACGGCCTGCGCACCATCGAGATCGCCGAGGCTGCCGCCCGCCGGCAGGCCGCGCCGAGATCGGGACATGCCGAGCTCGTTTGAGCGGCTGCGGGACTACGTGGGGACTGCCGCCGCCCTCGGCACCGGGCCGGGGGCGATCGTGGCCATCCTGTGGCACCAGACGAAAAACCTCCGGGTCCGCCTGCGCCTGGCCCGGCACCGGCCCCACGCCGTCTACACCATCGACACCGTCTACGGCCGCCTGCACCTGCGCGACAACTTCGGCGACGTCACGAACCTGGCGGGCCTCCTCTACCGCCAGGTCTACGGCGTGCGGCGACTCGACCGGCCGGGCGTCGTCCTCGACGTCGGGGCCAACATCGGTCTGGCGGCCGCCCTGTTCGCCCACTACAACGGCGACCGGACGATCTACTGCTTCGAGCCGCTGCCCTCCAACGTGGCGCTGATCCGCCGCAACTGTACGACCGCCCGCGTCGTCCCGTGCGCGGTGGGGGCCGTCCCCGGCCGCGTGTCGCTCGACGTCGACGCCGACGGCGTGATGGCCTCACGCATCCCCTGCCGATGGCCGACGCGCCCGGCGGAGTTCGAGGTGATCTCGCTCGACCAGTTCGCGGCTTCCGAGGGGATCGGCGAGGTGGCCTTGCTGAAGATCGACGCGGAGGGGATGGAGGACGACATCCTGGACGGCGCCGGGGCCACGCTGGGTTGCACGCACCGGGTGGTGCTGGAGACGCACGGTCGTCCGCGGCACGACGGGGTGCTCCAGCGGCTGCGCGCGCGCGGCTTCGAGATCGAGCGCGAGGTGTTCGGAACGGGCACGGGCTTCGTGGCCGCCAGCCGCCGCGACGGCGTCATGGCGGGGCGACGGCCGGGAGCCTGATGCGATGAACACGGCCGGTGACGCGCCGGGTCTGAGCGTCGTGGTGGTGATGCTCGGGGGACGCGACTACCTCCCGCGCTGCCTGGATGCGCTCGGGCGGCAGGTCGGCGTGGCGCGCCCCGAGATCCTCGTCCCCTGCGACGCGAGCGCCGGCGACCTCGCGCCGCTGCGCCGTCGCTACCCGGACGTGCAGTTCCTGCCCGTGGCGGGCCGGCGCACGTACGCCGAGCTGCGCGCGCTCGGCTTCCAGCGGGCCCGCGGCACGATCATCGCGCTCACCGAGGACCACTGCTCGCCGGACCCCGACTGGTGCCAGCAGATCCTCAAGCTCCACGAGCTGGGCCACGCCGCCGTCGGCGGCGCGGTGGACAAGGGCCCCGACGGCATCCTCAACTGGGCGGTCTATCTCTGCGACTTCAGCCGGTACATGAACCCGGTCGCGGAGGGCCCGTCGGCCTACCTCACCGACTGCAATGTCGCCTACAAGCGCCGCGCGCTGGAGCCGCTGGCTCCCCTCTGGGCCACGGAGTTCCACGAGACGACGATCAACTGGACGCTGGCCGGCCGGGGCCAGTCGCTGTGGCTCTCGCCGCGCGTGATCGTCCGGCAGCAGCGGAGTCTCACGCTCGGCCACGCGCTGGGCGAACGCTATCGCTTCGGCCGGCTGTTCGCGCGCACGCGGGTCGCCGCCACGCCGTGGCCCCGGCGACCGCTGTACGCCGTGGGAGCGCTGGCGCTCCCGCTCGTGCTCATGGCCCGGGTGGCGCGCAACGTCCTCGCCAAGCGCCGGGCGCGCGGTCGGTTTCTCCTGGCGCTGCCGGCCATCGCGCTCCTGAACACCGTCTGGGGGCTCGGGGAGCTGGTGGGCTACCTGCAGGGGACCCTGCGTGCGCGGGAGCACGCGGAATGACCGCGGTGGGCGTGACCCTCTGCTGTCCGCACTGCCGGGCGGATCTCGACGACCGGGGCTCGCTGCTGGCGTGCGCGGGCTGCCGGCGCGAGTTCCCGGTGGTGTGCGGGATCCCGGACCTGCGCGTCCACGCCGACCCCTACATCGAGCCGGAGGCCGACCGCGCCAAGGGCCGGGTGCTCGCGGCGCGATTCGACGACCTCAGCTTCGCCGAGCTGGTGGCCTTCTACTACAGCATCACGCCGGCCGTCCCGCCTCACCATGCGCGCCGGTTCACGGCCGGCCTGCTCGCCGCGCCGGCACGGTCCGCCGCCTCGCTGGCGGAGTGGGAAGCACAGCTGGCCCCCGGCGATCGGGGGCTGACCGGCGGCCTGCTGGAAATCGGCTGCGGCACGGCGCCTCTGCTCCGGGCGGCCGATCGCCGCTTCGGGCTCCTCGTCGGCATCGACGTGGCGTTCCGCTGGCTGGTGCTGGCCAAAAAGCGCCTGGCCGAGGCCGGCGTGGACGCCCTCCTGCTCTGCGCGTCGGCGGAGGCGCTGCCGCTGCGCGACGGGCTCTTCGACCGGGTGGTCGCCGACTCGGTGCTCGAGGTCGTCCGCGATCAGAAGGCGACGCTGGGCGAGTGTCGCCGGGTCCTCCGGCCCGGGGGCGCGCTCTTCGTGACCACGCCCAACCGGTTCAGCCTGGGACCGGACCCGCACGTCGGACTGTGGGGGGGCGGGCTGCTCCCGCCGGCGTGGCTCGCCGCGTATGCACGGCGGCAGGGCGCGGTGCCGCCGCAGCGACGCTTGCTCTCGGCCCCCGGCCTTCGCCGGCTCCTCGAGCACGCCGGATTCGCACGGCCGCGGGTGCTGCTGCCCGACATCCCGGCCGAGCTGCGGGGTCGCTTCGCCTGGCCGGTGCGGGCACTCGTCGGGCTCTACCAGGCCGCGAAGCGTGTGCCGCTCAGCCGGAGCCTGCTACGGTGGATCGGTCCCTTGCTCCACGCGGTCGCTCAGAGGCCGCGCTGAGCCA
>DASTOJ010000236.1:0-26099 GCA_035762565.1 Candidatus Methylomirabilota bacterium | reverse complement strand
GTGACGGCCAGCGCCCAGGTATGCGACAGCAGGGCAAGGTAGAGGTGGCGGCCGATGACCGTGCGGGCCTCGGCGCGGATGGCACAGAGGGCCGGCTCACGGGAGCCCACGGCCTCGCGCCAGCGGCCGAGCCAGGCCTGGATGTCGGCCGGGCTCGTGAAAGCCGGAAGCCAGAGGGTTACCCCGGAGTGTGGGTGCCGCCGCCTCAGGTGGCGCACGAATCGGACGAGCACCACGCCGGCGTGGAGCGCGTTGAGTGCCGCCAGGGCCAGCACCGCGAGGACCGTGGACCGTACGATGACGTCGACCATGCCCCACGGTCAGGCAAAGTCGGTACCAGGGTACCCGCTGTCTCGTAACCTCCCACCGTTGCGAGGATCCCTAGCCCTCGGTGTCGAGGCCCGGGCGGCTTCCTGACCGCCGCCGGCGGCGGCGACTGGAGCAAAACCGACCAACCCCGAGACCCGGCTTCGATCGAGTACACTATGGCGCGTCCGAGGAGGCGCGGATGACCGGCGTCGCGCAAGTGTTCGACCTCCACGCGCTCAAGGCCTTCGCGCCCGACAAGCGCGTGCGCAAGATGCTGTTCAAGACCGATCAGCTGTGGTCGGAGATCGCGTGCTACGAACCCGGCCAGTCCACGGTCATGCATTCGCACCCCCGCGAGGAGGAGGCGATCTTCGTCCTGCAGGGCACGGCGACCATGAGCATCGCCGGCGACGAGGTCGTGGTGCCGGCGGGCTCGATCGTGAAGTTCCCGAGCAACGTGCCCCATGACGTGCGCAACCTGGGCGCCGAGCGCTGCGTGATCATGTTCCTCAAGGTCAACCCGAAGGTTCTCAAGGCGGCTCCGGATGGGTAACGTCGAGCGCTGCGACAGGACGCTGCCGACCAACGCGATGATGTACCACGTGCGCAAGGACGCGGCCCTGCGCGCGCGCTGGCTGACCGATCTCGAAGGCCTCGCCCGCGACTACGGCCTCAGCCGGGAGGAATACGAGGCCATCCGCGACCGCGATCCCCGGCGGCTGATGGACCTCGGCGTCCATCAATACTACGTCCCTCAGATCCTGAGACTGTTCTTCGGCAGCGCCCAGAACAGCAACGCCAGCGCCACGCTGGAATGCTACCGGCGGGCCTTCCCCGAGGAGACCGCCCGGGCGATGGCGCTGCAGCAGCGACTGGAGGCGCCCCGTGGCTGAGATCGTCGCCGCGATGGCCATGACCCACTCCCCGGGGCTGACCGGATGGTTCACGCGCGCGTCCGAGGAGTACCAGCGCCTGGCCCTGCAGGCCACCGCCGAGATGCGCCACCGGCTGGAGACCGCACGACCCGACGTCATCGTGATGTTCAGCAACGACCATCTGCTCAACTGGCCCATCAACAACGTGCCGGAGTACACGGTCGGGATCGCCGACGAGCACGTCGGACCGGCCGACTGGTTCGACGACTGGCTCGGTATGGAGAAGTACCGGGTGCCCGGGCACACCGCGCTCGCGCGCTTCATGGTCAACGAGGCGGCCCGGCGGGGCCTGGGGCTGGCCTATCTGCGCGGGGAGATGCAGTTCGACGACGGCATCTCCGTGCCGACGCACTACCTGAACCCCGACGCGCGCTTCCGTATGATCCCGGTGACGATGAACTGCACGGTGCCCCCGATCCCCACCCCCGAGCGGGCCTATCAGGTGGGCAGCGTGCTGCGCGGCGTCCTCCGCGCCCATCCCGGTCCCGAGCGCATCGCCGTGATCGCCACCGGCGGCCTGTCCCACGAGCCCGGCGGTCCGCGCTACTTCTGGGTGGACGAGGAGTTCGACCGCTGGTTCCTGGATCTGCTCAAGCGGGGCGACCACGCGGCGCTGCTGCGCGAGTGCACGCTGGGGCGGATGGAGGCGGCAGGCTCGGGCGGCACCGCGGAGCTGCTGGCCTGGGTGCTCGTGCTCGCCTTCACGGCGGGTCCGGCCGACGTGCTCGCGTACATGCCGGCCATCGCCTGGCGCTCGGGCACGGGGATGGTCGTCTGGAACGAGCTGGCCCCGTGAAAGAGCATCACCTCGACGCGGACGTGGTGCACAAGGAGTGGAACAACGCCCTCCCACCGCGCCTGGAGATCGACCCCGGCGACACCGTGGTCTTCGACACGCGCGACGCCTCCGACCGCTACTACTCGCGTGCCTCCACCCACGACGACGTCATCAAGCGGGGACCCTTCACGGGCCATCCCCTCACCGGCCCCATCCGGGTCCGCGGGGCGCGCCCCGGGGACACGCTGATCGTCGAGATCCTGGACGTGCGGCCGGCGCTCGACTTCGGCTGGACGGCGATCCGTCCCGGGCGCGGGCTGCTCCCGGAGGCGGACTTCGCCAAGCCCTATCTGAACATCTGGGACCTGAGCGACGGCAAGACCGCGCGGATGGGCGAGCGCGTCGTGGTGCCGCTCGAGGGCTTCCCCGGTGTCATGGGCGTCGCGCTCGACGAGCCGGGCGGCCACAGCACGATGCCGCCGCGCCGCAACGGCGGCAACATGGACATCCGACAGCTCGCCGCCGGATCCACGCTCTACCTGCCCGTGCTGGTGGAGGGCGCGCTGTTCAGCGTGGGCGACGCGCACGCCGCCCAGGGCGACGGCGAGGTGTGCATCACCGCCGTGGAGATGAGCGCGCGGGTCACGCTGCGGTTCGGGCTCCAGCGCGGTCGGCGGCTGGCCGAGCCGCGGCTGCGGACGGTCAACCCGCCGAGCGGGAACGGTCGGCAGGGGCCCTGGATCGCGACGACGGCGCACGGCCCCGATCTCTTCGCCTCCGCCCAGCAGGCGATCCGCTACCTGATCGAGCAGATCGTCGAGGAGCACGGCCTCGGCCGTGAGCAGGCGTACATCGTCTGCTCGGTCGCCGCCGACCTGAAGATCAGCGAGATCGTGGACGCGCCCAACTGGATCGTGTCCGCGTTCCTCCCCGAATCGATCTTCGCCTGACCCGATGAGCGCCGACGCCGCCGAGCCGATCGCCCCCTTGCGCGCCTGGCTGCGCGAGTGGCAGGCCTGCGTTCGCGCAGTGGACTTCGAGGCAGGCCGCAAGATGTGCGCGCCCGACATCGTCGCCTTCGGTACCGTGGCGCCGATGGTGGAAGGCATCGACAAGGTGATGGCCGGCCAATGGCACCAGGTCTGGGCCAACATCCGCGATTTCACCATCCACGACGCGCGCGCGCGTGGTGTCATCACGGGCGATCACGGCTGGGTGGCGACCACCTGGGATTCGCTCGGCCTGCGCTCCGACGGCTCGACGTTCCGCCGCCCCGGCCGCCTGACCATCGCGTTCGTCCGCCGCGACGGCCGCTGGCTGGCCACCCACACGCACTTCTCGCTCACCCCGCACGCCTGAAGGAGAACCGCATGCACATCGGCGTCTGCATCTTCGCCACCGAGTACGCGATCCGCATCGACGAGCTGGCCCGCGAGGCCGAGGCCCGCGGCTTCGAGTCACTGTGGGTCCCCGAGCACACCCACATCCCGACCAGCCGCCGCAGCCCCTTCGCCGGCGGGGCCCAGCTGCCCGAGGAGTACAAGCACACGCTCGATCCGTTCGTGTCGCTGATGGCGGCGGCCGCGGCCACGACGAAGCTGCGGATCGGCACCGGCATCTGCTTGATCATCGAGCGTGACACCATCACCACCGCCAAGTCGGTGGCCACCCTGGATCTGCTCTCCAACGGACGCTTCGAGTTCGGCATCGGCGGCGGCTGGAACGCCGAGGAGATGGAGCACCACGGCACCATCTTCAAGTCGCGCTTCCAGCGGCTGCGCGAGCAGGTGCTGGCCATGAAGGAGCTGTGGACCCAGGACGTGGCCGAGTACCGCGGCGACTTCGTCCAGTTCGAGCCGAGCTGGTCGTGGCCCAAGCCCGCCCAGAAGCCCCACCCGCCCGTGCTGCTGGGCGGCGAGAGCAGCTACACGCTGCAGCGCGTGGTGGACTTCTGCGACGGCTGGTTCCCCCGCGCCCGCAACGCCGAGCGCGTCATCACCGGCCTCGCCGAGCTGAGGGAGCGCGCGGCCAAGGCGGGCCGCGATCCGAAGACGATCTCGACCTCGGTGTTCGGCGCTCCCGGCGATCCCGCCGTCCTCGACCAGTGGGCGGCCGCCGGTGTCAACCGCGCGATCCTGCGCCTGCCGCCCGAGGGCCGCGACAAGGTCCTGCCGCTGCTGGACCAGTGGACGAAGCTCGTCAAGAAGTAGTGGCGGCCGCGCCGGCGTGGGCGCTCGCGCTCCTGCGCGACGCCCGCGTCGGCCGCCTGGCCACCGCCGATGCCGCCGGCCGCCCCCTCGTCATCCCCGTCTGCTACGCCTTCGACGGCGCCCGCTGCTACTCCGCGGTCGACGCCAAGCCCAAGCGGACGCGCAACCTCCGCCGGCTGAAGAACATTGCCGACAACCCTCACGTCTCGCTGGTCGTGGACGAGTGGGACGAGGACTGGAGCCGACTGCGCTGGGTCATCGTGGAAGGGCGGGCAGAAGTGCTCACGGGCGGCGCCGAGCTCACGCGGGCCATCGACCTGCTGGCGGTGAAGTACCCACAATACGCCGGGCTCCCCCTGGACCGGACGACCGGCGCAGCGATCGCCATCACCCCCACGCGCCTGCTCGCCTGGCGCGCAAGCTGAGCGCCAAGAGGGCGAAGGCAAGCACCCGGCACGAGCGATGCCCCTCGGCGGGGCTCAGCAGCGCTCAGTCGACCTTCGACTCGTCCCGGTACATCACCTTGTGGCGCTGGGTGCGGATCCACTCGTCGATCTGCGCGTCGGTCATGGCGTTGGCGAGGTCGAAGCGGCCCCAGGACATGATCTGTGGCAGCGTCTTCTTCCAGCGCTTGTAGGACGGCTTGGCGGGCGGGCCGAAGCACATCACGTCGATGATCGCCAGCTCGTCGGGGACGCCGAGGAGCGGCCGCACCCTGCGCTGGATGTCCTCCTGCCCGATCGCGGTGATCCACCACACGGCGTAGCCCAGCGCGGCGGCGGCCAGGTGGGCGCACATCGTGGACGCGGCCACCGACTGCAGCAGGATGCGCTCGGCGTTCTGCCGGTAGAGGCGGTCGAGGGCGGATCCGTCGTTGAGCACGGGGAACGCGCGCACGAAGCGGAAGTCGGCGGCGATGACGATGAGCCCGGGCGCGGTCTTGACTCCGCTGTAGTTGGGCGTGGGGAAGCCCATGCGGAGCCTGGCGCGATGCTGCTGTTCGTCGACGAAGCATTGACCGATCGTCTGTTGCACCGCGGGGTCGGTCACGATTATGTAGTGCCAGGGCTGGGCGTTGGCGCCGGAGGGCGCGTGGCGCGCGGCTTCCAGGATCGCCTCGAAGTGCTCGCGGGGGACGTCACACGGCGCGAACGCCCGGTTCGTCATCCGGTTGCGGACGACGTCCATGAGCGCCTCGTACCGCTCGGCCGCCATCACGCTCACCGGCTCGCCTCGCCGGCGCCTGCCGCTGGCCCAGCCACCGTTACCGGCTCTCTTCCTGCCAGAGACCCAGGGCGTGCAGCACCGGCTCGTCGTTGAACTGGAAGAGGCAGGCGGGGCCCTCGTCGCGATGCTCGTGCTCGAGCCAGTGCCAGGGCGGAGCGACGAACGTGTCGCCGGGCTCCCACGCGAGGACGGCCTCGCCGATGCGGCTCTGGCCCCGCCCCTCGATCACGTGGAAGATGCGGCTGGTCGTGCGCCGCTCGCCGCGCGTGCGCTCGCCGGGGCGCAGCCAGTGCGCCTCGGCGCCCAGCGTGGGCAGCGGCGCGCGCCCCGACGTCGGATCGACGTAGCGCAGGGTCACCGGCCTGTCGGCCGGCGCGGACTCGGCCATCCGCGCCAGCGCGGCGCGCACCGTGCGCCAGGGCCACCGGACTTGCGGAAAGCCGGTGGCGGGGTAGCGCGAGCGCCGGGGCACGAGGCCGGCCGCGGTGAACTCGTCGTCGGACGGGTCGGTCGCCGACACCGGCGGCTGGGCTGGGCGCATCTTCGAGGCCCAGGCGGCGTCGAGGCTGCGCACCAGAGGGATGTCGAGGCCGTCCAGCCAGACCACCGGCTCGGCGCCCTCGTGACCGTGGTCGTGCCAGCGCATGGGCGGCGTGATGATGAGATCGCCCGGCTCCATCGGACACTTCACGCCCTCGACCGTCGTGTAGGCGCCGTGGCCCTCGACGACCAGGCGCAGCGCGGCCGGCGTGTGGTGGTGGCTGGGCGCGGCCTCGCCGGGCAGGATGACCTGCAGGCCGGCGAACAGCGTCGAGGTGATCGCGTAGGCGCCGCCCAGACCGGGGTTGCGCAGGACCAGCACCCGTCGCTCGGCCTGCTCCATCGGGACCAGGCGGGCGGCCTCGAGCACGCGCGGGCGCACCTCGCGCCAGCGCCAGACGTGGGGCACGGCCGCGGTCGCGCGCTCGTTGGGCAGCAGCGCGTGCAGCGCCGTCCACAGCGGGGCCAGCCCCAGCGAGTCGAGGGCGTCGGAATAGGCGGCGGGCAGGCTCGGGTCGCGGGTGGTGAGTGTGGTCATCTCTCCCTCGTGAAGCGCGCCGAGAGTGAGCCGATCATACCATCACGATCGACAGCGCCGACGGCAGCGCCTCGACCTCGACCGGCGTGAAGCCCGCCGGCTCGCCGTCGAGCTGCACGGGCACCGGCACGGCGCCGGTCAGGGTGAGGCGGCGGGCCCGCCCCTTGGCGCACGTGGGCGAGGGCGCCGTGGCGGGCGCGGGCGATGGCCCACGCGTAGGCCGCCAGCGCCGCCCGGCCGCGCCGCTCGAACACCACCCAGTCGAGCAGGCCGTCGTCGACCCGCGCGGCCGGCGTGAGCGACAGCGCCAGCGCGTACCCGGGCAGGTTGGAGATCACGCAGTGGACGCCCGCGGCGGTCACGCCATCGGCGGTCACCGACACCGGCGCGTGGGGATACGCCCACAGCGCCGCGCCGAGGGGGCCAAGATAGTGGGCCCGGCCCACGCGGCGCGCCTGCCCTCCGGCGGTGCGCCGGCGGGCGACGCGGTGAACCACGTCGGCGTCGAACCCGGCGCTCAGCATCAGCCCGAACCGCCGCGGCCCCGTCGAAGTCCGCGCGCGGCCGAGATCGATGCGGCGGCGGCGGCCGGCGGCGATCGCGGAGGCCAGGGCGGCCGGCTCGGCGCCGAAGCCCAGCGCCCGCGCGAACACGTTCTCGTTGCCGCCCGGCAGCACGGCCAGCGGCACGTCGGCGGCCAGCTCGTTGATGACGGCGGCCACGGTGCCGTCGCCGCCCGCGGCCACCACGCAGCGGACGCCGGCCAGCGCTGCGGGGTCGCCGAGCAGCACCGCGCGCTCGCCACCGTCCCAGACGACGCGGGGCGGCAGGCCCGCGTACCGCAGCGCCGCGGTGAGCGCCGCCACTCGCGCGCGGGGGCGGTCGGCGCCCCGGTAGGGATTGGCCGCCACGAGGATCATCCGCGGGCTCCGCCGAGGTGCGATACTAGGCGGCCGGAGGCCCCAGGATGCAGTTCGAGGTCGAGGTATACCGCAACGACGCGGGCGAGTGGGTGGCGACGGCGGTCGAGCACGCGGTCACCGCGAAGGCGTTCACGGAACAGGAAGCGCTGACGCGGTTGCTGGACGCCCTGGCCAAGCACTTCAAGAGCCAGAGTTCCTGAGCCGACCGCCACGGCGCGATTGTACGACCGTGGGATGAGCCCCCGCACGATGGACCGATTGCTCGCCACCCTGGTCCTGCTCGCCGCGGGGCTGGCCGTCGCCGGTCCCGCCTCCGCGGCCGACTACACGGGCCCCATCATCGACGGCCACTCCCACGTGCCCAACGCCACCGCCATCGACGCCTACGCGGCGGCGATGAAGCGGCACAACGTCCTCAAGGTCGTGCTGCTCGGCGTGGGCGGCGTGCAGAAGGAGGACGCCGCCTGGCTGGGCGCCGCGGCCCGGAAATATCCGGACCGCGTGGTCGCCGCCCAGCCGCTGCCGGACCCCACCGCGCCCGGGGCCGCGGCCCGGCTGGACGCCGAGCTGGCCAGGAGCGGCGCGCGCGCCGTCGGCGAGGTCCACGTGCGCCAGGTGAGTCGCAAGATCGACCGCAGCCCGGCCGACCCCGCGTTCGTCAAGGTGCTCGAGGTCGCCGCGCGCCACAAGGCTCCGGTGGTGATCCACCAGGAGCTGGATGACAGGGCGACCGCCGCGCTGGAGGCGGCGCTGAAGGCCGTGCCGGGGGCGACGATCGTGCTCGCCCACGCCGGCTCCGTCGCCCCGGCGGCGCTGGAGCCGCTGCTGGCGCGCCATCCCAACCTGATGGTCGACCTCTCCGGGATGCACTTCCAGCGCGCTCCGGCGCTGGCCACCGAGAAGGGCCCCCTCGATCCTGCCTGGAAGGCGCTGATCGAAAAGCACCGCGACCGTTTCGTCATCGGCATCGACGTGTGGGCCGCGCGCCTCTTCGAGCCGCCGATGCTCGACCGGCTGATGACGTGGACGCGGCGGATCCTCGGGGAGCTGACGCCCGAGGCCGCCGAGCGCGTCGCCCACCGGAACGCCGCCCGCCTCTTCCGCCTGGAGTGACCCATGGGGGAGAACCCCTTCGCCGAGTCCACCGCGTACGGGATGCTCGCCACGGTCGCCAGGCGCCACGCCACGCGCGAGGCGATGGTCTTCGGCGACGAGCGCGTCACGTTCGCCGACTTCCGCGCCCGCGTGGACGCGCTCGCCGACGGTCTCACCGCGCTCGGCCTCGGCCCTGGCGACGCGCTCGCCATCTGGCTTCCCAACCGCCCGCTCTGGTTCGTCGCGCAGTACGCCGCCGCCAGCCTCGGCATCGTCGTCGTGGCGCTGAACCCACGCTATCGAGCCCACGAGCTGCGCTACATCCTGAAGCAGTCCGACGCCACCGCGTTGCTCCTCACCGACCACCTGGGCGCGATCGACTACTTCGAGACCCTGCACGAGGTGCTGCCCGAGCTGTCGAGCGCGACACCGGGCGAGCTGGCCAGCGCCGCTGCGCCCAGGCTGCGCCACGTCATCGTCGACGCCGACGACCCCTACCCCGGCTGCCTGGGTATATCAGACGTCCTCAGCGTGGCTCATGCCCTCGCCGGAGGCCGGCAGGGCGACGGGGGAGAGGCTTCCAGAGCGAATGCTGTATTGAGCGAGGAAGCCGCTCCCCCGTCGCCCTCCCGGCCGGCTGCAGACGACGTGTTCACGCTGCTCTACACGTCCGGAACCACGGCGTTCCCGAAGGGGGCGATGATCACGCACCGCAACTGCGTCCCCCACGGCTGGCACTGCGGCGAGCAGCTGCGCCTGACGCCGGACGATCGCGTGCTGCACGCGATGCCGGCGCCGGGGACGTGGGGCGGCCTCAACATCCCGCTGTCGGCGTGGAGCCACGGCGCGTGCCTGGTGCTGATGGAGGCGTGGGACCCGCTGCGGGCGCTGGGGCTCATCGAGCGCGAGCGGTGCACCGTCTTCAACGCCGTCGACACGATGCTCAAGCCGCTGTTCGAGCACCCGGACTTCGACCGCTACGACCACTCCTCGCTCCGCACCGGCGCCTTCGCGTCCGTCGGCGGCGGCGGGCCCGCCATGCTCGAGGCCGTCGTCAAGCGGCTGGGCGTGCCGTACGCCTTCCAGCCGTACGGCATGACCGAGGTCAACGCCCTCGCCCTCCTGCACGATCTCGACGAGCCGCTGGAGCTGCGCCTGCAGCCCGGCAGCCGTCCCGCGCCGGGGCTCGAGGTCCGGATCGTCCACCCGGACACGGGCGCGCGCTGCGCCCCCGGCCAGGCGGGCGAGCTGCAGTTTCGCGGCGCGCTGGTGACGCGCGGGTACTACAACAAGCCCGACGAGACGCGGGCGGCCTTCACCGGGGACGGCTGGTTCCGGACGGGCGACCTCGCGTCGCAGGACGCCGCCGGCCACACGGTCTTCATGGGGCGGCTGAAGGAGACGCTGCGCATCAGTCACTTCATGGTGGCGCCGGGCGAGATCGAGGCCTTTTTACAGACGCATCCTGACGTCGACCAGGCCTTCGTCGTCGGGGTCCCCGACCCGGAGCTCAACGAGGCGCCGGTCGCCTACGTGATCACGAAGCCGTCCGCCCGCCTCACCGAGGCCGAGCTGCGCGCGTTCTGTCGAGGCCAGATCGCTTCCTACAAGATCCCCAGGGTCGTCCGCTTCGTCGCCGACGTGCCCCGCACGCCCGGGCCGCACGGCGACAAGGTACAGCGCGGCAAGCTGCGCGAGCAGGCGATCCAGGAGGTGGGCCGATGACGCTCAAGACGGCGCTGTGCGACCTGCTCGGCATCGAGGTCCCGATCGTGCAGTCCGGCATGGGCGGCGTCGCCGGCCCGGACCTCGTGGCCGAGGTGTCGAAGGCCGGCGCGCTCGGGATCATCGCAGGGCTCAACCTCACCCCCGACAAGGTGCGGGAGGCGATCCGGGCGGTGCGGGCGGCGACCGACCGGCCGTTCGGCGTCAACCTGTTCATGCCCGACCAGCTGCGGCCGCCCGTGGATCCGGCGACGATCCCGGAGGACACGGTCCGCGCCGTCCAGGGCACCCTCAACGGTTTTCGCACGCGACTGGGGCTGCCCACCACCACCGCGCGGCCACCGGCCGTCCCCGACCTGATCCCCGCCGCGCTCGAGGTGATCCTGGACGAGCGCCCCCGCGTCTTCTCGATCGGGCTCGGCAACCCGGAGCCCGAGCTGGTGCTGCGCTGCCACGAGCGCGGCATCCAGGTGATGGCGATGGTCACCACCGT
The DNA here is from genome assembly GCA_035762565.1 of Candidatus Methylomirabilota bacterium. Classification (GTDB taxonomy): domain Bacteria; phylum Methylomirabilota; class Methylomirabilia; order Rokubacteriales; family CSP1-6; genus AR5. The sequence goes on along the minus strand of DASTOJ010000236.1, from coordinate 15,326 downwards.
CGACGACGCCCGTACCGTGGAGCGCGCCGGCGTCGACGTGATCGTGGCCCAGGGCGCCGAGGCCGGCGGCCATCGCTCCACCTGGGCGAAGCCGCGCTCCCCCGAGGCGGTCTCGATCGGCACGCTGACGCTCGTGCCGCAGGTCGTCGATGCCGTGCGCGTGCCGGTGGTCGCCGCCGGGGGCATCGCCGACGGTCGTGGCCTCGTCGCCGCGCTGGCGCTCGGGGCCGGCGGCGCCCTGCTCGGCACCCGGTTCGTCGCTACCCGCGAGGCGACCGTCCCCGACTTCCAGAAGAAGGCGCTGCTGGAGGCCGAGGCCGAGGCGACCACGCTGACCGACGCCATCACCGGCCTCTGGGCGCGCTACATCCGCAACACGTACACGGCCGCGTACGACGCCTCCGGCGCGCCCGTGTTCCCCGCCCTCCTGCAGTCGCGGGCGGCGCAGGACATCTTCGGCCACGCGGCCAGGGAGGCGGCGCCCGACTGGTTCCCGATGCCGACCGGACAGAGCGTGGGGCTCGTGCACGATCTGCCCGGCGCCGCCGAGATCGTCGAGCGGATCGCCCGCGAGGCGCGCGCCGTGCTGGCCGCGCTCGGGCGGTTGCCGGGTTAGCGGCCGGCGGGGACCGCCCTCACCTTCACCGCCACCTCGGTCGCGACCGCGACCGTGCCGTAGAGCGGTCAGCGCTTGCGGTAGGTCTCGACGAGGTCCTCGGCCTGGGCCTGGCTCACGCCGAACAGCTCGAACGTCAGCGTGACCTGGGAGAAGCGCGGCTCGGAGGGCGGGCGCCGGCCCTCGATCGTGACGGTCGTGCGCTGGAGCGGCACCCCCGTCTCCTGCGCGTGCATCTCAATCAGCGTGACGCCGCACGACGACACCCCGGCCAGGAAGGCCTCGCTGTTGGTGAGGGCGTCGGGCTGGGGCCTCGACGAGGAGTCGAGGACGAGGGACGCGCCCCGGACCTCGCTACGGGCGCGCCCGATGGTGCCGCTGCTGGACGACCTGATGGTCTCGACCTTGTCGGCGGCCACGACGGCATGATCGTCGCTGCGCCGGCCGCCGTCAAGCGCCCCGTGGACGATCGGACGCGCCGCCTGCTCGACGGCCCCATCCTGCCGACGCTGGTGGCGCTGGCGGCGCCGAACGCTGCCGTGACCGCGCTGCAGGCCGCGGCGAGCGTCGTGGACGCCTACGTCGTCGCATCGCTCGGTGCCGAGGCGCTGGCCGGCGTCACGCTGGTCTTCCCGCTGGTCATGCTCACCGGGATGATGTCGGCCGGAGGCATGGGCGGTGGGGTGTCGTCCGCCGTGGCCCGCGCCCTCGGGGCGGGCCGGCGCCGGGACGCCGACGCCCTCGTCACTCACGCCACGGTGCTCGCCGGGGCCTTCGCCGCCGTGTTCACCGCCGGCGCGCTGGGCGGCGGCGCCGCGCTCTACGCCCTGCTCGGTGGCCGGGACGGCACGCTGGCCGCCGCCCTGGCGTACTCCAACGCGTACTTCCTCGGCGTCGTGACGGTGTGGCTCGCCAACACGCTGGCCAACGTCGTGCGCGGCACCGGCAACATGGCGCTCCCCGCAGCGCTCATCGTCGCCGGCGCGCTCGTGCAGATCGGCCTGTCGGTGGGTCTCGTTCACGGGCTCGGACCGCTGCCGAGGCTGGGCGTGGCGGGCGCCGGGTGGGCCGCCGTGATCGCCTTCGGAGCGATCGCCGCCCTGCTGGCGACGTACCTCGCCTCGGGCCGGGCGCTCGTGCGGTACCGCGCCGGTCCCCTGCAGTGGCGGCTGTTCCGCGACATCCTGCGCGTCGGGCTTCCCGGCGTCGCGACCAACCTCATGGCGAACGCGACCGTGCTGCTCCTGACGGGCCTGGTCGGGCGCTTCGGCACCGCCGCGCTCGCCGGCTACGGGATCGGCAGCCGCCTCGAATATCTACAGATCCCCATCGTCTTCGGGATGGGGACCGCGCTGGTCGCGATGGTCGGCACCAACGTCGGCGCCGGCCGGCACGAGCGTGCCGAGCGCATCGCGTGGACAGGCGCGGCCGTCGCGGGCGCCGTCACGGGCGCCATCGGGGTGACGGCGGCGCTCGTCCCCGGCGCGTGGACGCGGCTGTTCACCGGCGACCCCGCCGTCGCGAGCGTCGCGACGGTCTACCTGCGCATCGTGGGCCCCGCCTACGCGTTCTTCGGCATCGGCCTGGCGCTGTACTTCGCCTCCCAGGGCGCCGGACGCCTGCGGTGGCCGGTCGTCGCGAGCGTCGTCCGGCTCGGGCTGGCGACCTGCGGCGGCTGGGCGGGTCTCGCGCTTCTCGGCGGCGCGCTCCCCTCGGTGTTCGCGGCCATGGCCCTCGCGCTCGTGGCCTACGGTGGACTCACCGCGTGGGCCGTCCGGGCGGGCGCCTGGCGCTGACCGTGGCGGGTCAACCTCGGGCAGGGCCGCGGGGCTCACGGTAGAATGCGCGCCAGAGGAGAGGCGCCCGTGAAGCTCGACGTCGCCATGCTCACCCACGATCTGAAGTCGGTGCCGGACTACGCCCGCAAGGTGGAGGCGCTCGGGTTCGACGGCCTGTGGTCGGCCGAGACCCAGCACGACCCCTTTCTGCCGCTCGCGATCGCGGCCACGGTCACCTCGAGGATCCGGCTCGGCACCTCGATCGCCGTCGCCTTTCCGCGCAGCCCCATGGTGCTCGCCCACATCGCCTGGGACCTGGCCAAGGCCTCGGGCGGCCGCTTCATCCTCGGCCTCGGCTCGCAGGTCAAGGGCCACAACGAGCGGCGGTTCTCCGTGAAGTGGGAGGCGCCGGCGCCGCGCATGCGCGAGGTGGTGCTGGCCCTGCGGGCCATCTGGAACACCTGGCAGAACGGCGCCAAGCTCGCGTTCCAGGGCCGGCACTATCGCTTCGACCTCATGACGCCGTTCTTCAACCCGGGACCGATCGAGCATCCCAGGGTCCCTGTCTACATCGCCGCCGTCAACCAGCACATGTGCCGCGTGGCGGGCGAGGTGTGCGACGGCCTGCACGTGCATCCGTTCAACAGCCCCAAGTACCTGCGCGAGTACGTCCAGCCGGCGGTGAACGAGGGGCTGAAGGCCGCCGGCAAGCGGCGGGAGGAGTTCGCCTACGCGACGTCGACGTTCGTGGTGATCGGCGAGACCGAGCCGGAGCTCGCCCAGCAACGGGTCGCCGTCAAGCAGCAGATCGCCTTCTACGCCTCCACCCGGACCTACGAGCCGGTGCTGGCCGCCCACGGCTGGCAGGACCTGGCGCCCCACCTGCACCGCAAGTCGGTCGAGGGCGACTGGATGGGCATGGCCGAGCTCATCACCGACGAGATGCTCGACACCTACGCCGTCACGGGCACCCACGACACCATCGCCGCGCGCATCCAGGAGCGCTACGCCGGCCTCCTGGACCGCACCGCGTTCTACCAGCCCTACACGCATCAGGCCGTGGACGACCCCCGGCTGCCCCGGCTGATCAAGGAGTTCAACGGCTGATGAAAGCGCTCGTCTTCCACGAGTTCGGCGGTCCCGACAAGCTGCAGTACGCGGACGTGCCGGATCCGAAGCTCAAGCCCACCGAGGTGCTGGTCCGCGTGCGCGCCTGCGCGCTGAACCACCTCGACCTGTTCGTGCGCGAGGGGATTCCGGCGCTGAAGACGCCGCTGCCGTTCTGGACCGGCTGCGACATCGCCGGCGAGGTGATCGAAGCGGGGGCGGAGGTCCAGGGCGTGAAGGTCGGCACCCGGGTCGCGGTCAACCCGAACCTCACGTGCGGGCGCTGCGAGTTCTGCATGCAGGGCGAGGACAGCCTGTGCGTGCGCTACGGCATCCTCGGCGAGCACGTCCAGGGCGGCCTGGCCGAGTACGTGGCGGTGCGCGGCGACAACGTGCTTGCCCTGCCCGCCCACGTGCCCTTCGAGGAGGCCGCCTCGTTCGTCCTCACCAGCATGACCGCGTGGCGGATGGTGGTGACGCAAGGCCAGGTGCGGCCCGGCCAGGACGTGCTCGTCATCGGCGTGGGCGGCGGCGTGTCGTCGACGGCCGTGCAGATCGCCCGCCTCTGCGGAGCCCGCGTCATCGTGACCTCGTCCGACGACGGCAAGCTCGAGAAGGCGCGCGCGCTGGGCGCCGAGGTCGGGATCAACTACCAGAAGAACCCCGACTGGGCGAAGCAGGTGTTCGAGGCCACCGGCAAGCGCGGCGTCGACGTGGTCATCGAGAACGTCGGGGCCGCCACCTGGAAGGATTCCATCCGCTCGCTCAAGGGCGGCGGCCGCCTCGTCACGTGTGGATCGACGTCGGGACCCGTGGGCGAAACGCTGATCCCGCTCGTGTTCTGGAAGCAGGTACACATCATCGGCTCCACGATGGCCAATCGCCGGGAGTTCCACGCCGTGATGGGTCAGCTCTTCGCCGGCCGTCTCCGGGCGATCATCGACGAGGTCGTGCCGCTCAAGGACGGCGCCGCCGCCCAGCAGCGCCTGGCCGAGGGCAAGCAGTTCGGCAAGATCGTGTTGACGCCGTGACCGCTTCCCGCCCGGGAGATAGTTCTCCGGTGAGGAGTCATCGCCGATGAGAGGTGTCGTCCGTCACGCGATCGTCGTCGCCGCGCTGCTGGCGCTGGGGGCGGGCGCCGCCGCCGCCCACCATGGCTGGAGCGGGTACGACTCCGGCAAGGAGCTGACCGTCACCGGGACGATCAAGGAGTCCGGGTACGAGCACCCCCACGGCCACATCCGGCTGGAGACGCCGGGCAAGACATGGAGCGTGGTGCTGGCGCCGCCCTCGCGGATGGAGAACCGCGGGCTGCCCCGGACCATGCTGAAGCCGGGCACCCGCGCGACCGTGGTGGGTTACCCGCACCGCACCGAGTCCGAGGAGATGCGCGCCGAGCGCATCACGATCGCCGGCAAGACGACCGAACTGCGCTGATGCACCCGGCCAGCGGCCCGGCCTGGCTGGTGTGGCTCGAGACGTCGGGCCTCGCGGTCGCGATGCGCCAGTGGCTCTGGCTCTACCCGATCGTCGAGATCGTGCACATCGTCGGCTTCGTGATCCTGGTCGGCGCCGCGTTCATGTTCGACCTGCGCCTGCTGGGCCTGAGCCGCGCGCTGCCGGCCAGCTCGATGGCCGATCACCTGCTGCGCTGGTCGCGGCTCAGCCTCCTCCTCGTGGTGCCCTCGGGGGCGGCGATGTTCGTGGCCCACGCAACCGAGATGGCCGAAAACCCGGCGTTCCGGCTCAAGCTCGTCCTCATCGCCGCCGCCTTCCTCAACGCCGGCATCTTCCACCGCTTCCCCTTCCGCGGCGTCGGTGACTGGGACACGGAGATCGCCGCGCCCCTGCCCGCGAAGGCGGCCGGTGCGCTGTCGCTCTGTCTGTGGATCGGGGTGATCGCCTGCGGGAGGCTGCTGGCTTATCTCTGAGACTGCCCCCTTTCCGCCGAGCGCACGAAGTGCCGACCAGCGACCGGGATGACCCTCCGAGCTGTTCCACGCGATCGATCGCACACTCCAGGCAGACGCCTCCGCCGAAACAAGGGCGCGAGGAGGTCTCCGCCTGAACATGTCGCCTCGCCGGCCCGTGCCTCGTCGTCAATGTAGGCCCATTATCTGGCACTAAACACATGAGGAGTCGAGTACTGAAATGTGGCGGCGTCGGTTGACGCCGCTCGTAGGATGGGACTCGAGTGCTCTGCGTCTGTCCATGAAGACTCTCGCCATCCTCGTCGGCGGCGGCCCGGCGCCCGGAATCAACGCGGTCATCGCGGCGGCGACGATCGAGGCGCGCAACCATGGGTTGCGCGTGCTGGGGTGCTACGACGGGTTCAAGTGGCTCGTCCAGGGCGACACCGAGCACGTCGTCGAGCTGGAGATCAACGACACCTCGCGCATCCACTTCGACGGCGGGTCCATCATCCGCACCTCGCGCACCAACCCGACCAAGACGCCGGAGGGCGTCGGGCGGGTGGCGGACGCGCTCAAGCGGCTGGGCGTCGACCACCTGCTGACCATCGGCGGTGACGACACGGCATTCGCCGCCTCGCGCCTGGCCAAGGCGCTGGAGGGGCTGACCGTCGCCCACGTGCCGAAGACGATCGACAACGACCTGCCCCTGCCCAGCGACATCGTGACGTTCGGCTTCACCACGGCCTGCAACCTGGGCAAGGAGCTGGTCCGTAATCTCATGCAGGACGCGGCCACGACGGAGCGGTGGTTCTTCGTCACGGTCATGGGCCGGCACGCCGGCCACCTGGCGCTCGGCATCGGCGGCTCGGCCGGCGCCACGGTCACGGTCATCGCCGAGGAGTTTTCCGAGGCCCAGATCAGCCTCGACCGGGTCGCCGACACCCTGGAGGGCGCCATCATCAAGCGGCGCGCCCACGGCCGCGAGCAGGGCGTGGCGATCCTGTCCGAGGGCCTGGCCGAGAAGCTCGATCCGCAGACGCTCGGCGCCGTCGAGCGCGACGCCTACGGCAACGTGCGCCTGGCCGAGCTGGACCTGGGCCGCCTGCTCAAGGAGCGTGTGAGCGCCAGCCTGAAGGCGCGCGGCGTCGACGTGACCATCGTGGCCAAGGACATGGGCTACGAGCTGCGCTGCGCGCCCCCTGGCGCCCACGACATCCAGTACTGCCGCAGCCTCGGCTACTGGGCGACCCGCTTCCTGCTGGAGGGTGGCAGCAACGCGATGGTGACCATCCAGGCCGGCCGGCTGGTGCCGGTGCCTTTCGGCCTGATGATGGATCCCAAGACGGGACGCATCCGGGTGCGCTACGCGGACGTCGAGTCCGAGATGTACCAGACGCTCGCCGCCTACATGATCCTTCTCAAGCCGGAGGACTTCGACGACCCGGCCGGCGTGGCGACCCTGGCCCGGGCGGGCAATCTCGACCCGGCCGAGTTCACCCGCCGCTTCGGCCCGCTCGTCGGCCGCGCCTAGAAGTAGCCGGGGTCGCCCGGCATCAGGATCGTGCGCTGGTCGCCATCCATGACGACGCGGGGACGGATGGTCGGAACCGCGCGGTCGCGCAGGCGGTCGAGGGCGTGCGCGGTGGAGGCGGCCCCGTCGAAGAGCAGGATGTTCTTCACGGTCGGGTTGCGCAGGGTGATCTCGCCGCGGCCCTGGGCCCCGAGGGCCTCCTGCGGCGTCAGCCATTTGAGATCGGTCATCTCGTAGTCGTCGCCGCTCGGCTCCTGGCCGGGGGGCGCCGGCGCCGCGAAGAAGCGGGTGTCGAAACGCAGCGGCTGCTCCTCGGGCGTGATCCAGTGGGCGAAGTAGACGACCCGGTCGGTCGTGAGCTGGAGGCGCTCGGCGCGGACCATCGTCCAGAACGCACGGTTGTCGCCCTGGCAGGCGCGGCGGTACTCCGCGAAGCGCGCGGCGCGGGCCAGCTCGCCCCCGGCCGCATCGACGGCCAGCAGCAGGCCGGCTTCCTCGAACGTCTCGCGAATGGCGCCGATCCAGAAGCCGAGCGCCGTGCGGGGCGCGTGCTCGAGGCCCAGACGCCGGGCGGCCTGCTTGACGTCGAGGCCGCGGCACCAGGCGGCGGCGTCGTCCGGGATGTCGTCCGCCTCGATCTTGCCGCCCGGGAAGACGAAGTCGCCGGCGGCGAACTTGCTCTTGAGGTGGCGGCGCATGAGCAGGCACTCCACGCCGCCGGCAGGACGATCGCGCAGGAGCACCAGGGTCGCGGCCGGCGCCGGCCGGGCGGGCTCGGGTTTGACGGGCACGGCGTAGTGTGCCACGATGCTCGCGCGCTTGTCATTCGTGACGTGAGTGTGTGTCGTGACGGTGCGAGCCGCAGCCGAAGGCGAGGCGAGCCTTCGATCGAGGAGGCGTGATGGGCGCGGAGGCTCGACTCAAGGACAAGAACATCACGCTGCCCCAGCCCCCCAAGCCGATGGCCAACTACGTCAGCGCCGTGCGCACCGGCAACCTGCTCTTCCTGGCCGGGCACGGCCCGCTGCGTCCGGATGGCAAGCCGTCGGTGACCGGCAAGGTCGGCCGCGACCTCACCGTCGAGCAGGGCTACCAGGCCGCGCGCGAGGTGGGCCTGAACCTGCTCGCCACCACACGGGCGGCCCTCGGCAGTCTCGACCGCGTCAAGCGCGTGGTCAAGGTGCTGGGCATGGTGAACTCGGCCGAGGGCTTCGGCGATCAGCCCAGGGTGATCAACGGCTTCTCCGACCTCATGGTCGAGGTGTTCGGCGAGGAGATCGGCAAGCACGCCCGGTCGGCGGTCGGGATGGCCGGGCTGCCGGTCGGCATCCCGGTCGAGATCGAGATGGTCCTCGAGGTGGAGTGAGCGATCGACCTTCATCACCTGGTCGAGGCCGCCGGCGTCCTCGCCATCGGCGTCCTGTTCTATTCCTTCACCCTCGGCCGCCTCCGTGATGGCCGCCGCCGCAAGCTCCGCCACGTCCTGAACGGGCTCGTCTTCGGCGCGCTGGCCGTGTGGCTCGCCATCGCCCGTATCCAGATCGCCCCCGAGGTGTTCTTCGACGCCCGCAGCGTGCCGGTCGCGCTCATCGCGCTGTTCGAGGGCTGGACGGCCGGCCTGCTGGCGGCTGGCATGGTGGTGGTGTACCGGTGGTGGTGGCTCGGCGGGCCAGGAACGCTGCCGGGCATCGTCAGCGTCCTCTGCGTGGCCGTGGTCGGCGGCCTCGTGCACTGGTGGGCGACCCGGCGTGGCCGGGTCGGCGGCCGCCACGCGTACGCCCTCGGCGCCGCCACCTTCCTGGCCACGCTGCTCGGCTACGCGATGCTCGGCCGGGAAGGATTCGACAAGTTCGCGAGCACGTGGGCGCACTTCCTCGTCGCCTACGTCGGCGGCGTCGGGTTCCTGGCGCCGCTCCTGCAGAACGTCGTCGAGCGCGAGCGGCTGGCCGCGGCCGAGCGCCGCTTCCGCGCGCTGCTCGACGAGGCGTCGGAGGCCATCCGGATCGTCGATCCCGAGACCCGGCGGATCCTCGAGACCAACCGCGCGGACTCGGTCCTGACGGGCTGCCCGCGTGAGCGGCTGCTGGCGCGGGACTCGCGCGAGTTCTGGCCCGAGGACCCCGAGGACCGCGCGCGCTGGGAGGAGCTGGTGACCGAGACGGCCGCCACGGGCGCGGCGTCCGCCTTCGGTCTGCCCTACCGTCCCGCCGTCGGGCCCGCGCGGTCGGTGGACCTCACCGTGCGCCGCGTCGAGCACGACGGGCGGCCTTACGAGATCGTGATGCTGCGTGATGCCGGGCCCCGCGAGGCGCTCGACACCGCCCGGCGCGAGGTGCTCGACCTGCGGGCCGTCACGCTGGTGGCCAACGCCGCCGCTCACGAGATCAACAATCCCCTGACCGTGATCGTGGGCTCGCTGGAGCTGCTGCAGCGGCGGCTGGGAGCCGACCAGGAGGTACGGTGGATCGACCGCGCCATGGGCTCGTCGCAGCGCATCCGCGAGATCATCGGGCGCATGACGCGCATCACCCGGGTGGAGTCGGCCCGCTCGATACCGGGGGTCCCCGCCATGCTCGACATCCACCGGTCGAGCGAGGATAATCGACCCCGCTGAGCTCACTGACAGGAGGCTCGATGGACCTGCTGCTCGACGCCGTGACCACCGCCATCTCGCTCATCTTCCTCGCCATCCTCGGCCTCATCAGCGGGGTAGCCGTCCCGGGCCTCTTCATGGCCGCGGCCGCGCCCTGGCTGGACTGGATTCTCCCCACGCGCGACAAACGTTGACCCGGTCTCTCTGATGGGCGCCAAGTACCTCGGCGCCGCCGTCCGGCGCCGGGAGGACCCGCGATTCTTGCAAGGCAACGGCCGCTTCATCGACGACGTCGTCCTGCCCGGTCTCCTGCACGCGGCCTTCCTGCGCTCGCCCCACGCCCACGCGGGCATCGCGCGGCTGACCACCCAGGCGGCCCGCGCGATGCCGGGGGTTGCCGGGGTCTACACGTTCACCGACCTCGAGCGCTCACTCAAGCCGCTGCCGCTGTTCGGCGCGCCGCCCCCCGGCCTGGCCGCCGCCGTCCGTTTCGACCTGCATCAGGCGCCGCAGCACGCGCTGTGCCGCGACCGCGCCCGCTACGTCGGGGAGATCGTCGCGATGGTGGTCGCCGACGACCCCGCCCGCGCCGAGGACGCGCTGGCGGGCATCGAGGTCGAGTGGGAGCCGCTGCCGGCGGTGGTAGATCTGGTATCGGCGGGCGAGCCCGGCAGCCCGCTCGTCCACCCCGAGTGGGGCACCAACGTGGCGGTCGGCTTCACCCACGCGATCGGCGACGCCGACCGCGCGTTCGCCGCCGCGGACGTGGTGTTCACGGAGACCTTCGCCGTCCAGCGCTATGCGGGGATGCCGCTGGAGGGCCGCGGCGTGGTGGCGCAGTGGGACCGGCGCGACGGCACGCTGACGACCTGGAACAGCACGCAGGTCTCGCACTTCGTCCAGCAGGGCCTGGCGGCGGCGCTCGAGCTGCCCCCCCACCGCATCCGCGTGATCGCGCCCGACCTTGGCGGCGGCTTCGGCACCAAGGCCTCCGGCTACCCCGAGGACGTGCTGGTGCCCCTGGCCGCCCGCGCCCTCGGCCGGCCGGTGAAGTGGATCGAGAGCCGGCGCGAGCACATGATGGGCTCGGCTCACGCGCGCCACCAGACGCACCGCATCAGCCTGGCCGCCCGCCGCGACGGCACCATCCTCGGCGTGCGCGACCACATCTGGCTCGACTTCGGCGCCTACAACTGCTGGGGCATCGTGCTGCCCTACAACACGGTCGCCCACCTGCTGGGTCCCCATCGCGTGCGCGACCTGGCCGTCCGGTTCCAGGGGGTCGTCACCCACAAGACGCCGAACGCGCCCTACCGCGGCGCCGGCCGGCCCGAGACCGTGTTCGCGATGGACCGCGCGGTGGACGGTTTGGCCCGCCAGCTCGGCCTCGATCCCGCCGAGATCCGCCGGCGCAACTACCTGACGGCGGCCGAGCTGCCGTGGGACCTCGGCATGCCGTACCGCGACGGCAACCCGCTCGTCTACGACAGCGGGGACTTCCGCGAGGTGCTCGACACGGCGCTGAAGGCCGCCGGCTACGAGGCGTTCCGGCGCGAGCAGGCGGCGCTGCGCGAGCGCGGCGTGTGGCGCGGGATCGGGATCTCGGGCTACGTCGAGGGCACCGCGATCGGCCCCTACGAGGGCGCGCGCGTCACGCTGGACCTGGCCGGCCACGCGGCGGTGGCGACCGGCGCCGTCAACTCGGGCCAGGGTCACGAGACCTCGTTCGCCCAGGTCTGCGCCGACGCCCTCGGCCTGCCCCTCGAGCACGTCACCGTGACGGGCGGCGACACCGGGACGGTTCCGTTCGGGGTCGGGACGTTCGCCAGCCGCAGCGGCGTGACCGCCGGCAACTCGATCGCCGACGCCGCCCGCGCGGTGCGGGCCAAGGTCGTCACGGCGGCGGCCGCGCTGCTGGAGGCCGCCGAGGCCGACATCGAGGTCGAGGACGGCCAGGTGTTCGTGCGCGGCGCCCGCGCCGGCGCGGTGCCGCTGGCCCGCGTGGTCCAGGCCGCCATCCCGACCTTCGCCCGGCCGGGCGTCGCGAGCGCGGACTTCGACGCCACCGCCTATCACCACGTGCCGACCGTCACCTACGCCAGCGCCGTGCACGTGGCCCAGGTGGAGGTGGACCCCGACACCGGCGCCGTGCGCCTGCTTCGCTACGTGGTCGCCCACGACTGCGGCACCGTGATCAACCCGATCATCGTCGAGGGTCAGGTGCACGGGGGCGTCGCCCAGGGCGTGGGCGGCGGCCTCCTGGAGGACATGGCCTACGACGAGACGGGCCAGCTGCTGGCCGGCTCGCTGATGGACTACGCGCTGCCGCGCGCGGACGACCTCCCCCTGATCGAGTGCGAGCACCTGGTGTACCCCTCGCCGCGCAACCCCCTCGGCGCCAAGGGCCTGGGCGAGGGCGGCGCCATCTCTCCGCCCGCCGCCATCGCCAACGCGGTCGACGACGCGCTGGCTCCGCTCGGAGTTCGATTGACGGCGACGCCGGCGCTGCCGGCCCGCGTGCGGGCGCTGATCGAGCGCGCGCACGGCGCGCCGCGCCCCGGCGCCTGACCCGAGCTCCCCCCGCCGACCACGTCTTCAAGGTGGCGGTCATCCCGCCGGGCTGCAACTCCCCATCCTGGTTGTCCGCGACTGACCACCGGGGCGGCCGGCTCACCGACCCTGGATTCCCGCCCGGGGCAGATCTTCTTGATGTCGCTCCAGTCGTAGTCGGGCAGCAGCTTCACCGGCGGGCGGGGATGTCCGGCGGCCAGCGCGGCCAGCGCCCGCAGGCGATCGCCGGGCACGGGGTGGGTCGAGAGGTAGCGCGTGGCGGCCGGCATCGCGCCCTCGACCTTCTGGAGCGCGCGGAAGAACGCCAGCATCCCCTCGGGGTCCACCCCCGCCGCGTGCAGCATGCGCATGCCGTCGCGGTCGGCCTCGTGCTCGGCCTCGCGGCTGTGCCGGAGGTCGCCGAGCAGCCGCGCGCTCTCGATGCCGAACGCCATCACGCCGCTGACGTCGCCCACCAGGGCCGCGATCAGGACGCCGGTGGACGCCTGGCGCAGGATGGCGCGCGTCGCGTGGCGATGGAGGACGTGCTGCATCTCGTGGGCGAGGACGGCGGCCAGCTCCTCGGCGTCGTCGGTGCGCTCGAGCAGCCCGCGGAAGACGACGATGAAGCCGCCGGGCGCCGCGAACGCGTTCACCATCGGATGATCGACGACGGTGACGCGGAAGGGATAGCGCGACTCCGGCAGCGTGCGCAGCAGCACGCCGGCGATCTCGTCGATGCGGCGCTGTCGCTCGGGATCCTGGCAGCGCCGGGCAGGCGGCGCCAGCTGGGCCATTGCGGCGTCGCCGAGCGCGACCTCCCAGGACACCGGCACGCGGGCCGCCGCCACGCCGGCCAGCATCGGGATACCCCAGAAGTACAGGCCCGCTCCGAGCGCCACCGCGGCGAGCGCGGCCAGGACCGTGAGCCCGACCCGGAACCGGCGGCGGGCGGGATCGTGGAACGGGCCGGCGGCGTGCGGCGCGGCCGCCCGCAGCGCGGACAGGAACGCCAGATCGCGAACGAGCAGCACCTCGGCCAGGTCGCCGCCGCGCTCGAGCCGGACCTGCTCGCCCTCGTAGAACCCCTGGGTCTGGCGGACCTCGGCGAGCGGCCAGCGGAACGACCCGCCGCCCGCCGCCAGGGTGATCTCCAGCCCCGCCTGGCCGATGACCACCCGCGCCGGCCGTCGCATCGGCGTGCGGCCGTCGAGATAGTCGGCGTCCCAGACGCGACCGCCGGGTGCGGGCACCGGCCGCGTCAGCTCACGCCGAAGTCGGCGTCGAGCAGGCCGGCCAGCCCCTCGCCGGTCGCCGAGGCGGCCCGCGCGTCCTGGCGGACATCCACCACGTCGAGCGGGCCCTCCACCGTCGTGTAGCGGAGAGTGAAGCGCACTCCGCGCACGACCGTCCACGGCCACGCCAGCCCCAGCGTCAGCACGAGCGCCAGCACGTTGCTGATCGTGAGCCACGCCAGCGCCCCGCCCGTCACCGTCGAGCGGAACGTCGTGGCGCCGAAGCGCGTGTGCCCGGTGAAGTAGCGCTGGCGCCGCGCCGAGAACCAGAACCACGACAGGCCGAGCGTCGGCAGGAACAGCAGGAGCATCACGAGGAAGGGGGCGATCAGATCGCGCCCGCGGCCGTCGAAGTCGAGCTTGCGCGAGCCGAAATACGCGTGCGAGATCATGAACGCCTGTCGCTGGGTGACGAAGACCGGGTAGTAGATGCCCAGCGTGAGCGGGGTCAGGACGGTGCCGGTGACGAAGATCCCCACGAACTCCCGCGCCCGCCCCCGGAACGAGAAGCGGATGCCGCGCCACGAGGTGCGACTGAGCCGGTAGCGGCGGGCGCCGACCATCGCCACCGGCACCAGCAGCAGGCCCGTCATCCAGAGGAGCAGCGCGAGCGCGCCGGTGACCTGGTCGGGGACGCCGTAGACCTGCGGCAGGATGCTGAACAGCGCGACCGGAATGAAGAACACGGCCACGCCCTTGGCGAAGCCGATCAGCAGCTCCCGGCCGGTGCCGTGGTAGGCGAAGCGATCGCCGTCCAGCTCGGTGGCGCCGTGCAGGTAGGCGCGGACGCGCGCCTTGCCCCAGAAGAAGTACACGCCGAGGGTGAGCAGCGTGAACAGCGCGTTGACGACGTGGATGCCGAACAGGGCGCCGGCCGAGCCGTGGAAGCGCAGATGGCGGCTCGCCGCCGGCGCGCCGGTCCGCACGGGCGCTGCGGCGCTGCCGGCGGCCGGCGGCGCCGGAGCCCGGAACACGGCCGCCCCCGGCCGCCTAGGGGCAGGTCCGCGCCGCAGCTTCTCGAGGGAGGCCCGGTAGAGCGCGACGACCAGGCCGCACTGCGGGCAGCGCTCCAGGGGGACGGCAGCGTTGCAGCGCGGGCAGACGTCAGCCATCGACGGCGCCGAACAGTGCGGGAAGCGTGCGCAGGGCCTCGCCCACGCGGGGGCCGTGCCAGGCGAACGGCTTGCCGTCCACGAGGTGGATGCGGCCGTCGCGCACGGCGGGCACGTCGGCGAACGGGGCGAAGTCGGCGAGGTGGGCGCGGCGAAAGCGGAACGGCTCGTCCGGCAGGACGATGACCGCGGGACGCCGGGCGGCCATCTCCTCGAGCGTGACGGTCGGATAGCGGGCGGGCCGGTCGGCGAAGACGTTGGCGGCGCCGCACACCGCGAGCAGGTCGTGGATGTAGGTGTCTCGCCCGATCGTCATCCAGGGCCGCCGCCAGATCGGATAGAAGACCGGCACCGGCGGCCGCCGTGCCGTGGCCGCCCCCACGCGCGCGTGGAGCGGCTCCAGCTCGGCCAGGATCGCCTCCGCCCGCGCGGCGGTGCCGGTGACCTCGCCCAGCTCGCGGATCATCGCCAGGCCCTGGGCCACCGTCCGGGGATAGGTGACCCACACGGCGATGCCCCACGCCCGCAGCGTCTCGACGTGCTCGCGCACGTTCTCCTCGACGTTGGCCACGACCAGGTCGGGCTCCAGCGCGCGGATCGCGGCCAGGTCCGGATCCTTCTCGCCGCCGATGCGGGTCTTGCTCCGCACGACCTCGCGGGGCTCCACGCAGTAGGCGGTGACACCCACCAGCGCCTCGGCCAGGCCGAGGTGGCAGAGGGTCTCGGTGACGGACGGGATGAGCGAGACGATCCGCCGGGGTGGTCGCGGCAGGGTCAGCGCGGTGCCGGAGGCGTCTGTCCGCGTCACGGGATGCGGCGGCTGCGCAGGCG
>DASTOJ010000235.1:0-5401 GCA_035762565.1 Candidatus Methylomirabilota bacterium | reverse complement strand
CGGTGGTCGGCACGCTGATGGGCAAGAAGATCGGCGAGCTGGCAGTGAAGAGCGTGCCCAAGCCGATCCGCTGAAGCGAAACGCCAGCGAGGGGTAGCCGCCGGCTCTCGCGGCTACCCCTCGTACACCTCGCGCTTCGCGACCCCGCGCTGGAACGCCAGGTACTGCTGGCGGGTCATGGGCGGTCTGGCGTTCTTCAACACCTCGCGGGCGCCCGCGGCGCCCTCGGCCAGCAGGTCGATGGCCATCGCCGCCAGCCCCTTGGCGATGCCGAGGTAGGCGAGCTGATGGTCGACGATCTGGTAGTCGGCGCCGTGGCCGGAGCCGGTGGCGCCGCCCATGTAGGGGTGCAGCACGGGCATCACCATGCTGAGGTCGCCCATGTCCGTCGAGCCGGTGCGGTGGCCGATCTGGCGGTAGTGCTCGGCCCCGACCAGCTCGGCGGCGTTGGCCTGGTACATCCTGGCCATCGTCGGATCGCAGCTCATCGGCATGTAGCCGGGCAGCGTCTCGATCTCGACCTTGGCGCCCAGCGCCAGCGCGCCGGCGCGGAGCGCGCGGTCGACCCTCCGGTTGGCGTCGAGGATCGCCTCGACCGTGCGCCCCCGCACATAGGTCTCCAGCCGCACCTCGCCGGGAATCACGTTCACCTGCGAGCCGCCGTGGGTGATGATCGGGTGGACGCGGATCGTGTCCTCGTCGCGGAACGTCTCTCGGATGGCGTTGATGGCAGCCAGGCCGATCTGGGCGGCGTACAGCGCGTTGACGCCCATGTGCGGGGCGCCGCCGGCGTGGGCGGCGCGGCCGACGTAGCGCACGGTCTTCACGATGCAGCCGTTGTTGGAGGCGGGCACTCCGGTCTTGCCGTCCTCGGTCCGGGAGGTCGTGTGGATCATCATCGACAGGTCGACGTCGTCGAAGTGCCCCAGGCGCAGCAGCTCCGGCTTGCCGCCGAGGAACTCCAGCTTCCCCGCCCGCGCCTGCGCCACCCGCCACTCGACGTCGCCGTATTCCTCGGCCGGCACCGCGAAGAACACGACCCGACCCGCGAGGTGGTCGAACGCCTTGCCGTCGAGCAGGCCCATGGCGGCGCCGAGCATTCCCGCCACCTGGGCGTTGTGACCGCAGGCGTGGGCGGCGCCCGTCTGCGGATCGGCGACGGGGTGGCCCGTCACCACGAGCCCGTCCAGCTCGCCCAGCAGCGCGAGCGTCGGTCCGGCGCCGGCGCGCCCGGCGACGTCGGCGCGCACGCCAGTCATGGCCAGGCCGCCCTTGGGCTGGAGTCCCAGCCGTCCGAGCGTCTCCTCGACCAGGCGCGCCGTCTTGACCTCCTTGAAGCCCAGCTCGGGCCTCTTCCGGATCTGCTCGCCGAGGCCGATGATCTCCTCACCCCGCTCGTCGATCGCCGCGTGCACCCGCTGCTTGAGCTCGGCCTTGGTCATCGCTGGGATCTCCGTTATGCCAGTCCGTTGGCTTGCATGGCTCGCCGGTACGCCACGGCCACCGCGTCGAAGCGCAGGTGCAGCTCGGCGCCGAGGTCGAAGGGCACGGCCGCCGGCCGCTGCGACTCCACGACGCGCTGGTCCTGGGCGAAGATCGCGCGCTCGAACTCCTGCATGACGCCGTCGGGCTGGTCGAGGTTGTAGTTTCGCGCCACCAGACAGTACCCGATGCATCGATCGAGCGCCACCGGCTGGGATGCGAAGAAATACACCATCCGCTCGCGCGCGCCCCAGTCAATGTGCTCCACGATCGTGTAGGGCAGGTGGAGCGCGTAGCTGGTCACGCGGCGCTCGGCGTCGCGGCCGGCCTCGGCGTAGACCGGGAAGTCGGCGGTGTTCTTGGTGTCGGGTCGCGTGTACTCATAGCGCAGCACATGGCCGTCCACGCGCACCTCGTAGGGCGCCACCACCGGCTGGGCGGGGTCGCCGAGCAGGCCGGGGTGCACGAACGCGAAGTGGCCGAAGTCGGTGAAGTTCTCCACCTGGCGGGAGGCCTCGCAGCGCCACGCGAACGGGCCGGTGGCCACCACCCTCCAGGCGGGGTCCTCCAGCTCCGGCACCTCGGGCAGCGGCCAGCGCGGCGCTTCCAGGCCCACCCAGACCAGGCCGTAGCGTTCACAGCAGCGGTGCGCGGTCGCGCGCGCCCGGGCCGGCACGCGCGTCGGCTCGGGCAGCTGCGGGATGAACGTGCAGGCGCCGTCGGCGCCGTAGCGCCAGCCGTGATAGACGCACACCAGCTCGTCGCCCCGCACGCTGCCGAGCGAGAGCGCGGTGCCCCGGTGCACGCAGAGGTCGTCGAACGCGTGGACGGCACCGCGCGAGTCACGCCAGAGCACCAGCGGCTGGCCGAGCAGCGCGGCCGCGCGCGGCGCCGCGCCGACCTCTGCCCCGCAGGCCACCGGGTGCCAGCAGCGGCGTAATGCGGTCGCGCGGTCGATGGACGTCTCGGTCATGAGCACCCGCCCGCGGGCGGAGTCCAATCATATCCGCTCGGCCCTCGCGCAATGAGAGGATGTGCGACGGAGGCGCCATGGACTACCACCACGTCATCGAGGCCGCCGGCGTCGTGAGCCTGGGGCTCGTCGCCTACTCGTACCTGGTCCGCTGGTCCGAGAGCGCGCCGCCGGGCTGGCGCCGCGCCCGACCCATCGCCATCGGGCTCGTGTTCGGCGTCGTGGCCGTGGTGTTGATGGTCTCGCGCATCCACGTGGGCGGCGACCGCTTCGTGGACGCCCGGGCGGTCCCGATCGCTCTCGTCATGCTGGTGGAGGGGGGCCCGGCCGGCGTGGTGGCGGCCAGCCTGGCCGCGGCCTATCGCATCTGGCTCGGCGGCAGCGGGGCGGTGGCGGGCGTGCTCGCCATCGCCGTCATCGCGGGCGCGGCCTTCGGCGTGCGGACGTGGGCACGGAGCGACGGCGGCATCGGCCTGCGCCACTCATTCGCCCTGAGCCTGGCCGTGTGGGCCATCACCGGGGCGGCGTTCCTCATGCTGGGCGCGCGCGGCCGGGCGATGTTCGCGCCCGTGTGGCTGGCGCTCCTGATCCTCTACGTGGTCGGCATCGGCCTCGTCGCGCGGCTGTTCGCCGAGGTCGTCGCCAGCCAGGACGCCGAGCGCTCCCGCCGCGAGGCCGCGCAGCTTCGGGCGGTCGCCACACTGGCCAACGCCGCCGCCCACGAGATCAACAATCCCCTCACCGCGGTGATCGGCGGCCTGTCGCTCGCCGCGCGCGGCGTGCCGGCGGACACCGAGCAGGCGCGATGGATCGCCAGCGCGAAGGAAGGCGCCGAGCGGATCCGCGACATCGTCAGGCGGATGAACCACATCACGACGCTGGAGGAAGTGCCGCGGCAGGGAGCCCTGCCTCCCATGCTCGACATCAGGAAGTCGAGCGCGCCCTCCTGACCGGCTTCAGCGCTCGAGGGCCTTCAGGAACCGCCGCGTCGCCTCGGCGGGCGAGGCGCCGGCCAGGATGCCGGAGATGACGGCGACCCCCCGTGCCCCCGCCGCCCGGACCTCGCTCACCCGCCCGGGCGTGATCCCGCCGATCGCGAGGACGGGAATGCGCAGGCCGCGCGCCACCGTGGCGAGCCGGTCCAGCCCTTGCGGGGGGCCGTAGGGCCGCTTGCTCGGGGTCTCGTAGACCGGGCCGAACGTCACCCAGTCGGCGCCTTTCATCTCGGCATCGACGGCGTCCTCGAGCGAGTGGACGGAGGCGCCGATGCGCAGCCGCCCGCCGGCGATCGCGCGGATGTCGTTCACGGCGAGGGAGATGCCCGTGCGCTGGACGCCGTCCGCGCCGATGGCCAGCGCGACGTCCACCCGGTCGTTGACGATCAGCGCGGCGCCGGCGTCGCGAACAGGACCCAGGAGACGACGGCAGAGGAAGGCGAGGTCGGCCGCGCCCAGGTCCTTCTCGCGCACCTGGACGGCGGGCAGCCCCGCGGCCAGGCACTCGGAGACGACGTCGACGAGATCCCGGCCGCCGGTCTGCGTCCGGTCGGTGACGAGCGTGAGGCTCAGCTCGTCCAATCGGGCAGGCCCTCGAGCGGCGAGGACGCTGTCGCATACAGCTTCTTGCCGATCCGCCCCGCCTTGTGGGCCAGCCGCCCCGCCTCGACGGCGAGCTTCATCGCGCGGGCCATGGCCACGGCGTCCTGCGCACCCGCGATGGCGGTGTTCATGAGCACGCCGTCGCACCCCAGCTCCATGGCGACGGCCGCGTCGGAGGCCGTGCCCACCCCGGCATCGACGATCACGGGGACGGTCACGGTCTCGAGGATGATCTTGATGTTGTACGGGTTGCGGATCCCGAGCCCCGAGCCGATCGGCGCCCCCAGCGGCATGACGCATGCCGCGCCCGCGTCCTGCAGCTTCCGGGCCGCGACCGGGTCGTCGTTGGTGTACGGCATGACGATGAAGCCTTCGCGCGCCAGCGTGCGCGTGGCCTCGATCAGCTCGGGGACGTCCGGGAACAGCGTGCGCTGGTCGCCGATGACCTCGAGCTTGACCAGGTCGCCCATGCCGGCCTCGCGGGCGAGGTACGCCGTGCGGATCGCCTCGTCGGCCGTGTAGCAACCGGCCGTGTTGGGCAGCAGCGTGAAGCGCTTGGTGTCGATGAAGTCGAGGATCGACTCGCCGGTGCCCGGCAGGCTGACCCGCCGCACCGCCACCGTGACGATCTCGGCACCGGAGGCCTCGTGGGCCTCGCGCATGATCTCGAGCGTGCGGTATTTGCCCGTCCCGACGATCAACCGGGAGGTGAACTCCTTGCCGCCGAGGACCAGGTTGGTGTCGTACATGCGTCTAGCCTCCCCCCATCGGGCGAACGATCTCGACCTTGTCGCCTTCGGAAAGCGTCACGGTCGCGTACGTGCTCTTCGGTGTCACCTCACGGTTGACGGCGACCGCCGTGTACTCACGCGTGACATCGAGGAGGGTGAGCAGGCCGTCCACGGTCGTCCCGAGTTCGACCGCCATCGGCTTGCCGTTGACGCTGATCTGCACAGACACGAACGGCCGCTCCCCTTCCCCGGGTGCGGCCGTGCCCTACTCCGCCGCCGTGTTCCCTTCGCTGGAATTACCCAGAGCAGGTTCGAGGGGTCCCGGGCCGCACCCGGTTCTCAGGAATCCTCCCCCCACGCGCGACGGGGTGAAGTATACACCCGCCGGAGGGAGGTCCAGCCGCCTGACCCGCGGGCCTTCGCCCTCCGTCGTCTTGCCCTCGGCCATGTCGTTAGACCCCCGCTGTACCAAGCCCCTCGAGGCTCATCAGTGAGTGTCGTAGGTTGCGACGCGCCTGTGCCTCGTAGCGCTCTCGAAAGCGGGCCGTACAAAACAGGTGAGGCCTGCCCAGGAGCTCCTTCAGGATCTTGGCCCTCGTGGGACGGAAGATTGTGTC
>DASTOJ010000234.1:0-3820 GCA_035762565.1 Candidatus Methylomirabilota bacterium | reverse complement strand
CCGACGCGGTCATCCATCTGGGCTACGTGCGCGCGCCCGGCATGGACGCCACGACGTGGCAGGAGAACAACGACGCCAAATTCTGGGCCGAGCACCAGAACGTGGCGCTCGCGTACAACGTCTATCGCGTCGCCCTGGAAGAAGGCGTGCGCCGGGTCGTCGTCGCCAGCTCCAACCACGCCGCGGACTACTACGAGCGTCTGGTGTGGGACGGGCGGGTCGACATGGTCACGCCCGAGATGCCGCCGCGCTCGGACAACTGGTACGGCTGGGCCAAGGCCGCGTACGAGCTGCTGGGCTTCGTCTTCGCCACCGGGAAGGTCGACGGCCGCAAGCTCGAGGTGGTGCAGTGGCGCATCGGCGGGCCGCGCGACGACGACATCGAGCATGTGCAGCCGGGCGACATCAAGGTGATGCACCGGGCGCTCGGCGCCTACCTCTCGCGCCGTGACCAGGTCCAGCAGGCCATTCGCATGGTCGAGACGCCCGACATCACCGACGAGCACGGCGTGCCGTTCCTGATCGTCTACGGCATCAGCGGCAACACGCACCGGTTCTGGAGCCTGGCCAGCGCCCGGCGGAAGCTCGGCTACCAGCCCGAGGACGACAGCCAGTTGAACTTCGCCGACAAGATCGCGGCCATCGCCCGCGCGGCGAAGAAGCCGTGAGCGTCGTCCTCGGCACCGCGACGCCGGGCGGCGGCTTCCCCGTCTACGGCGACGCCGTGGCCGCCACGCTGAACGAGGTCGACCCCTCGCTCGGCGTCGTCACGCGCAACACGAAGGGCAGCATCGAGAACGTGCCGTTGCTCGAGTCGGGCCAGCTCGATCTCGCGCTCGTCCAGGGCGAGGTCGCCTACGAGGCGCTCCAGGGCATCGGCCGGCCGCCCGCCGATCTGCGGATCTTCGCCGCCATGTACTCGACGCCCGGCATGTTCGTCGTGCGCCGCGACTCGCCGGCGCGCGCGATTGCCGATCTCCGCGGCCAGCCGGTCGCCTTCGGCGCGCGGGGCTCGGGCCTGGTCATCCTCGCCCGCTACGTGCTGGACGGTCTGGGGCTCGACCAGGCGAAGGACTTCGAGGCCATCTACCTCGACCGCGCCGGCGACGGCCCCGCGATGGTGCTCGACGGCCGCGCGGCGGCGCTGTGGGGCGGCGGCATCGGCTGGCCCGGCTTCAACGCCGTGGCGGGCGCCGGAGGGCGCTTTCTCGCGCCGGACGCCGACGGCGTCCGGCGCATCCAGGCCAGGCACACGTTCCTCAAGACGCTGACGGTCCCCGCCAACTCCTATCCGGGCCAGCCCGAGCCGATCGTCTCCGTCGGCTCCTGGAGCTTCATCATGGCCCGCCCGTCGCTGGACGAGGACGTGGCCTACCGGCTCGCCCGCGCGCTGCACGGAGGCGCGGCCGCGCTGGCGGCCCGGCTGCCGCAGGCGCGGGAGACGACCGCTCCCAACACGCTGGCCGCCGCACCCCGCCGCGAGCTGATCCACCCCGGCGTCCTCCGTCACCTGCGGGAGCTCGGGCTGGCCTGACAACGCTGTGATATCGTCGCGCGCACCGCGAGGAGGACCGCAATGAAGCGACTCGCCGGGCTGACCGTTCTCGTTCTGGCGCTGGCCGGTCTGGGGCTGACGGCGCGCGCGCAGTCCCCCACGTCGCTGGCCGCCGCCGTCGGCGGCAACATGAACCACGTCCCGAGCTTCGTCGGCGTGGAAAAGGGCATCTTCCTCAAGCACGGCATCGACCTGAAGCTCAAGGTGCTGGCCACCGGCCAGGAGATGTCCAAGGCGCTGCAGGCGGGCGAGGTGCAGGTCATCGGCTCGGCCTTCTCCAACTATCCCGTCGCCGTCGAGCGCGGCATGGCCGCCCGCGGCGTGGTGGGGATGATGGGCGATCGCACCGGGCGTTACTCCGACGATCCGGTGAGCGTGTGGACGCGCAAGGGCAGCGGGCTGGCGAAGGTCGAGGACCTCGCCGGCAAGAAGATCGGCACGCCGATCGGGGGCACCGCCGACGAGTACCTCACCGTACTGCTCAAGAAGAAGAACGTGGCGCGCGACAAGGTCACCTTCCTCAACGTGCCGCCCGGCAACATCGTCTCCGCCCTCCAGGGCGGCAGCGTGGACGCGATCGCGATCTGGGAGCCGTTCGGCTCGCTGGTCGAGGCTCGGGTGCCCGACGCGGTGCTGCTGGCGCGCGGCGGCGGCCACGTCGGCTACTACATCAACATGGCCATCCTGAACGACCTCATCGACAAGCAGCCCGAGGTGGTCGAGCGCTACGTGATCGGCGTGGCCGAGGCCGCGCAGTACACCCGCCGGAACCTCGACGAGGCCGCCGAGATCGCCACCCGGTGGGCTCCGGGACTCGACGCCGCCGTCGCCCGCAAGGCCATCCGCCACATGACGTTCGACCCCCGCATCACCCCGCACACCGTGGCGGCCTGGGAGGAGAACGTCCGCGTCCTGATCGAGCAGAAGAAGCTGCGCTCGGCGCTACCGTGGCAGCAGGGCATCGAGCTGCGGTTCATCGACAAGGTGGTCAAGAGCCACCCGCAGCTGTTCACGGATCTCAAGCCGGCGCCTTGAGGCGCGGGCCCGCCCGCAGGTCGTGACCGCCAAGATCGCCCTGCGCGGCCTCGGCCACGAGTACGTCAACCCGTTCACGCGCGAGCGCGTCCTCGCCCTCGACGGCTTGAACCTCGATGTCGCCGCGGGCGAGTTCGTCACCATGGTGGGCCCGAGCGGCTGCGGCAAGACGACGCTGCTCGGCATCCTGGCCGGCCTCGTCACCCCGACCCGCGGCAGCGTGCTCGTGGACGGCCGGCCGGTGACGGGGCCCGGCCGCGACCGCGGCGTCGTGTTCCAGGAGTTCGCCATCCTGCCCTGGCGCACGGTCGAGCGGAACATCGCCCACGGCCTGGAAATCCAGGGCGTCCCCAAGCGCGAGCGCGCGGACACCGTCCGTCGCTTCGTCGAGCTGATCGGGCTGCAGGGCTTCGAGCGGAAGTACCCGCACGAGCTGTCGGGCGGCATGCGCCAGCGCGTGGCCGTCGCCCGCACGCTGGCCGCCAACCCCGAGGTCATGCTGATGGACGAGCCGTTCGCATCCGTCGACGCCCAGACGCGCATCACCCTGCAGGAGGAGCTGAACGCCATCGCCCAGGCCACGGGCAAGACGATCCTGTTCGTCACCCACAACGTCGACGAGGCGGTGTTCCTGGCAGACCGCTGCTGCGTGCTCTCGCGACGCCCCGGCCGCGTGAAGGCGCTGGTGCCGGTCGCCATCCCGCGCGGGCAGCGCACCTGGAAGCTCTTCACCTCCGATCCCGGCTTCGGCGCCACCAAGGACCACGTGCTCCGGCTGGTGCGCGAGGAGGTCGGCGGCGAGGAGGACGGGCGCTGACGCGCGCGCGCGAGGCCGTCGTCACGTGGGTCGCCCTGCTGAGCGGGGCGACGGCGGCGTGGGCCCTGGCCTCCGCGCTGCTGCCGCTGCCCGACTACTATCTGCCGCCCCCCACGGCCGTGCTGGCGGCGCTCGGGGAGCTGACCGTGAAGGGCATCCTGCCGGCCTACGTTGGCGAGAGCCTGCGCCGCATCCTGCTGGCCGCCGCGTTCGCCCTCGCGGTCGGCGTGCCGGTCGGCCTGCTGCTCGGCATGAGCCGGCGGGTCGCGGATTTCTTCCACCCGATCCTGAACTTCTTCCAGTCGGTCTCGGGCATCGCCTGGCTGCCGCTGATGCTGGTCTGGTTCGGCTTCGGCGAGCGCACGATCCTGATCGCCGTCAACTACACCGTGCTGTTCCCGGTGATCTTCAAC
>DASTOJ010000233.1:0-23096 GCA_035762565.1 Candidatus Methylomirabilota bacterium | reverse complement strand
GAGGTCGAGCCCGCTCATGTCCGGCATCCGGACGTCGCTGATCAGCGCGTCGAACAGGCCGTTCTTGAGCAGCTCCAGGGCCTCCACGGCCGACGCCGCGCAGGTGACTTCGTATCCCCACTGCGTGAGGGCTTCTTTGAGCAACAGGAGGATCGCCTTCTCGTCGTCGACGACCAGGATCTTTGCTGGGTCCATGAGTAAGAACGACTCTAGCATGGAGGGGTGCCAAACTGACAAGGGATTCGGGCCCTGAGGGTCCACCAAGGTTGCGGGGGCGGGCCCGCCATGTTAGCGTACACGTTGACTTTTTAACTAGAGGAGCCCTCTGCATGGCTGACTCGACCACCGTCCACCTGACCGAAGCGAACTTCGATGAGACCCTGAACCAAACACGAGGTGTTCTGATGGTGGACTTCTGGGCCGAGTGGTGTGGCCCCTGCAAAGCCATCGCGCCGGTCCTGGAGGATCTCGCGCGCGAGTCAGCGGGTCGCGTAACCCTGGCGAAGGTCAACGTTGACGACAACCACGCGCTGGCCGGCCGCTACGGCATCCGCTCGATCCCGACCATCCTGTTCGTCAAGGCCGGGAAGGTCGTCGATCAGGTGATCGGTGCCGTGCCCAAGGCCAAGCTGAAGGAGAAGCTGGACGCGCTGGCGGTGTAGCGCGTCGTCGCTGAGCTCCGCATCAGTTCCGCCGGCTTAGGAATTCCGTCGCTCTCCCCCACCCGGGAGGAATTTCGCGACCTCGCGGGCCAGGGGAACCTCGTGCCCGTGTTCGCCGAGCTTCCGGCGGACCTGGACACCCCGCTGTCGGCTTACCTGCGCCTGCGGTCGGGCCCGTACTCGTTCCTGCTGGAGTCGGTCGAGGGCGGTGAGGTGTGGGCGCGCTATTCCTTCCTGGGAACCGACCCGCTCATGGTGCTGACCGCCAAGGACGGCCGGATCAGCCTCCGACGGGGGGCCGGCAAGCCCCAGCGACTCCCCGACGGTGACCCGCTGGAGGCGCTGCGCCGCCTGCTGGCAGACTTTTGCCCCGTGGCTGTGCCTGGACTCCCCCGCTTCCAGGGCGGAGCGGTGGGCTATCTCGCGTACGACATGGTCCATCACATGGAGCGCCTGCCCCGGCGGACCCAGGACGATCTGGGCCTGCCCGACGCGGTATTCATGCTCAGCGACACGTTGCTGGTGTTCGACAACCTCCGCCACCGCCTGCTGGTCATCGCCAATGCCCACCTTGACAAGCGCGACCCGGCCTCCCTCGATCGGGCCTACGACCGTGCCGCCGTACGCATCGGCATGACCCTGGCGAAGCTGTCGCGGCCGGTCCGCGCCGCCGCGCCGCTGACACTGCCGCCCGCCGGCCCGCTGCTGGCGCTGGGTGAGGAAGGCTTCGCCTCGACGCTGGACGAGCCGGCCTTCTGCGCGGCGGTCGGCCGGGCCAAGGAGTACATCGCCGCCGGTGACGCCTACCAGATCGTGCTGGCCCGCCGGCTGGACACCAGGCTGGAGGCGGAGCCGTTCACGGTCTACCGGGCACTGCGCACGATCAATCCGTCGCCCTACCTGTTCTACCTGCGCCTGGGCCGGACCACGATCGTCGGCTCGTCCCCCGAGGTGCTGGTGCGGGTGGAGGGCGACCGGGTGGAGGAACGGCCGATCGCCGGCACCCATCCGCGTGGCGCCACCGAGGCCGAGGACGGGGCCATCGAGCAGAGCATGAAGACCGACCCCAAGGAGCGGGCCGAGCACATCATGCTCGTGGACCTCGGCCGCAACGACGTCGGGCGCGTGGCGGAGCTGGGCTCGGTGAAGGTGACAGAGTTCATGGTGACCGAACGCTACTCGCACGTCATGCATCTGGTCAGCCACGTGATCGGCACGCTGCGACGTGGCGCCGACGCCTTCGACGTGCTGCGAGCGTGCTTTCCGGCCGGCACGGTCTCGGGAGCGCCCAAGATCCGCGCGATGGAGATCATCGACGAGCTGGAACCCACCCAGCGCGGGCCCTACGCCGGCGCCGTCGGCTACGTCTCGTACTCGGGCAACCTCGACTCCTGCATCACCATCCGGACGATCGTCTGTCACGGCCGCCGGGCCTCGATCCAGGTCGGGGCCGGGATCGTCTCGGACTCGGACGCCAAGACCGAGTGGCAGGAGACGTGCTCCAAAGCCTGCGGGCTCGTCCTGGCGCTCCGGATGGCGGCGGCCCCGCGGCGGTCATGATCCTCGTCGTCGACAACTACGACTCGTTCACCTATAACCTCGTGCAGTATCTGGGCGAGCTGGGGGCGGTGCTGGAGGTGATCCGCAACGATGCGCTCGACGTCGAGGCCATCGCCCGGCTTGCGCCCGAACGCATCGTGATCTCGCCGGGGCCGGGCAACCCCGACCAGGCCGGCGTCTCGCTCGACGTGATCCGCCAGCTCGGCCCCACGACTCCGGTGCTCGGGGTGTGCCTGGGCCACCAGTCGGTCGGCCAGGCCTTCGGCGCCACCGTGGCCCGCGCCCGCGCCCAGATGCACGGCAAGACGTCGGCGATCCGTCACGACGGGCGCGGCGTCTTCGCGGGACTGTCCAACCCCTTCGTGGCCACCCGGTATCACTCGCTCGTCGTGCTCGCCGACACCGTGCCCGCCGACCTCGAGGTCTCCGCCCGCGCCGAGGACGGCGAGATCATGGGGCTGCGCCACCGCCGGTATCCGATCGAGGGCGTGCAGTTCCACCCCGAGTCCATCCTCACCGTCGAGGGCAAGCGGCTGCTCGCCAACTTTCTCGGCGTTCCGGCGCCGGCGGCGGTCGGCTCGTGAGCGCCGATCGGGGCGGCGAGGATGCGATGGTCCGCGCGATCCGCGCGCTGACCGGCCCCGGCGGTCCCGAGGCCGGCGTGCGCGTCGGCATCGGGGACGACTGCGCGGTGCTCGAGCCCGAGGCCGGCACCGTCCTGCTCGCCACGACCGACCTGCTCCTGGAGGATGTGCACTTCCGCCGTCGCTGGGCGACACCCGCGGACATCGGGTGGAAAGCGCTCGCCGTCAACCTGTCGGACATCGCCGCCATGGGCGGTCGTCCCCGCTGGGCGCTGGTCGCGCTAGCCTGCCCCGCCGGCACGGAGACCGGGGAGATCGAGGCGTTCTACGAGGGTATGCTGGCCCTGGCTCGGGCCTACGACGTGGCCATCGTCGGCGGCGACACCTCGGCCTCTCCCGCAGGCTGGCTGGTCAACGTGACCGTCCTGGGCCAAGCGGTGGCCCCCTGCCTGCGCTCCACCGCCCGCCCCGGCGACGTCGTGGCGGTCACCGGAGCGCTGGGCCGCTCAGCGGCGGGGCTCGCGGTGCTGGAGCGTGACCGGGCGCCAGCCGGCGCCGGAGACGCCGACCTGGCCGAGGTCACCTCCGCCCACCTGCGGCCGCGCCCGCGGGTGTCCGAGGGCCGGTGGCTGGCCGAGGCCGGCGGGGTGACCGCGATGATGGACCTCTCCGACGGGCTCGGTATCGATCTGCCACGCCTGCTCGCAGAGAGCCGCGCCGCAGCCACCGTCGACGTCGACCGGCTGGCGGTCGACGACGCCACCCGTGCGGTCGCCTCGGCGCTGGGCGCCGACCCGCTCGTCTGGGCGACCGGAGGCGGCGAGGACTACGAGCTGCTGCTGACGTGCGAACGCCGCGCCCTGGAGCGGCTCCAGCATGGGTTGGCCGACGCCTGCGGCACCTGCCTGACCGCGATCGGTGACGTCACCGCGGGCGCCCCGTCGGTGCGCTGGTCGTCGCGCGGCCGCGAGGTCAGCGTCGCGCGCGGCTTCGAGCACTTCGCGCCTCGCCCGGCCGTCAGCGGAGGAGGCCGATGATCGACAGCGTGCTCCTGCAGCTCTTCACCCTGCTGGCGCTGATCGTCTGCTCGGCCTTGCTGACCGGGGCCGAGGCCGCGTACTTCTCGCTCGGCCGCGCGCGCCTCACGCGCCTGAAGAGTCCGAACGCCGGCGACGGCGGCCCGCCACGGCTGATCGAGCGCCCCCACGACCTGCTCGTGACGCTGCTGATCGGCATCACGCTGATCAACATCGGCGGCGCCGCGCTGGCCGCGCACCTCGCCGACCAGGTCCTCGGCCCGCGCTGGGGGCCGGCGGTGGAGATGCTGGGCATGATCGTGCTGCTCACGACCTTCGGCGAGGTGTTGCCGATGACGCTCGCGGTCAAGTACCCCGAGCGCTTCCTGGCCGTCGTGGGTCGGCCCGTCGCCTGGCTGGCCACGGCGCTGAGCCCGGTGCGCGTTCTGCTGGGGAGCCTCACCGCGCTCACCGTGCGGCTCATCGGGCGGGAGCGCCCCAGCCAGCCGGAGCTCACGGAGGAGGAGCTGCGCACGCTCGTGGACGTGGGGGCCAGCGAGGGGGTCGTCGAGCGCGAGGAGCGCGAGATGATCCACAAGGTGTTCGAGCTGGAGGACACGCTGGTGCGCTCGGTGATGGTGCCCCGCACGGACATGTTCTGCCTGGACGTGGAGACCCCACGCGCCGAGATCCTGCCCGCCCTGCGCGAGAACCTCCACTCGCGGGTGCCGGTCTACGAGGGCTCCATCGACGTCATCGTCGGCATCCTCTACACCAAGGACCTGCTGCCCTACGTGGCCAGCGGGCTGCCGGCCGACTTCGACCTCCGCACCCACCTGCACCCGCCGTACTTCGTGCCGGAGTCCAAGCGGGCCGACGCGCTGCTGCAGGAGTTCCAGGCCAAGAAGCTGCACCTGGCCATCGTGGTGGACGAGTACGGCGGCACGGCGGGGCTGGTGGCGCTGGAGGACCTGCTGGAGGAGCTGGTCGGGGAGATCGCCGACGAGTACGACGAGCCCGAGCGGCTGATCCAGCGGCTGGACGAGTCCACGTTCCGCGTCTCCGGCAAGCTGCCGGTCGAGGACCTCAACAGCGCCGCCGGGCTCAGCATCTCCAACCAGGCCTACGACACCGTGGGGGGCTGGGTGCTCGACCTCTTCGGCCGCGTCCCCCGCAAGTCGGAGCGCCGGGAGACGCCGGAGCTGATCGTCACCGTCGAGAAGGTCGAGCGTACCCGCGTGGTGGAGGTGCTCATCGCGCTGCGCAAGCCGGTGTCGACCGAGGCAGCGGTGTGACCGGCCTGCTGTGGCTCGCCGTCGTGTGCCTGCTGGCCACCATGTTCTTCTCGGCGGCCGAGATGGCCTTCATCGCCGCCAACCGGCTGCGGCTGCGCCACCTCGCCGAGGAGGGCCACCCGACGGCGATCCGCTACCTGGAGGACTTCCGGCATCCCGAGCGGGTGCTGGCCACGGCGATGATGGGGGTGACGATCGCCCACGTCGTGGCCAGCTCCGCGCTGACCTTTGCCCTGCTGCCGACACTGGGGGGCGTCGCCTGGCTGGTGTCGACCGTGACCCTGACGCCGATCATGCTGGTGCTCGGCGAGATCATCCCCAAGGCGGTGGCCCGCGAGTGGGCAACCAGCCTGATCCTGAAGGTGTACCGGTCGCTGACCTGGGCCCGCTACCTGTTGACGCCCTTCGTGGCCCTGGCCAACCTCATCGTGACGGCCGTCCTCCGGGCGTTCGGCGGGCCGCGCGTCGACACGCGGTCGTTCGTCTCCCGCGAGGAGCTGAAGGCGCTGCTCCAGCTCGAGCCCGGCGAGGCCTCGGTCAGTACCCAGGAGGCCGAGATGATCGACAAGATCTTCGACCTCGGCGATACCACCGTGCGGGGGGTCATGGTGCCGCTGGTGGACGTGGTGATGCTACCCGACACCGCCACCGCCGCCGACGCCATGACGCTGATCCAGCAGCGCGGGTTCTCGCGCCTCCCGATCTACAGCCAGCGCGAGACCAGCGTGGTGGGCCTGGTGACGGCCATGGACCTGCTGCGGCGCGGCGGCCAGGTGCGCGGCGTGGCCGAGCTGATGCGCCCGCCGACCTTCGTGCCCGAGACCAAGCGCATCGACGACCTGCTGCGCGAGATGCAGAAGGGGCGCAACCAGCTGGCCGTGGTCGTGGACGAGTACGGCGGCGCCACCGGGATCGTCACGCTGGAGGACATCGTCGAGGAGATCGTGGGCGAGATCCAGGACGAGCACGACCGCACGCCCGCCTCGGTCGAGCGGCTCCCCGACGGCAGCTACTGGGTGGCCGCCCGCACCCACATCGACGAGCTGAACGAGGCGCTCGACTGGAGCCTGCCCAAGCAGGGTTACGAGACGGTGGCCGGCCTCGTGCTGACGACCCTGCACCGGATCCCGCGGACCGGCGAGGAGTTCCAGATCCCGGGCTACACGATCACCGTGCTGGAGGCCGATGCGCGGCACGTCGGCGCGGTGAAGATCGCTCCCCTAGCGCCGGCGGCGGCCGCCGGCGCCGCCTAGCATCACTTTCACCCGCGAAGGAGGATACTGACGATGCCCGGCAAGATGGTCGATTTCCAGTCGAACGGCGGCACGACCGAGGGCTACCTCGCCACCCCCGCCTCGGGCAAGGCGCCCGGGGTCCTGGTCATCCAGGAATGGTGGGGCCTGGTCCCGCACATCAAGAACGTGTGCGACCGCTTCGCAGCCGAGGGCTTCTCGGCGCTGGCGCCGGACATGTACCACGGCCAGACGGCCAGCGAGCCGGACGGGGCCGGCAAGCTGTTCATGGCCCTCAACATCGCGCGGGCCGAGAAGGACCTGCGCGGCGCCGCGACGTTCCTGGCCCAGCACTCGTCGACCGCCAGGATCGGCGCCGTCGGCTTCTGCATGGGCGGGCAGCTCGCGCTGTTCGCGGCGACCGTCAATCCCGGCGTCGGCGCCACCGTGAACTTTTACGGTGTCCACCCGAACGTGAAGCCCGACTACGCCAAGCTGTCGGGGCCGGTCCTGGGCCTCTTCGCCGAAAAGGACGGGTTCGTGACACCGCAGACGGCGAAGGAGGTCGATGCGGCAATCAAGAAGGCGGGCAAGTCGTCGGAGATCCACATCTACCCCGGCGTCGACCACGCGTTCTTCAACGACGAGAACAAGGGCGCCTACCACAAGGCCTCGGCCGACGACGCTTGGCGCCGGACGATCGCCCACTTCCGCCAGCATCTGAAGTAGCGTGCCGCACGGCGACGGGCCGGAGCTGCGCGCCGGCCCGTTCCCCCACGCCCGCCCCTCGCCCCCACGAGAGAGACCGCCGGTGAGCAAGAGCCTCTCGCGCACGGCGGACCGCTGGCGGCTGCTGGCGCTCCTCACCGTCGCCTACGGGATCAGGGGCCCTGTCCTTGTCGGCGCGCTGGCGTTCGCGAGCGTCGGCGCCTACGGCTGGGTCGGGATCTTCTTCATCGTCAGCGGTACGAGTCCCAGCGCACGAGCAGGAAGCCGAAGACCCGACCCCCATCGACCGCGAACGGGCGGCTCCGGAGTGAACGCGAGGGACGGCTACCCGGCGGCGGCGCCCGCCTTGTCTCGCTTCTTCCGGCGATTGCCGGCGGCCGCCTCACCCTTCGGAGGCTTTTCCTTCTTCGCGCCCTTCTTGCCGCCATCCTTCGGCGTGTCGGGGCGGTCGACCAGCTCCAGCAGCACCATGGGCGCGGCGTCACCGCGGCGCACCCCCGCCCTGATGATGCGCGTGTAACCGCCGTTGCGGTCGCCGAAGCGCGCGACGATCGTGTCGAAAATGCGAGCGACGACCTCGGTATCCGGCACCAGCGACAGCACCTGCCGGCGCGCGTGGAGGGTCTCGCGCTTGGCCAGCGTGATGACGTGATCGGCCAGGCCGCGCACCGCCTTGGCCTTGGCCTCGGTCGTCTCGATGCGCTCGTGACGGAACAGGCCGGTCAGGAGATTGCGAAACAGCGCCCAGCGGTGCTGGGTGAGCCGCCCGAGCTTGTAGCCGTCCTTGCGGTGCCTCATCGGGTCCTCATCTTCGAGCCGAGTGGCCGGGCGCTCACTTCACCGTGGTCCGGCCGAGCGCGCCCAGGACGTTGGGGTCGATGCGCATGCCGAGCGACAGGCCGAGCGCGGCCAGCGCGGTCTTGATCTCGTCGATCGACTTCTCGCCGAGGTTCTTGACATCGGCCAGGTCGGTCTCCGTTTTCTGCACGAGGTCGGCGACCAGGTGGAGCTCGGCCCCCTTGAGGGCGTTGATGGCGCGGGCGGGCAGGGCCAGCTCCTCCAGCGTCCGGCCGAGGGCCTCGCGCAGATAGGCCTCGCCGGCGTTCGCCTCGGCCTCCTCGTCCTCGTGCGGCCCCGCCGCCGCGAGGGGAGCGAAGTGGTCGCGCAGGTAGGTGGAGGCCCGGGTCAGCGCGTCGTCCGGGCTCACCGCCCCGTTCGTCCACACCTCGAGCACGAGCTTCTCGTAGTCGGTGATCTTGCCCAGGCGCGACATCTCGACGTTGTACGAGACCCGGGTGATCGGCGAGTAGGCCGCGTCGATGGCCAGGGCGCCGGCCGGCACGCCTCCTCCCGGCTGGTCGGCCGCCCGATAGCGCCGGCCGACGCCGACGCCCAGCTCCAGCACCACGCGCGCCCCGGCCTCGAGCGTGAAGAGGTGTGTCTCGGGGTTGAGGATCTCGGCGCCGGTCTCCGGCACGTCCTCGCCCTTGACCTCCTTGGGCCCGGCCGCCTCCAGACGCAGCACCCGCGGCTCGTCGGACGGCACCTCGATCGAGAGCTTCTTGAGGTTGAGCAGCACGTCGGTGAGGCTCTCCGTGATGCCGGGGATCCGGGTGTCGGTAGGCCGGACCCCCTCGATCTTCACCCAGGCCACCGCCGCGCCGGGCACGATCGAGAGCAACGTGCGCCGGAGCGAGTTGCCGACGGTCAGCGCGTAGCCCTTCTCGAAAGGCTCGGCCACCAGCCGGCCGTACCGGTCGCTCAGGATCTCCCACTCGACTTTCTTCGGCTTCTGGAAGGGAATGCGTGGCATGCGGAAGCTCCGCCTCCTTACTTGCTGTACAGCTCGACGATGAGCTGTTCGGACACCGGGATCTGGATGTCCTCGCGAAGCGGCAGCCCCCGCAGTACGCCCTTGCGGCCGCCGGCGTCCACCTCCAGCCACTGCGGCACCTGGCCGCGGCCGGCGTTGAGGTTGTCGTCCACCCGGGGAGCCAGCTTGGAGGTGGGTCGCAGCTCCACCACGTCGCCGACCTTGGTGAGGAACGACGGCACGCTGGCCTTGCGGCCGTTCACCTGGAAATGGCCGTGGGCCACCATCTGCCGCGACTCCCGGCGAGAGGCGGCGAAGCTGAGGCGGAACACCACGTTGTCCAGGCGCAGCTCCAGCAGGCGGAGCAGGTTCTCGCCGGTAACACCCTTCTGGCTCTCGGCCCACTGGAAGTACTTGCGGAACTGGCTCTCCAGCACGCCGTAGATCCGCTTGGCCTTCTGCTTCTCCCGGAGCTGCACACCGAACGGGGTGAGCTTGCCGCGGTTCAGGCCGTGCTGGCCGGGCGGATAGTTCCGCCGCTCGATCGCGCAGCGGTCGGTGAAGCAGCGAGCACCCTTGAGGAAGAGCTTCATGCCCTCCCGGCGACACAGCCGGCACTTGGCATCGCGGTAGCGCGCCATCCCCGGCCTCCTCTACACCCGCCGCCGCTTGGGCGGCCGGCAGCCGTCGTGGGGTATGGGGGTCACGTCACGGATCGCGCTGATCTCCAGCCCGACGGCCTGCAGCGAGCGGATGGCCGCCTCCCGTCCCGCCCCGGGGCCGCGCACGAAGACCTCGACCTGCTTGAGCCCGAACTCCATCGCCTTGCGGGCCGCGATCTCGGCCGCGGTCTGGGCCGCGAAGGGCGTGCTCTTGCGCGAGCCCTTGAAACCGGCACTGCCGGCGCTCGACCACGACACGACGTTGCCCATCTTGTCGGTGAGCGTCACGATCGTGTTGTTGAAGGTGGCCTGGACGTGGGCGATGCCGGTGCGGACCTCGCGCCGCTCGCGCTTCTTGCTGCCCTTCTTCCGGGGAGCGGGTTTCGCCTGCTCTGCCATGCGTTAGGCTCCTGCTTTCTTGGGGGCGGCGGCGGCCGGCGCGGACGTCGCCGCCGGCTTCTTCTTCACCATGACGCCCTTGCGCGGGCCCTTGCGCGTCCGCGCGTTGGTGTGGGTGCGCTGGCCGCGCACCGGCAGCCCGCGGCGGTGCCGGATACCGCGATAGCTGCCGATGTCCATCAGCCGCTTGACGTTCATCGAGATCTCACGGCGTAGGTCACCCTCGACCTTGAGCTCGCGCTCGATGATCTCGCGCACGCGGGCCGTCTCCTCGTCGCTCCAGGCCTTCACCCGCTTGCCCGGGTCCACGTTGGCCTTGCCCAGGATCTGTGTCGCCATCGGCCGCCCGATCCCATAGATATACGTGATCGCCACCTCTCCGCGCTTCTCCCGCGGCAAATCCACTCCCGCCACTCTCGCCATATGCCCTTCTCCGTCCTCTTCCTCTGCCTCTGTTCGAGCGCCGGCTTCGCCGGCTCAATCCGGGTCCTGGGGGGAGGCGAGGCTCTACCCCTGTCGCTGCTTGTGCCGCGGGTTCTTGCAGATGATCCGCACGACCCCCTGGCGCTTGACGATCTTGCAGTGCTCGCACCGCGTCTTGATCGACGGCCGCACTTTCATGCTGGTCCCTTATTTGAACCTGTAGGTGATCCGGCCCCGCGTGAGGTCGTAGGGCGACAGCTCCACCTTCACCCGGTCGCCCGGCAGGATCCGGATGAAGTTCATCCGCATCTTGCCGCTCACGTGCGCCAGCACCCGATGCCCGCTCTCCAGCTCGACACGGAACATGGCGTTCGGCAGCGGCTCCACCACGGTGCCCTCGACCTCGATCGCGTCTTCTTTTGGCATGTCCGCGCTCTCAGGCGGCCCGCACCGGACCGCCGCTCGTGCTGGTCAGCACCTCCGGCCCCGCCTCCGTCACCGCGATCGTGTGCTCGAAGTGCGCGGCCAGGCTGCCGTCCTTGGTCACCGCTGTCCAGCCGTCGTCCAGGATGCGCACCTCCCAGCTGCCCATCGTCACCATCGGCTCGAGCGCGAGGACCATGCCCGGCCGCAGCTGGGGGCCCCGGCCGGGATCGCCGAAGTTCGGCACCTGAGGCTCCTCGTGCAGGGCCCGCCCGATGCCGTGGCCGACGAAAGCGCGGACGACCGAGAAGCCGTGGCTCTCGACGTGGGTCTGGATGGCGTGGGAAACATCCGACAGCCGCCGGCCGGGCCGGCACTCCGCGATGCCGGCCTCGAGGCTCTCCCGGGTGACGTCGAGCAATTGCTGCACCCGCGGGGTCACCTCTCCGACCGCGACCGTGAACGCACAGTCCGCGTAGTACCCCTCCACGATACACCCCAGGTCCAGGCCGACGATGTCTCCTTCCTTGACGTGGCGCTGGGCGGACGGGATCCCGTGGACCACTTCCTCGTTGATCGAGATACAGACCGTGGCCGGGAATCCCCGGTAGCCCTTGAACGCCGGGCGCGCGCCCTTCGAGCGGATGTAGTCCTCCACGTCCGCGTCGATCTCTGCCGTGGACAGCCCGGGCTTCACGCTCGTGCGCAGCCGCTCCACGACCTCCGACAGGATGTGGCCGGCCCGCCGCATGAGCCCGATCTCGCGCGCCGATTTCAGCTCGATCACCGGGTCTCCGTGAACGCCCGCCGGACGGCGTCGCGGACGGCCGCGACCGCGCCTTCACCCTTGATCGTCGTCAGCAGGCCGCGCCCCCGGTAGTAGTCGAGCAGCGGCGTGGTCTGCCGGCGGTAGACCTCCAGGCGGCTCCGCACCGTGGCCTCGCTGTCGTCGTCCCGCTGGTAGAGCTCGCCGCCGCAACGGTCGCACACGCCGGCCCGCGCGGGCGGCGCCGAGTCCTGGTGGAAGGCCGTCTGGCACTGCCGGCACAACCACCGCCCCGTGAGCCGCCGCAGCAGCTCGGGCTCGGCGACGTCGAAGTAGACGGCGGCGTCGAGCGTGTGGCCGAGATCCTTGAGCAGGCGGTTCAGCGCCTCGGCCTGGGCGATCGTGCGCGGGAATCCGTCGAGGATGAACCCGCCCTGGGCGTCGGGCTGGCGGAGCCGTTCGGCGATGAGCCGGATCATCACGTCGTCCGGCACCAGGGCGCCGGTCTCCATGATGCGCCTGGCCTCGCGGCCCAACGGCGTGCCGGCCGCCACCGCCTCCCGCAGCATCTCGCCGGTGGCGATCTGCGGCACTCCCCACTCCAGGGCCAGCGCCCGGGCCTGGGTGCCCTTTCCGGCGCCAGGGGGGCCGAGGAAGATCAGCCGCATCTAGCTTCTCCGGGCGAAGGCGCCCGAGCGCGACTTGGAGCGCTTGAGGAAGCCCTCGTAGTTGCGCATCAGCAGGTGCGACTCCATCTGCCGGACGGTGTCGAGCGCGACGCCGACCACGATCAGCAGGCTGGTGCCGCCGAAATAGAACGGCACGTTGAACCAGCGGATGAGCAGGTCGGGCAGGACCGAGATGACCGCCAGGAACAGCGCCCCCGGCAGGGTGATACGGGTCAGCACGTGGTCGATGTACTCGGCCGTCTTCTTGCCCGGCCGCACGCCTGGAATGAACCCGCCGTACTTCTTCATGTTGTCGGCGAGGTCGACCGGGTTGAAGACGATCGCCGTGTAGAAGTACGCGAAGAAGACGATGAGGCCCATGTAGAGCACGGTGTAGGGCAGCTGGCCGGGGCTCAGCGCGTCGGAGACGGACTGCATCCAGGCGTAGGGCATGAAGCGCGTGAGGGTGGCCGGGAACAGGATCAGCGACGACGCGAAGATGACCGGAATGACGCCGGCGGTGTTGATGCGCAGCGGGATGTGGGTGGACTGGCCGCCGTAGACCCGCCGGCCGACCACGCGCTTGGCGTACTGCACCGGGATCTTGCGCTGGCCCTCCTGCATGAGAACCACCGCCGCCGTGACCCCCACCATCAGCAGCATGATGGCGACGAAGACGAACAGCTTCATCTCCCCGGTCGTGATGAGCGTGTAGGAGGCCTGGATGGCCGAGGGCAGCCGGACCACGATGCCGGCAAAGATGATCAGCGAGATGCCGTTGCCGATGCCCTTCTCGGAGATCTGCTCGCCCAGCCACATGATCAGCGCGGTGCCGGCGGTGAGCGTGATCATCGTGAGCAATCGGAAACCCCAGCCCGGCGTCGGCACGATGGCGAGCCCGGCCGGGCTGCTCATCCCCTCCAGGCCGTAGGCGATGCCCAGCGACTGTACCAGCGACAGCCCGATGGTCCCGTAGCGCGTGTACTGGGTGATCTTCTTGCGTCCGGCCTCGCCCTCCTTGGCCAGGCGCTCCAGGGTGGGGATGACGACCGTCAGCAACTGCAAGATGATCGACGCCGAGATGTAAGGCATGATCCCGAGTGCGAAGATCGAAAGCCGCCGCAGATTGCCGCCCGAGAAGAGGTCCACCATACCGAGCAGCGTGCCCTGCACCTGGTCGAAGAATTGCGCGAGGGCGTGGCCGTCGATGCCCGGCGTCGGCACGTGAGCGCCGATCCGGTAGGCGACGAGCAGGACGACGGTGAAGATCACCCGGCGCTTGAGCTCGGGAATCTTGAAGACGTTCTGGAAGGACTGGAGGCTCTCGATCACGAAGCCGCCGCCTTCTCCTTCTCGGGCAGCATCTCGACGCGGCCGCCCTGGCCCTCGATCTTGGTCCGCGCCGCCGCGCTGACCGCGTGGGCACGGACGGTGAGCGCGTGGGGGACCTCCCCGTCGCCCAGGATCTTCACCCGGGCCCGCGCCCCCCGCTTGATCAGGCCGGCCCGGACGAGACCGTCGGGATCGACCACGCTCCCGGCTGCGAACGCGGCCAGGGCCTTGAGGTTCACGACGGCGTACTCGGTCTTGCCCCCGTGAGGCAGGAAGCCCCGCTTGGGCAGCCGCCGGTAGAGCGGCATCTGGCCGCCCTCGAAGCCGCCCGCCTTGCCGCCGCCCGAGCGGGCCCTCTGGCCCTTGTGGCCCTTGGTGGACGTCTTGCCGTGGCCGGACCCCGGCCCCCGGCCGACGCGCTTGCGGCGGGTGACGGCGCCGGGCGCCGGGCGTAGCTCGTCAAGCCTCATGGCTGACCTCGAGCACATGCGGCACCTTGGCGATCATGCCGCGGATGGTCGGCGTGTCCTCGTGCGTCACCGTCTGGCGCATCCGCCGGAGTCCGAGGGCCTTCACGGTGGCCTCCTGCTTGGGGCTCAGGCCGATGAGGCTCTTCCTCAACGCGATCTTAAGCTTCTTGCTTGGCACCGACCGTCTCCTCCACCAGGTTGCCGTCGCCGCCCCGCCGCCGCGCCGCGTGCAGGTCTTGCAGGCGCTTGATTCGCCGCAGCGCATCGATGGTGGCCTTGAGGACGTTGTGGGGGTTGTTCGATCCCAGCGTCTTGGTCAGGATGTCCTGGACCCCCGCCGCCTCCAGCACCGGCCGCACCGCCCCGCCCGCGATGACGCCGGTGCCCGGCACGGCCGGCTTGAGGAACACGCGGCCGGCTCCGAAGTGCCCGGTGATCTCGAAGGGGATCGTCGTGTCCTTGAGCGAGACGAAGATGAGGTCCTTCTTCGCGTGCTCGACAGCCTTGCGGATCGCCTCCGGCACCTCGTGGGCCTTGCCGAGGCCGACGCCCACGTGCCCGCGGCCGTCGCCCACAACCACGAGGGCGGTGAATGAGAACCGCCGCCCGCCTTTCACGACCTTGGCCACCCGATTGATCGAGACAACCCGGTCGTTCAGCTCGAGAACGCTAGGATCTATCCTCGCTTCTGCCACTCGGTTTCTCCTGTCGTTCGTTCAGAAAACCAGACCACCCGCGCGCGCCGCGTCGGCCAGGGCCTTCACACGGCCGTGGTACTTGTAGCCCCCGCGATCGAACACGATGCGGTCGACCCCGGCGGCCTTGGCCCGCTGGGCCAGCACGGCGCCGACGGCCTTGGCCGCCGCCACGTTGCCGCCCCGCGGATTGGCCGCGCGGAATTCCTTGCTCCGGCTGTCGGCGGCGACCAGCGTGCGCCCGCCGTCGTCGTCGACGAGCTGGGCGTAGATGTGGTTGAGGCTCCGGAACACGGCCAGGCGCGGCCGGGCCGCCGTCCCCCGCACCCACCGCCGCAGGCGGCGGTGCCGCTCGTCCCGCGGAGCCCTCCGGTCCTTGATGATCATTTCGCGCCCGCCTTCTTGCCGACCTTCCGTCGGACCGTCTCGCCGGCATACCGGATGCCCTTGCCCTTGTAGGGATCGGGCTTGCGCAGCGCGCGCAGCCGGGCCGCCGTCTGGCCCAGCAGGGCCTTGTCGGCGCCGCGCAGGGTGATTGCCGTCTGCTTGTCGATCTCGGCGGTGATGCCGGCCGGCAGCGGGAACACCACCGGGTGTGAGTAGCCGAGCGCGAGCTGGATGCTCGTGCCCTGCATCTGGGCGCGGTACCCGATGCCGATGATCTCGAGCTTGCGCTCGAAGCCGTCCTTGACGCCCGTCACCATGTTGGCCACCAGCGCCCGGGCGAGGCCGTGCAGCGCGCGCACGTGGCGATCCTCGCTGCCACGGTCGATGACGAGGCTGCCGTCGGCCATGCGCGGCGTGAGGCCGGCCGGAACCGGCTGCGCCAGCTTACCCTTGGGGCCCTCGGCCCGCACGGTGCCGCCGTCGACCTGGACCTTCACCCCCGGGGGAATCGGAATGGGTTGCTTGCCGATACGCGACATGGGGCTCTCCTACCAGACGTAGGCGAGGACTTCGCCGCCGACCTTCTGTTTGCGGGCCTCGCGGTCTGTGAACACCCCGCGCGACGTCGATAGCAGCGCCACGCCCATGCCGGCCAGGATCGAGGGGATCTTGTCGTGGGCGACGTAGACGCGCCGGCCGGGGGTCGACACCCGCACGAGACCCGAGATCATCCGCTCGTTGCCGGCGCCGTACTTCAGGTACACCCGCAGCGTCCCCTGCTTGCTGTCGTCGAGGACCCGGAAGTTCTTGATGAACCCCTCGTCCTTCAGCAGCTCGGCGATGCGGACCTTGAGCCGGGAGGCCGGGATGTCCACCTTCTCATGCTCGGCGTTGCTGGCGTTGCGGATACGGGTCAGGAGGTCGGCGATCGGATCGCTGCGCATCGCTACCAGCTCGCCTTCACGATACCCGGCACCTCGCCCTTGAGCGCCAGCTCGCGGAAGCACAGGCGGCACATCCGGAACTTCCTGAGATAGCCGCGCGGCCGCCCGCACAACCGGCAGCGGCTGTAGCGCCGGGTCGAGAACTTGGCGTGGGCCAGCGACTTCATGATCAGCGCGGTCTTGGCCATGAGCTTAGGACTCCCTGAACGGCATGCCGAGCTGCGCGAGAAGGGCCCTGGCCTCCTCGTCCGTCCGCGCCGTGGTCACGATGTTGATGTCCATGCCCCGGACCTTGTCCACCTTGTCGTAGACGATCTCCGGGAAGATCAGCTGCTCGCGCAGCCCGAGCGCGTAGTTGCCGCGGCCGTCGAAGCCCTTGGGCGGCACGCCCTTGAAGTCGCGCACCCGGGGCAGGGCGATGTTCATGAGCCTGTCGAGGAACTCGTACATCCGGGCCCCCCGCAGCGTCACCTTGGCGCCGATGGGCACGCCCTCGCGCAGCTTGAAGTTGGCGATCGACTTCTTGGCCCGGGTGACGATCGGCTTCTGCCCGGCGATCGTCTGAAGATCGGCGGTCGCGAAGTCGAGCACCTTGGCGTTCTCGCGCCCCTCGCCGACGCCCATGTTGATCACGATCTTCTCCAGGCGCGGAACCTCCCACACGTTGTCGTAGCCGCGCTCCTTCATGAGCGCCGGGGCCGCCGCGCGGGCGAACTGCTCCTTGAGCCGGGGGGGCACCTGGCCGGTGCCCTTGGGCCGCGTCTTGACGACCGGCGCCTCGGGCACACCCTTCTCGCCCTTGCGCGGCGGCTGCTGCGGCCGGGCCGGCGCCTTGCTGGCCGGCGTCTTCGGAGCGGGACTTCCGCCTGGCTTGGCCATGTCGCTAACCCTTGTCGATGGGCTCGCCGCACCGCTTGCACGTGCGGAGCTTGCGACCGTCGGCGAGCACCTTGATACCGGTCCGGGCCGGCTTGTCGCAGCGGCCGCAGATCGGCAGCACGTTGGAGAGCGCCAGCGGCCCCTCGCGCTCGATGATGCCGCCCTGCCGCAGCTTCTGGGTCGGCCGCTGGTGCTTCTTGACCATGTTGACGTGCTCGACCACGACCCGGCCCTTGTCCGTCAGCACGCGCAGGACCTTCCCGCGCTTGCCGCGCTCGCGGCCCGTGATGACCCCCACCGTGTCGCCCCGCCGAACGTGGATCCCCCGCATCAGATGACCTCGGGTGCCAGCGAAATGATCTTGGTGAACTGTCGCTCCCGCAGCTCGCGGGCCACCGGCCCGAAGATGCGGGTGCCGACCGGGTTCTCGTCGGGCTTGATCAGCACGACGGCGTTGCGGTCGAAGCGGATGTAGGAGCCGTCGCGGCGCCGGACCTCCTTGACGGTCCGCACCACCACCGCCCGCGCCACCTCGCCCTTCTTCACGGTCCCGTCGGGCGCGGCCTCCTTGATGGCCACGATCACGGTGTCGCCGAG
The DNA here is from genome assembly GCA_035762565.1 of Candidatus Methylomirabilota bacterium. Taxonomy (GTDB): domain Bacteria; phylum Methylomirabilota; class Methylomirabilia; order Rokubacteriales; family CSP1-6; genus AR5. The sequence goes on along the minus strand of DASTOJ010000233.1, from coordinate 5,560 downwards.
CGAGGCGTAGCGCTTGTTGGCGCCGCCCATGACCCGGATGCACTGGACCTTCTTGGCGCCCGAGTTGTCGGCGACGTCGAGCATGGAGCGCGGCTGGATCATGCCGGGGCCGTCCGGACCAGCACCTGGCGGATGCGCCAGCGCTTCTCCTTGGACATCGGGCGCGTCTCCTCGATCAGCACCCGGTCGCCGACGTGGCTGGCGTTGTCCTCGTCGTGCGCCTTCAGCTTCTTGGACATCCGGATGACTCGCTGGTAGCGGGGATGGCGGTAGACCCGCTCGATCCGCACCACTCGCGTCTTCTGCATGGCGTCGCTCACCACGACACCCTCTCGCGTCTTGCGCTCGCCCACGAGCCTATCCCTTCGCTTTCTTCGTCTTCGCCGGCCTGGTCGCGGCCGGCTTTCTCGCCTTCGCGGCCGGCGTGCTCTTCCGAGGCGGCTTGGCCGCGGCCTTGGGGGCGGGCGCGGGCACCGGAGCGGCTGCCGCCGCCACCGCGGCCGGCGCCCCCCCGCGCTCGCGGATGATCGTGTAGGCGCGGGCCAGGTCCCGGCGCACTTCGCCGATCCGCGCGGGGTTCTTGGCCACACCCATCGTCAGCTGGAACCGCAGATTGAAGACCTCCTCGGACAGCTCACGCACCTTCTGCGCCACTTCGTCGTCCGAGAGGTCGCGCCACTTGGCCGCCTTCACAGGCTGCGGGTCCGCGTCACGAACTTCGTCGTGATGCCCATCTTGTTGGCCGCCGTCCGGAAGGCCTCGCGGGCGGCGTCCACGGGCACGCCTTCCATCTCGTAGAGGATGCGGCCGGGCTTCACCACGGCCACCCACTCCTCGGGGTTGCCCTTGCCCTTGCCCATCCGGGTCTCGGCCGGCTTCTTGGTGACCGGCTTGTCCGGGAATACCCGGATCCACACCTTGCCGCCGCGCTTGAGGCTGCGGGTGAGCGCTACTCGCGCCGCCTCGATCTGGCGGTTGGTGACCCAGCCCGGCTCAAGCGCCTTGAGACCGTACTCCCCGAACGCCAGCGTGGAGCCCCGCTGCGCCTTGCCGCGCATGTTCCCGCGCTGGGCTTTGCGGTACTTGACCCGTTTGGGCATCAGCATGACGTCGTCTCTCAGGCCTCCGCCGGCGCGGCGCGAAGCACCTCACCCTTGAAGATCCAGACCTTCACGCCGATCGTCCCGTACGTCGTGTGGGCGGTGGCCAGCCCGTAGTCGATGTCGGCCCGGATCGTGTGCAGTGGCACCCGGCCGTCGCGGTACCACTCGCGCCGCGCGATCTCGCCGCCACCCAGCCGCCCGGCGCAGGCGATGCGGATGCCGTCGGCGCCCAGCCGGAGGGCGGAGGTCACCGCCTTCTTCATGGCCCGCCGGAACGCCACGCGCTTCTGCAGCTGCAGGGCGACGTTCTCGGAGACGAGCTGGGCGTCGAGCTCGGGGTGGATGACCTCCTCGATGTTGAGGTAGATCTCCTTGCCCGTCCGCATCTGCAGCTCGTTCTTGAGCTTCTCGACCTCCGAGCCCTTGCGGCCGATGATGATGCCCGGCCGCGCCGTGAAGATCGTGATGCGGGCCCGGTTGGCCGAGCGCTCGAGGTCGATCTTCGAGATGCCCGCGTGATAGAGCTGGTCCTTGATGTAGCGCCGGATCTTCACGTCCTCGTGCAGCAAATCGGCGTAGTTCTTCGTCGCGAACCAGCGCGACGACCACGTCCGCGTCGAGCCGAGGCGGAAGCCGATCGGATGCGTCTTCTGGCCCATCGCCTATGCCTTCTCCTTGGGCTTTGCCCGGCTCTTGCCCCGCGGCGCCGCCGACGACGCACGGGGCGGCTGGGCGGCCCGGGCCGCCGGCGCCGCGGCGGCCGGTGCCGCCGCCGGCACGGTGGCCGGGACTCGGCGGATCCGCATGTGCCGCGGGCGCGTCAGGACGCCCCGGGTGCCGTTGACCTCGTCGCTCACCGCGATCGTCAGGTGGCTCGTGCGGTGCTTGATGAAGAACGCGCGCCCCATCGCTCGGGGCTGCACACGCTTGAGCGAGGGGCCGCCGTCGGCCACCGCTTGCACGACCCGGAGGTCGTCCAGGTTGCGCACCTGGTGGTTGTGCTCGGCGTTGGCCACGGCCGAGCGGAGCACTTTCTCGATGAGGCGGGCAGCCGTCCGCGGCGTGAACGTGAGCGTCGCCAGCGCGTCGCCCACCGGCTTGCCACGGATCTGGTCGAGGACCAGCCGTGCCTTGCGGGCCGACACGCGGACGAACCGGGCCCGGGCCGTCGTGATCATCGCTACGACTTGCCCGTCGGAGTGGCGGCGGCCTTCTCGGCCTGGCCGTGGGCCTTGAACGTGCGCGTGAGGGCGAACTCGCCGAGCTTGTGGCCCACCATGTTCTCGGTGACGTACACCGGGATGAACTTCTTGCCGTTGTGGACGGCCAGCGTGTGGCCCACGAATTCGGGGGCGATCGTGGAGCGCCGCGACCAGGTCTTGAGCACCTTCTTCTGGCGCGCGCGGTTCAACTCCTCGATGCGCTCGTACAGCTTCTCGTCGATGTAGGGGCCCTTCTTGAGCGAGCGTCCCATCCCGAAGCTCCTATTTCTTCCGGCGCGTGACGATGAAGGCGTCGGTGGGCCGCGCGCCACGCCGCGTCTTGTAGCCCTTGGTCGGCTTGCCCCACGGCGTCATCGGGTGGTTGCCTTTGCCTTTGCCCTCGCCGCCGCCCATCGGGTGGTCGACGGGGTTCATGACCGTGCCACGCACCGTCGGGCGGAACCCCCGCCAGCGCACCCGCCCGGCCTTGCCGACGGAGACGTTCTCGTGATCGAGATTGCCGACCTGCCCGACCGTCGCCATGCACTCGAGCCCGACCAGCCGCACCTCACCCGACGGCAGCCGCAGCGTCGCCCGCTCGCCCTCCTTGGCCAGCAACTGGGCCTGGGTGCCGGCGCTCCGGCACATCTGGGCGCCGCGGCCGGGCTGCAGCTCGACGTTGTGCACGAGGGTGCCGACGGGGATGCTGCGGATGGGCAGCGCGTTGCCGGGCACGATATCGGCCTGCGGCCCCGACATCAGCGTGTCGCCGACCTTCAGACCGTGGGTCGCGATGATGTACCGCTTCTCGCCGTCGCGATAGTGCAGCAGGGCCAGATGCGCCGAGCGGTTCGGGTCGTACTCGATCGCCGCCACTCGGGCGGGGATGCCGTGCTTGTCGCGCCGGAAGTCCACCTGCCGCAGCATGCGCTTGGCCCCGCCGCCACGGTGGCGCACCGTGATACGCCCGTAGGCGTTGCGGCCGTTGGTCCGGCGCTTGGGGACGAGCAGGCTCTTCTCCGGCTCGGTCTTGGTGATCTCCTCGTAGGTGACGTACGTGAGATAGCGGCGGGCCGGCGAGGTCGGCTTGACCGTGCGGATACCCATGGCGCTCAGGCCCCCTCGACGAGGTCGATCTTGTGGCCGGGCGCCAGCGTCACCACGGCCTTCTTCCAGTCGGACCGGCGACCCTGGAAGCGTCCCATGCGTTTGAGCTTGCCCTCATAGGCCGCGGTGCGGACCGCCGTCACCTTGACGTTGAACACGCTCTCGACGGCAGCGCGGATCTCCACCTTGTTGGCGTCGGGGCGCACGCGGAAGGCCACGGTGTTCAGCGTCTCCTTCTGCTGCATCGTCTTCTCGGTCATGAGCGGCCGGATGAGCACGTGGCGGGGATCCCTCATGACTGCGCCAGTGCCTCCTCCAGCGCCTGCAGCGCCGCGCGCTCGAACACGAGCTGGCGGGCGTGCAGCATCTGGTACACCGAGACCTGGGAGGGCGTCTCCACCGTCAGCCACGGGACGTTGCGCGCGGCCCGCAACAGCGGCTCGCCGAGGGTGGCGACGACGACCACGGTGGAGACCGGCTGGAGGCCGAGCTGCTCGAGGGCGGCCACCAGCGCCTTGGTCTTGCCGTCGGCGCCCACGCTCTCCACGACCCGCAGGGTGTCGCCAGCGAGGGCGGCGGCCACCGACTCCCGCAACGCCTCGCGCCGCATCTGCCGGGGCATGGCCTTGTCGTAGCCGCGCGGGGTGGGGCCGAACGGCTTGCCGCCACCCTTCCACTGGGTGGCCCGGATGCTGCCCTGCCGGGCGCGGCCGGTCCCCTTCTGCTTCCACGGCTTGCGCCCGCCTCCCGACACCTCGCTGCGCCCCTTGGTGTCGTGGGTGCCGACCCGCCGGTCGGCCAGCTCGCGGACCACCGCCTGGTGGAGCAGCGGGCCCTTGACCTCCACTCCGAAGACGTCGGCCCGCAGCTCCAGCGTGCCGGCCTGCTTCCCCTTGCCGTCCAGGACCTGTACCGTCGGCATTATTTCTTGCCCGGCGCTTTCTGCTGCTGCTGCTTGGTGGTCTTGATGGACTTGCGGATCACCACGAGCGACCCGTTGCCGCCCGGCACCGCGCCGCGCAGCAGCACGAGGTTCTGCTCGGACATCACGCGCACGACCGACATGTTGAGCACCGTGCGCTGGACGCCGCCCATCCGGCCTGGCAGCTTGTGGCCCGGCCACACCCGCGACGGGTCGGACGAGGCGCCGATCGAGCCGGGGGCCCGGTGGAACATCGAGCCGTGCGTGGCGTCGCCGCCGAACCACCCGTGGCGCTTGACGCCGCCCTGGAACCCCTTCCCCTTGGTGATGCCGACGACGTCGACCAGCTCGCCGGGCGCGAAGAGCTCGGCGGTCACCGTCCGGCCCACCTCGTAGCCCTGGAGCATCTCCGGCTTTTCCAGCCGGATCTCCCGCACGATGCGCATGGGCTCCAGGTTCACCTTCCGGAAGACGCCCGCCGCCGGCTTCGGCATCTTCTTGCGTCCGGGCTCGAAGCCGAGCTGGAGCGCGTCGTAGCCGTGGCGCTCACGGGTGCGGACGCCGACGACCGTGCAGGGCCCGGCCTGGATGACGGTGACGGGCACCTGGTTGCCGTCGGCGCCGAACATTTGCGTCATGCCGACCTTGCGGCCGATGAGTCCTTCTTTTTTCGCCATGCGCCTCGGAGGGGGCTACGCCCCCCTTCCGATTCCTCCCCCCCGGACGGCGCCGGCAAAGCCGGCGCTCGAAAGCGGCCTCATCAGAGCTTGATCTCCACATCCACGCCGGCGGGCAGGTCCAGCTTCATGAGGCTGTCGACGGTCTGGGGGGTGGGGTCGACGATGTCGAGGAGGCGCTTGTGGGTGCGCATCTCGAACTGCTCGCGCGACGTCTTGTCGACGTGCGGCGAGCGGAGCACGGTCCACCGGTTGATGATCGTCGGCAGCAGCACGGGGCCCGCCACGCGGGCCCCCGTGCGGCGCACGGTCTCCACGATCTCCTTGACCGACCGATCCAGGAGGTGGTGGTCGTAGGCCTTGAGCCGGATGCGGATCTTCTGGTCGGCGGTCAAAGTGACCATGTCTTACTCCACGATCTCCGTGACGACGCCGGCCCCCACCGTCCGCCCCCCCTCCCGGATCGCGAACCGCAGCTCCTTCTCCATCGCGATCGGCATGATCAGCTCGATCGCCATCGTCACGTTGTCCCCCGGCATCACCATCTCC
>DASTOJ010000232.1:0-26345 GCA_035762565.1 Candidatus Methylomirabilota bacterium | reverse complement strand
GGTGCGGATGGCGGCCTCCGCCTGGCCGACGGTGGTCTGGATCATCGGCTGATCGCGGAGCGGCGCCGCCATCGCCCGCGGCGTCTTGGCGCCGGCGAGGTCGAGGAACGCGGTCAGGCAGCTGCGGGCCACGCCGAGCGCCACCGCGGCGTCGCCCGAGGCGAACATCAGCGTGCGGGGGATCTGGTAGAGCGGCCCGGTCTCCGCGAGCGGCGCCGTGGCCGAGAGGACCGTGCGCTCGGCGGGAACGAAGACGTCGTTCACCGCGAAGTGATGGGTGCCGGTGCCGCGCATGCCGCGCACGTGCCAGGTGTCCAGGATCTCGGCCTCGGCGACCGGCACGAACATGTAACGCGCCTCCGGCACGGCGCCGTCCATCCGCACCCGGCCGTTGTCGATGACCTGGGCGTGCGCGGCCACCCAGGTGGCGTGCCGGCACCCCGTGCTGAACCCCTGGCGGCCGGTGACCCGGTACCCGCCCGGCACCACGATCGCCGTGGCCGTGGCGGCCGGCGTGTTGGCGACGACGGCACGCGGCGGATCGATCCAGATCGCGCGGGCGGCCTCGCGCGGCATGCGCGCCGCGTAGGTCGCGTAGATCGCGCCCTGGTTCACGACCCAGCCAGTGCTGGCGTCGGCCTTGCCGATCTCCTCGATCACCTCGACATAGGTGGGCGGATCCAGCTCGGCGCCGCCCAGCGATCGGGGCACCGCCAGGTGGAACATCCCGGCGTCGGCCAGCGCCTCGAACAGCGGGCGTGGCAGCTCCCGCGTGGCGTCGATCTCGTCGGCAGCGGCGCGGATCATCGGGGCCAGCTTGCGGGCGGCGGCGAGCGGGGCCGCAGTCATAGGCCGGTAGTGTAACGCGTCTCGGCGCCGGGCTCGCGCGCCCCCGCCGCGGTTGCCCCGGTGCTATCATGGTCACGCGCGCGTGACCATGAGCTGCTGGAGGAGACCATGAGGACCATGCCGGCCGGAGAGTTCAAGGCGCGGTGCCTCCGCGTGATGGAGGAAGTGAGGAAGTATCGGACGCCGGTCGTGATCACGAAGAAGGGCCGGGCGGTCGCCAAGCTCGTGCCGCCGGACACCCCGGCCACCGACGTCTTTGGCTGCATGGCCGGCACGGCGAGGATCGTCGGCGACGTCCAGGCGCCGATCGTTACGGCCGCGGCGTGGGATGCGGTCGGACGCCGCACCCCCTCGACGGGCGAGCGGCGGGCCCGGCCGCGCCGGCGCGCGCGGTGATCCTCCTCGACACGCACGCCTGGCTCTGGCTGTGCCTGGAACCACGCCTGTTGTCGGCGGTGGCGGCGCGGGCGGTCCGCGGTGCCGTCGACGCCGGCGGGCTCGCGGTCGCCTCCATCACGCTCTGGGAGGTAGCAATGATGCTGGCGCGAGGGCGCGTGATCCCGCAGGGGACTCCCGAGACCTGGCTCGGCGCGCTGATCGACCGGAGCGGCGTCGTCGTCAAGGAGATCACCCCCGCGGTCGCGACCCTGGCGACACACTTCCCCGGCGACTTCCCGTCCGACCCCGCGGACCGGATCATTGCCGCGACCGCCCGCTCGGAAGGCATGGCTCTGGTCAGCCGCGACGAGCGACTGCGGGCGAGCCGGCTGGTCGAGACCATCTGGTGAGATCGCCGCCCCCGCCCGGGGGTGGGGGCGTGTAGAATCCTGGCGCCATGACCATGCGCATCGAGATCATCTGTACGGGCGACGAGGTCCTGACCGGCAAGATCGTCAACACCAACTTCAGCTACATGAGCCAGAAGCTGGAGGACGCGGGGCTCTCGGTGCACTGGGGGACGACGGTCGGCGACGACCGCGAGAGCCTGCTGCGGGCGTTCGTCCAGGCCAGCGAGCGCGCCGACGCGGTCATCGTCAATGGCGGGCTGGGCCCCACGATCGACGATCTCTCGCAGGAGATCGCGGCCAAGGCCGCCGGGGTCGAGCTGGTCCTCTGCGAGGAGTGGCTGACCCGGATGGAGGACTTCTTTCGCCGGCGCAGCCGCGTGATGCCGCCCAACAACCGCAAGCAGGCCATGCTGCCCTCCACCGCCGAGCTGATCGACAACCCGGTCGGCACCGCCTGCGGCTTCGCCCTCGACATCGGCGGGGCGCGTTTCTTCTTCACTCCCGGTGTCCCCCGCGAGCTGCGCCGCATGCTCGAGGAGCAGGTGATCCCGCGGCTGCTCGCGCGCAGCGGCCTGCAGACGGTGATCCACCTCAAGCGGTTCCATTCCTACGGGCTCGGGGAGTCGCACGTCGACAGCCTGCTCGCGGGCGTCGAGGCGCTGGTGCCCGACGGCAGCGTCAAGCTCGGGTTCCGGGCGCACTACCCGCAGCTCGAGACCAAGCTCACGGTGCGGGGCACCGATCGGGACGACATCCGCCGCAAGCTGGAGCCGGTCGAGGCGGAGGTCCGCAAGAGGATCGGCAACTTCGTCCTGGCCGAGGACGACCAGACCCTGGAGGGCGTCGTGCTGGCCGCGCTCGCGAGCCGCCAGGGCTCACTCGCGATCGTCGAGTCCTTCACGGGCGGACAGATCGCCGCCCGCCTTGCCCCCCTGCCGGGCGCGGAGGAGGTCTTCCGCCGCGGCCTCGTGGCGCGCGACCTCGGCGAGGTGTTCGCGGCGGTCGGCGTGCCGGGCCCGCCGCCGGCCGGCGAGCTGACGCGCGAGACCGCGGAGGCGGTGGCGAGCGCCGCGCGCCAGCAGACGGGGGCCACCCACGCCCTGGCGGTGCTGATCGACCTCGACGACGGACCAGACCGGATCGAGTTCGGCGGCGCCATCTGCCTGGCGATCGCGACCGAGGCGGACGTCGCCTCCCGGCGCAGTCGCATCGTCGGCGGCCGCGAGTGGGTGCGCCTGGGCGCAGTCGAGATGGGGCTCGACTGCTTGCGACGCTATCTGCAAGACCTGCCCGTCTACGAGCGCATCGACTTCGAGAAAGTCTGACGTTGCGGAGGTGCCCATGGCACGGCTGACGCCCATCACGAGCAAGGACCAGGTGCCCGCCAAGGATCACCCGATCGTCGACGGCATCGTCAAGAGCCGCGGCGGGATCCAGGGGCCGTTCACGATGTTCCTGCACTGCCCGGAGCTGGCCGGTCGCGTCGCCCACCTGGGCGCCTACGTCCGCTTCGAGGGCTCGCTCGACATGCGGGTGCGCGTGCTCGCCGCGATGGTGGTCGCGCGCGAGCTCGACGCGCTGTACGTCTGGGGCGCCCAGACCGGGTCGGCGCGCAAGCAGGGGGTGCCGGAGTCCACCATCACGGCGATCCGCGACAAGAACGCGCGCGGGCTGGCGCCCGAGGACGCCCAGATCGTGGAGTTCACGCAGCAGCTGCTCCGCACGCACCGTGTGGACGAGGCCCGCGTGAAGGCGCTGCGCGCGCGGTTCGGCGACGACGGGTTCCTGCAGCTCACCGGCGCGATCGGCTACTACAGCCTGCTGGCGATGACGGTCAACGCCTGCGAGCTGGAGGCCGGCCCCGGCGCCGAAGTGCTGAAGGTCTAGAGCCGCCGTCTGCGCCTGGCTCGACTGGAAGCGGTAGAGTCAGTACACGCGATGAAACAGGTCCTGATCGACCGCTACGGGCCGCCGGAGGAGGTCGCGCGGTGCGCGGAGGTGCCGGACGTCGGCGCGCCGGGCGCCGGCGAGGTGGTGTTCGACGTCCTGGCGTTTCCCATCAACCCGGCCGACATTTCGTTCTGCCGGGGGACGTATCGGCTGCGGCCGACGCTGCCAGCGACGCCCGGGGCCGAGTGCGTCGGTCGCGTCACGGCGGTCGGCACCGGCGTGTCCCACGTCAGGCCCGGCGATCTCGTCATCAACTTGCAGCGGGAGAACTGGGCCCAGAAGCGGCGGGTGGCGGCCGACGACGTCGTCGTGGTGCCGCCCCGCACGGACCTCCGGCAGGCCGCCATGCTGCGCATCAACCCGCCGACGGCGCTGCTGCTGCTCACCGACGTCGTCGCCCTGAAACCGGGCGCCTGGCTGATCCAGAACGTCGCCAACTCGGCCGTCGGCCGCCTGCTGATCAGCCTGGCCCGGGCGCGAGGGCTGAGGACGATGAACGTCGTGAGGCGCGACTCGCTGCTCGCCGAGCTGAAGGCGCTCGGCGCCGACGGCTGCGTCGTCGACGGCCCGGACCTCGCCGGGGCGGTGAAGGCGCAGACGGGCAGCGCCCCAATCCGCCTCGGGCTGGACGCGGTGTCGGGCCGGGCGACGGCGCGGTTGGCCTCGTGTGTGACCGAGGGCGGGGTCGTGTGCAACTACGGGTCGATGAGCGGCGAGGACCCGGTGATGTCGCGGGCGGCGCTGACCTCGGGTGGCCAGACGCTGGTCGGCTTCACCCTCGGCCGCGCGCTGGCCACCCGGTCGCTCGGGCGCATCCGGGCGCTCTACGCCGACCTCGGCCGGCAACTCCTGGACGGCAAGCTGTCCGCGCCGGTCGAGCAGGTCTACCCCATCGACGACATCAAGACGGCCCTGGCCCACGCCCAGCGGGGCGAGCGCGGCGGCAAGATCCTGGTGGCGCCGAACGCGATGGTCTGAGGTAGAATCAGAGGGTCTTCGAGGAGCGTTGCAACGGCCGCCGCCCGGCGCCCGCCAGGCTCGGAGACCACGCTACTGGAACGGCGCTCACGAACTTTCTTCTCGTACAGAGGGGAGGGCGTGATGAACGCCAGATCGCAGAACCAGGGTTCCCAGGACTTCCACGTCGCCGACCTCCTGCTCGCCGAGTGGGGCCGCAAGGAGATCGCCATCGCCGAGGGCGAGATGCCGGCGCTGATGGCCATCCGCGAGGAGTACGCCTCCGCCCGGCCGCTGGAGGCGGCCCGCATCGCCGGCTCGCTGCACATGACCATCCAGACGGCCGTGCTCATCGAGACGCTGCAGGCGCTCGGGGCCGAGGTCCGCTGGGCCTCCTGCAACATCTTCTCGACCCAGGACCACGCCGCGGCCGCCATCGCCGCCGCCGGCACCCCGGTGTTCGCGCGCAAGGGCGAGTCGCTGGAAGAGTACTGGGAGTTCACCCACCGGATCTTCGAGTTCGGCGACCGCGGTCCGAGCATGATCCTCGATGACGGCGGCGACGCCACGCTGCTCGTCCACCTCGGCCGGCGGGCCGAGAAGGACCCCTCGGTGCTCGCCAGTCCGGCCACCGAAGAGGAGACCGTGCTCTTCGGGTCGATCAGGAAGCGGCTGGCCGCCCGGCCCGGCTGGTATTCGAAGATCGGTAAGGAGATCCGGGGCGTCAGCGAGGAGACCACGACCGGCGTCCACCGGCTGTACCAGATGGCCAAGGACAAGCGCCTGCTGTTCCCGGCGATCAACGTCAACGACTCGGTGACGAAGTCGAAGTTCGACAACGTCTACGGCTGCCGCGAGTCGCTGGTCGACGGCATCAAGCGCGCCACCGACGTGATGATCGCCGGCAAGGTCGCCGTCGTGGCCGGCTACGGCGAGGTCGGCAAGGGCTGCGCCCAGGCGCTGCGCGGGCTGCAGGCCCAGGTGTGGGTGACCGAGATCGACCCGATCTGCGCGCTCCAGGCCGCGATGGAGGGCTACCGGGTGGTCACGCTGGACGAGGCCGCCGGGCAGGCCGACATCTTCGTCACCGCCACCGGCAATCTGCGGGTCATCACCCACGAGCACATGAAGCGCATGAAGAACAACGCGATCGTGTGCAACATCGGCCACTTCGACAACGAGATCGACGTGGCCGCGCTGCGACAGCACAAGTGGGAGAACATCAAGCCGCAGGTCGACCACGTCATCTTCCCCGACGGCAAGCGGATCATCCTGCTGGCCGAGGGCCGGCTGGTGAACCTGGGCTGCGCGACCGGCCACCCGAGCTACGTGATGAGCTCGTCGTTCGCCAACCAGGTGCTGGCCCAGATCGAGCTGTACACGAATACCGGCCAGTACCCGATTGGCGTGTACACCCTGCCCAAGCGGCTCGACGAGAAGGTCGCGCGCCTGCAGCTGTCGAAGCTCGGCGCCCGCCTCACCGAGCTGACCGACGAGCAGGCGCGCTACGTCGGCGTCGCGAAGGACGGGCCGTACAAGCCCGAGCACTACCGGTACTGAGCGACTCGCGACGGGCCCCGGGCCGGCGGACGCCGCGGCGGGACTCGGGGGCCCCCGCCGCGCCGCGGATGGCTCGCCGGTACGCCGCTGCACGCTCCGGGCGGGGACTCGCGCGACCCCCCATCCCCCAGAGGGGGCTGGGGTCAGGGCAATCGATCGCTGGCGGCGCGCTCGCCCCCACCCAGAGCGCGCGCGGCGACACGGCTCGCCATCAAGCGGCGCGGCGGGAGCCCCCCGAGTCCCGCCGCGGCATCCGCCAGCCCTGCGCCCGTTGCGGGTCAGTCGCCCCAGACCTCGCGCGCCACGGTGACGACGAGTTGGAGCTTGCGCCATTGCTCGGCTTCGGTGAGGGTGTTGCCGTGGTGGGTGCTGGCGAAGCCGCATTGGGGTGACAGGCTCAGACGGTCCAGCGGCACGTGCTTCGCGGCTTCGTCGATGCGGCGCTTGAGCGTGTCCTTGGCTTCGAGCGCGCCGGACTTGGTGGTGACGAGGCCCAGCACCACCCGTTTGCCGGCGGGGAGATGGCGCAGCGGCTCGAAGCCGCCGGCGCGCTCGCTGTCCCACTCCATGAAGTAGCCGTCCACGTCCGTCGAGAACATGGCCTCGACCACCGCGTCATCGTAGCCGCCGGAGGCCAGCCACGTGCTCCGGAAGTTCCCCCGGCAGGTGTGCATGGTCACCGCCATGCCGGCCGGCCGGCCGCGCAGCGCCCCGTTGATCGCGGACGCGTAGGCGCGCGGAAGCGTGGCCGGGTCGTCGCCAGCGACGCGCAGCGCCTCGCGCACTCTGGGATCGCACAAGTAAGCGAAGCTCACGTCGTCGAGCTGCAGGTAGGTGCAGCCGGCCGCGACGATGTGGCCGATGGCCGCGCGGTACGCCGCCGCGGCGTCCGCCCAGAACTCGGCGAGATCGGGATAGTGCTCACGGGAGATCGACGCCCGCCCGCCGCGCAGGTGGAGCATTGCCGGCGCCGGGATGGTGAGCTTGGGCACGGCCGTCACCACCGACCGCAGATACGCGAAGTCGTCGACCATGATGGGCCCGGCGCAGCGCACCGGGCCGGTGACCGTCGGCATCGGCGGCACGTCCTCGGCCTGGAACTTCACGCCCGCGATCGGCGCCAGGGCCACGCCCTCCAGCCGGCGCAGGAAGTCGAGGTGCCAGAAGTCGCGCCGGTACTCGCCGTCGGTTACGACGCGCAGGCCGATTGATTCCTGCTTCGCGACCGCGGCCCGGATGCAACGGTCCTCCACCTCGCGGAGCTGCGCGGCCGTGATGGTGCCGGCCCGGGCCCGGGCGCGCGCTTCGCGCAGCTCGACCGGGCGCAGCAGGCTGCCGACCTGCTCGGCGCGAAACGGCGGCACGATGCTCATGGCGTCGAGTCGCGGCCTCCGCTGCCTCGATCTTCAGCCAGGGACGATTCGGAACGGCCGGCGCCGCTGCAGGCGGTAGACGGTGAAGTCGCGTCGGTCCGTGGTGAGCACGAGATCGGTCTCGAGCTCCTCGGCGAGGACTACGAGCGTCGCGTCGGCGTAGTCCATCGGGAGGTCGGCGTACTGTTCGAGCAGTTCACGCGCGCGCCGCAGCGCCGCACGCGTGACCGGCGCCAGGACTGCGGCCTCGGCCAGAAAAAAATCCAGACACGCTCTCCGCCCGCCGGGTATCTCTCCGAGGAGGTGGGTAGCCTCGGTCAGGACGGCCTCGGTACTGACCACCAACCCCTGCCACGCCTCGAAGAATCTGACGAACTCCGCATGGCGCCGCTGTCGACGGTCGAGCAGCGACACGAGACCGCCGGTGTCGAGGAGCAGCTCACCGCCCACGTTTCAGGCGCTCCCGCAGGTAGTCGCGGTGTCGTTCCGCAAGGTCGGGAATTCCCGAGTCCAGCGCGCCGATGAGCGGCCGCACCCGGTCGGCCGCCCGCCCCCCCCGGCGATCGATAGTGCCGAGATACTCCTCGAGAGCCAGCCGCACGATCTCCGAGCTTTTCCGCCGTCCCCGTCGCGCTGCCGTCGCGAGCGCTCGGCCGAGGTCGTCGGGCAATCGCACTGTGATCTGCCTGGGCATCGTTCCCGCCTCCCACACGCAGTGCACCCGGAATGCATTGTAATGCATGGGCGGGCCATTGCGACGGGGTAGGCCCGGGCACACTCGTCGGGTGTATCCTTCCGCAGACGGCCCGAGGGTTCCGCCGGACCTCAGAGAGGTCGGCGCTGAGCTTCGACCCGCGACGGAAACGACAAGGAGAGCGAGAGCGATGGCTGACGTGCTGACGGTGGTGGCGAAGATCCGGGCGGCGAAGGGCAAGGGCGATGTGCTGGCGGCGCTGCTCCGAGAGCAGGCGGCGGTGGTGCGAAAGGCGGAGCCGGACTGTCTCGTGTACCGGCCGCACCGGTCCGCCAAGGACCCCGAGCAGTTCCTCTTCTACGAGCAGTACAAGGACGACGCCGCCTTCGACGCCCACCGCAAGGCGCCGTACCTGGCCGCCTACCGCGAGCGCCGCGAGAAGGAGGGCCTGACCGAGGGCGCCGTGGAGGTGGAGATCTACCGCTCGCTCACGGACTGACCGGCCGCCGGGGCGCCAGGGGCAGCTCGCGGATGCGGGTCAGGTCGATCGCGGGCATGTCGAGGCTCAGCGCGCCGAGGACACCGTTGGCCAGCTCGTTGTAGCGGCTGAAGTAACGGCGGAGCCGGTCGCGCCAGGCTGGAATGCCGCCGTTGGCGTGCAGCTCGAACGCAGACTCGCGCCCGTCCAGCGCGGAAATGACGTGGTCCGCGGCCAGCTGGAGCAGCGCCGAGCGCTGCAGCGCCGTGTACCGCCCGCCGCCGAACGACTCCTCCAGCCCGGCCGCTAGCTCCGGCGACGCCAGGTCCTTGTCGGACGGGGCGACCACCAGCGACGAGCCCGGGAGGATTCTGAGGATCTCGGCCATGCGCTGGCGGGCCTTCTGCATGGCGAGGCTGCCGGCCGCGACGTGAATCCGTCCCGGAATGCAGTATCCCTCCACCGAGCGCTCGGGATCGAGCTCGGCCGCGGTCTGGCAGGTCCGGACCGTCTGCACGTCGGCGACGAGGTCGACGAGGTAGTCGAGCGTCGCCCCGTGCTCCGTCAGCCCCATCGCATCCGTGCAGGCGAGCGCCAGCCCGAGCGTGAACTCCGCCTTCGCCAGCCAGCAGTAGAGCTGGTGCCAGAACAGCCACGAGGCGACCGGCTCCGGCGAGGGCTCGACCAGGAACACCCGCTCCCAGGGGATGAACACGTCGTCCAGCCACATCTGGCCGTCCAGCTCGTCGAAGCGGCCGCTGAGCGGGGCGACGAAGGGGCTGGAGTGGCGCGCGGAGGGCTTGCGGCACAGCACGGTGACGCCGGGCGCGTTGACGGGGACGACGAACGTCGCGCGATGGCCGCGCAGGTCCACGCCGCAGTGGCCCCCGACGTAGACGTCCTCCGCGTAGGCGGGGCTCGTGTGCATGCCGATCTTGCCGCGCAGGATCACGCCGGCATCGATCTCCCGGACGATCCGCAGGGCGGCGCGCTCGCGCGGGTCGGCACGCAGCCGATAGCCGAGGGTGGCGGCCCCGGCCGAGAACGTCAGGAAGCGCCCGGTGCGCGCGACGAGCGCGCGGTAGTCGGCGGCGTGGGCGGTCTGCTCGGGCGAGACGTTGCGCTGCTGGACGGCGTCGAGCACGCCGAGGGCGATCAGGTGGCCGTAGGCCGGGGTATGCGTGACGTTGCCCGCGCTCGGAAAGATCGTCGCGGAGTAGCACCGACCCATCGCGCGCAGATCCTCCGGGCTCCGGGGCAGCACGAAGGCCCACGGCACGCGGCGGCCCTCGCCGTCGGGCGGCGTCAGGACGGTGTCCTGCCAGTCGGCGGCGAAGTGGCGGTCGTACCAGGTGGCGTACTCGTCCACCATCGCCCGGGTGGCGGGGTGCACGGTGACGTCCTCGACCGGGCCCTCGCCCAGCACCCACACGCGACGCCCGTCGCGCAGGGCCTCGCGATACTCGCGGCCCGTCCTCACGGCCGGATGCGGGCTCAGGGCCCCGCCCAGGCGTCGAGCACGGCACGCTTGGCCTTGCGCTTGTCGGCGTTGGAGAGCTTGAAGTCGTGGCGGAAGGGCGCGGACTCGAAGGAGCCGTAGGCGGCGTTCCCGAGCATGATCCACTCGCGGCCCCAGCGGTCGCGGTGCTGCTCGAATACTTTCACTCGCTCGGCCTCGCTGCCCCGGTACTCGTCCACGAAATCACCGAAGTTGTCGCCGACGTTGAGCAGCACCCGGTGGCTCCGGGTGATGTGAGCACGGCGGGTGCCCTTGGCCGAGCCCCAGTCCGGCCGCTCGCGGGCGGACAGCACGGTGTCGAGCTTGTCGTCGAGGGGAAAGCCGAGCTTCTCGAGATTCTTGCGCGTCGCCGGCTCCTCCTCGGCGGTCCGGTTGGAGACATAGAAGACTTTCACGCCCTTGCCGTCGGCGTACCTCGCGAACTCGAGGGCCCCCGCGATGGCCGCCGACGTCACCGTGTTGACGTAGGCGGTCCACGTCTTGGGATCGAAGGTCGTGTCCTTCAGGACCATCCACGCCTGGTAGCCCGAGTTGTCGAGGATCGTCTCGTCGATGTCCAGGATGATGGCCGGCGGCAGCGACTGGTAGGTGCCCGTCTGCTCCTTCGGCGCCGCCGTCCAGCCCGGGTCGGCCAGCGCCTGGTCGAGGCGAAGTCGGGCCAGGGCGAACGCGGTGAGGGCCGCGGCCTTGTACTCCACCGAGCGCTGCATCCACAGGACGGCATTGAGCAGGTCGTGGGCCGGTGGATCCTGAGCAAGGGCCGGTGCCGCCCCCGCCACCGTCGCGAGCAGGAGAAGAGTGACTAGCCATCGGCTCCGCGGACGCGAGCTGATCGCGGCGATCATGCGGGTCCTCCCCGTCGGGGCCCGCGCAAGGGCCGCAGGCTCCGCCTCAGATCCTCGTAACGCTCGACGATGGTGCCGCCGCTCTCGCGGATGAAGTACTCGACCTGCAGGTTGACGGTGCCGCCCTCGTTGTCGGCGCTGAGGCGGAAGTCTCCCCGGTAGCCGACGATGAGCTTGCCCCGGGCGAACGCATAGCCGATCTCCGCTGCGGTGCCGCTGTCCACGTCGGCGCCGTCGAGCACGGCGACGAGGCCATGGGCGGCGTCGATCGCCTCGCGGTTCGCCGCGCCGATCTCCCGGTTGAGCCGCCGCCACGCCTCCCGCCGGCGGCGCCCGTGCGGCAGGCGCGCGACCGCGCGGAGCTTGCGGGCCGGCGTCAGCGTCCACGGGTCGAGGACCTCGAAGCCGAGGCCGCGCACGAAGGGGACGAGGACGGAGGCGTAGAAATGGCGCCCGGCCTGCGAGAATCCCAGGGGGCCTGCCATGTAGATCCGCGCAGTGGCGCTCACGGAGCCCTGAGCGTAGCCGAATCGCACCACCGCTCGCAATGTTGCGGTCATTTCCTCAGGGCACTATGCTGCCCACGGCCGAATCCCAGGGCCCGCGACTGGGGTCGAGCGACGAAGGAGACCGACATGAGGCTCAGCAAGCTTCTGACCTGGACCACGTGGAGTGCGGCACTCCTCCTGACGGCCCTTCCGGGCCTGGCGGCCGACTATCCCGCGCCGAAGAAAGGCAGCTGGGTCGTCCGCGACTTCCGCTTCCACACCGGCGAAGTCCTGCCCGAGCTGCGACTGCACTACACGACCGTGGGCGCGCCCACCGGCGAGCCGGTGCTCATCCTGCACGGCACGACGGGATCGGGCGCCGGCATGCTCACGCCCGCGTTCGCCGGCGAGCTGTTCGGCCCCGGGCAGCCGCTGGACGCCAGCCGCTACTACGTCATCCTGCCGGACGCCATCGGCACCGGCAAGTCGTCCAAGCCGTCGGACGGTCTCCGCACGGGCTTTCCGAAGTACAACTACGACGACATGGTCGATGCGCACCACCGGCTGGTCACGGCGCACCTGGGGGTGCGCCACCTGCGGCTCGTGCTCGGCAACTCGATGGGCGGCATGCACGCCTGGATCTGGGCGCAGAAGCACCCGGACTTCATGGACATCGCGGTGCCGATGGCGTCGTTGCCGACCGAGATGTCCGGCCGCAACTGGATGACGCGCCGTCTGATCATCGATTCCATCCGCAACGACCCGGAGTGGATGAACGGCAACTACACCAAGCAGCCCCGCAGCCTGCACTTCGCCTCGGTGTTCTTCGGCATTGCCACCAACGGCGGCAATCAACGACTCCACAAGACGGCCCCGACGCGCGAGAAGGCCGACCAGCTGCTCGACCAGCGCCTGAGCGCGCCGGTGCGCGGCGATGCCAACGACCACCTGTACCAGTGGGAGGCCTCGCGCGACTACAACGCCTCGGCGGGCCTGGAGCGCATCAGCGCGGCACTGCTGGCGATCAACTCGGCAGACGACGAGCGCAATCCCCCGGAGCTCGGGCTGCTGGACCAGGAGATCAAGCGCGTGAAAAATGGCCGCGTGCTGCTGATCCCCGCCAGTGACCAGACGGCGGGGCACGGCACGACCGCCCAGGCGAGATTCTGGAAGCGGGAGCTGGCGGAGCTGCTGCAAAGCGCGCCGCGCAGAGGAAAGTAGGCGGCACGAGGATGACGAAAATCCCGCGGAGGCTCGTCAGCGCTGCGTTCGCGCTCGCCGTGGCGGGTGTCTTTGGCTCCGCCGCCGGCCAGGAGTTCGTACCGGCAGTCGTGTTCGACATGGGCGGGAAATTCGACAAGTCGTTCAACGAGGCCGCCTACAACGGCGCCGAGCGGTTCAAGAAGGACACGGGGATCGCCTACCGGGAGTTCGAGGTGACCAACGAGGCCCAGCGCGAGCAGGCGCTGCGCACCATGGCCCGGCGCGGCGCCCAGATCGTGGTGGGGATCGGCTTCTCGCAGGCCAGCGGCCTGGAGAAGGTGGCCCGGGAGTTTCCCGCGACGAAGTTCGCGATCGTCGACGCCGTCGTCGACCTGCCCAATGTCCAGTCGGTCGTCTTCAAGGAGCACGAGGGGTCGTTCCTGGTGGGGATGGCGGCGGCGATGGCCAGCAAGACGGGCAAGATCGGATTCGTCGGTGGGATGGACATCCCGCTCATCCGCAAGTTCGCCCTCGGCTACGAGGAGGGGGCGAGGTACGTCAACGCGAAGATCGACGTCTTCCAGAACATGACGGGCACCACGCCAGCGGCCTGGAACGATCCGACCCGGGGCGGCGAGCTGGCCCGCAGCCAGTTCGACCGCGGCGCCGACGTCGTCTACGCCGCCGCCGGCGCCACGGGGCTCGGCGTGCTGCAGACGGCCAAGGACAGGGGGCGGCTCGCGATCGGCGTGGACTCGAACCAGAACCACATCCATCCCGGCTCGATCCTGACCTCGATGATCAAGCGCGTCGACCTCGCCGTGTACGAGGCCTTCAAGAGCGCCCGGGAGGGCACGTGGAAGCCCGGCCTGCGCAATCTCGGGGTGGCGGAGGGCGGCGTGGGCTACGCGGTCGACCAGCACAACCGCCGCCTGATCACGCCGGAGATGGAGCGGCGGCTGGAGCAGGCGCGCGCCGACATCGTGGCCGGCAAGATCAAGGTCTCCGACTACATGGCGAAGTAGGCTCGGAGCGGATTACCATGAACGACGGTACGCCGCCGAGCCGGCCCTGGTGGGGTGAGCGCGAGGGCCCCGGCCGCGCCCACATGGCTCGCCTGTCGCGGCATGCTCGCTCCGGACGGGGCGAGCGCGACCCCCCCATCCCCCTATGGGGGCTGGGCCACGGTGAGTCCAGCCGCCGATCGCGCGCTCGCCCCGTCCTGCGCTCGCGCACGCGACAACGGCTCGCCATGATGGCGCGGCCGGGGCCCCCGCGCTCACCCCACCAGGGCCCGCGCGAGGCGCACCATGGCATTCGAGAATAATCCGCGTTGAGATCGACGGTATGGCGGCGGTAATCGAGTTGCGGGGGATCGACAAGTGGTTCGGGTCGGTTCACGCCAACCGAGACGTCTCGTTGGCCGTGAACGCGGGGACGATCCACGGGATCGTCGGGGAAAACGGCGCCGGCAAATCGACGCTGATGGGCGTGCTGTACGGGTACTACCGACCCGATCGCGGAGAGATTCTCGTGCGGGGGCGGCCGGCGGTCTTTCACAGTCCGCACGCTGCGTTGGCGGCGGGCATCGGCATGGTGCACCAGCACTTCATGCTGGTGGAGCCGTTCACAGTCCTGGAAAACGTCGTCCTCGGCGTCGAGGGGGGGTGCCGTCTCGGAGCCGGGCTTGCGCGGGCGCGCGCCGAGCTGGCGCGGCTAGGCCGCGAGTACCATCTCGATGTCGATCCCGACGCGCGCGTCGCCGATCTCGGGGTGGGACAGCGCCAGCGCGTGGAGATCCTCAAGGCGCTCTACCGCAGCGCCGACCTGCTGATCCTCGACGAGCCCACGGCGGTCCTCATGCCGGCGGAAGCCGATCACCTGTTCCAGATCTTGAAGGCGCTGCGAGACCAGGGTAAGAGCGTCGTCCTCATCACGCACAAGCTGCGCGAGATCCGCGAGGTCACCGATCTCGTCACCGTGATGCGCCAGGGGCGGGTCGTGGCAACCCGGCCCACGGCCGACACCACGCCCGAGCAACTGGCGGAGCTGATGGTCGGTCGTACGGTCAGCCTGCGGGTGGACAAGGCGCCCGGGCGGCCCGGCGAGCCGGTGCTCGAGGTGATCGACCTCGTGGTGGAGGACGGCCTCGGGATCGAGCGCGTCAAGGGCGTCAGCTTGACGCTGCGACGGGGCGAGATCGTGGGCGTGGCCGGGGTCGCCGGCAACGGCCAGTCGGAGTTGCTGGAGGCGCTCGCCGGCATCCGGCCGATGACGTCGGGACGGATCCGGTGGAAGGCCCGCGACCTTGGGACCGCGCCGGCCTGCTCGCCGAGACATCTGCGGCGGCTGGGGATCGCCCACGTGCCGGAGGACCGGCAGCGCATGGGTCTCATCGCACCGTTCGCGGCCCGCGAGAGCGCCATCCTCGGCTACCACGACGACCCGGCGTACAACGGCGCGATCCGGCTGCGCGCCGCCGCGGTGGCGGCGAGCTTCCGGCGTCAGGCGGCCGAGTACGACATCCGGCCCGGCGACGGCGGGCTGCCCACCTCGGCGTTCTCGGGCGGCAACCAGCAGAAGATCGTGCTGGCCCGCGAGCTGGCCCGCGATCCCGACCTGCTGCTGGTCGGGCAGCCGACCCGAGGCGTGGACATCGGCGCCATCGAGTTCATCCACCGCCGGCTGGTCGCCCTGCGTGACGCCGGCAAGGCAGTCCTCCTCGTGTCGGTCGAGCTGGACGAGATCCTGGCGCTGGCCGACCGGATCCTCGTGATGCACGACGGCCGGATCGTCGGCGACGTGCCGCGGGCCGCGGCCACCGAGCGCTCGATCGGCTTGATGATGGGCGGCGTGTCGGAGCCGCAAGGGAGGGAGCGGTGAGGATCACGCGGGTCGAGCCGTTTCACGTGGACTGGGGCGGCGGGCGAGGCCGCAGCGCCTGGGTGCGGATCTGGACCGACACCGGTGTGTACGGCCTCGGCGAGGCGAGCCCGATGGTCCACGGCAACGCCTCGCTCGAGATCATCGCCAGCGCCTTCACGCTGATGCTGCTGGGCGCGGATCCGCTGGAGGCACGGGTGATCCAGGACCGGCTGTTCCACCAGCACATCAAGGTGGGGCCGGAGGGCGCGTACGCCGCCGCGCTGGCCGCCCTCGACATCGCGCTGTGGGACCTCAAGGGCAAGGCGCTCGGCCAGCCGGTGTGGAAGCTGCTCGGCGGCGCGTGGCGGCGCGAGCTGCCCTTCTACGCCTCCATCGGAGGCAACGGCCAGCGGAGCGTGGACGAGGTCTGCCGCGTGGTCGAGGAGTGGCTGAGGCTCGGCCCCGCCCAGGTGAAGATCCGGTTCGACGCCGACAAGACCGCGCGCGACGTGGACCTCGCCGGCGACATCGCCAAGGCGCGGGCCGTCCGCAGGCTGGTCGGCGACGGCTTCCCGCTCGCCTTCGACTCCAACAACGGGTATTCCGTCCAGGGCGCCATCCGGGTGGGCCGCGCCCTGGAGGAGCTGGGGTACGTCTGGTTCGAGGAGCCGGTGCAGCACTATCACGTCGAGAGCCTCGCCAAGGTCGCCGCCGCCCTCGACATCGCGGTGTCCGCGGGCGAGCAGGAGTACACGCTGCAGGGAATCAAGCGGCTCATCGAGGCCGGCGTGGACATCGTCCAGCCCGACATCGTGAAGACCGGCGGCTTCACCGGCCTCGGCGACATGGCCGCGCTCGCCCGCGCCTACGGCGTCGACCTCGTGCCGCACCAGACGCAGCCCGCGGTCGGCCACACCGCCAACCTGCACTTCGTGGCCTCGCTCACCCACTCCCACCACGGGGCGGAGTACAACGGGCCGCTCGACGTGCAGGACGTCGTGCTCAGGACCCCCGTGCGACCGGTGCGGGGGAAGTTCGTGCTGTCCGAGGTGCCCGGGCTCGGTCTCGAGCTCGACGAGCGCGAGCTGGCCAAGCGCGCGATTCCCTGGACGTCCTCCGCCGAGCCGGCCTAACGCGCGGCGGCGGCCGCCGGCAGGGCGTCGACCACGACGGTCTCGTGCACCGCCGGGGAATAGATCTCGAGCACCTCGAGGTCGTCCGAGCACTCGAGCTCGTTGTGCACGATGCCGGGCGGCTGCAGGATGCAGTCGCCCGCCCCGAAGGTGTGCTCCCCGTGGCCCTCGTAGACGAACCTGATCCAGCCCTTCAGCACGTAGAACATCTGGAAGTCGCACAGGTGCTGGTGCAGGCCGGTCGTGTGCAGGTCGTGCGCGCCCGCCCCGTCCTGCTTGATCCGGATCACGTGCGCCCGGAACCGCCCGTGCGTCGCCTGCTCGATGCCGAGGTCGCGATACTCCATGAAGCTGCGTAACCCCGGCCGGTAGACCGCGTCCTTCGCCAGGTTGGTGCTGAACAGCTGCTTCGGCTCGCTCATGGCCATGGCGCCCTCCGTGGGATCGTTCTCTCGGGGAGTGTACGTTGCTTTCGGCGTTTGCGACGCCCTAGAATCCGGGCGCGCGGGGCGGCGCGGCGGCCCCGCCAAGGAGGACGGCGATGACCGGGCAGCGTGTCGCGGGCGTCGCGCTGCTGCCGGCGGTCAACCTCGCCCTCGCCCTGGCGCTGTCCGGGTTGGTGGTCCTCCTGGTCGGTGAGAATCCGGCCCGCGCCCTGCGCCTGCTCGTGACCGGTGCCCTCGGCGACGCCGAGGCGCTCGGCTACACGCTCTACTACGCCACGAGCTTCGTCTTCACGGGGCTGGCGGTGGCCGTGGCCTTCCACGGCGGCCTCTTCAACATCGGCGCCGAGGGGCAGGCGTACATCGCCGGGCTCGGGGTGGCGTTGCTCTGTCTCGGCGCCGGCGGCTGGCCGGCGGTCGTGGTCGTGCCGGCCGCCATCGTCGTGGCGGCGGCGGCGGGCGCCGCCTGGGCGTTCGTGCCCGGGTGGCTGCAGGCCCGGCGGGGCAGTCACATCGTCATCACGACGATCATGTTCAACTTCATCGCCGCGGCGGTGATGACCCACCTGCTGGTCAACGTGCTGATCAAGCCCGGCCAGCAGTCGCCCGAGACGCGCGAGTTCGAGCCGAGCACCTGGCTCCCCCAGCTCTACGACCTGACGCGGGCGCTCGGCTGGGACCTCGGACGCTCGCCGCTCAACCTCGCGTTCCTCTTCGCGCTGGGGGCGGGCCTCGTGGTCTGGCTCTACGTCTGGCACACGCGCTGGGGTTACGCGCTGCGGGCGCTCGGCCACAGCGAGGCGGCGGCCGTCTACGCCGGCATCCAGCCGGCGCGGACGGTCATCGTGGCGATGGCGATCTCGGGCGGACTGGCCGGGCTGCTGAGCCTCAACGAGGTGCTGGGCGTCCAGCATCGCCTGCTGCTCAACTTCCCCGGCGGCGCCGGCTACGTCGGGATCGCGGTGGCCCTGATGGGCCGCAACCACCCGGTGGGGATCGTCCTGGCAGCGGTTTTGTTCGGGGCCCTCTACCAGGGCGGCTCCGAGCTGTCGCTCGACATGCCGCGGCTCACGCGCGACATGGTGGTAGTCATCCAGGGCCTGATCATCCTCGTCTGCGGTGCCCTCGAGCACGCGCTCCGGGGGCCGCTCGACGCGCTGCTGCGCCGGGCAGCGCCGGCCCCCGGCCCGGCGACGTGAGCGAGACCGTTCTGCTCGCCGCGCTGCTCGCCGCCGCCACGGTCCGGGGGGCCGCCCCCCTCGTGCTGGCGGCGCTCGGCGGGCTCTTCGCCGAGCGCGCGGGCGTCGTGGACATCGGGCTCGAGGGCAAGATGCTGGCCGCGGCGTTCGCGGCGGCGGCGACTGCGGCGGTCACCGGGTCCGCGTGGATCGGGCTCGGCGCCGGGATCGGCGCCTCGGTGCTGGTGGGCCTCGTGCACGGCTTCGCCTGCGTCACGCATCACGGCAACCAGGTCGTCTCCGGCATGGCGCTCAACATCATGCTGTCCGGGCTCACCGCGGTGCTCGGTAACGCCTGGTTCCAGCAGGGAGGGCAGACTCCGCTCCTCGCCGACGGCGGGCGCTTCGGGCCTGTCGAGCTTCCCGGCGCCGCCGCGCTCGCGGGCGTGCCGGGCCTCGGGCCGATCTACCGCGAGCTGGTGAGCGGTCACAACGTGCTCGTCTACCTCGCGGCGGCCGCCGTGCCCGCGGTGGCCTGGCTCGTGTACCGGACGCGCTTCGGCTTGCGGCTGCGCGCCGTGGGGGAGAGCCCGGGCGCCGTGGACACGGCCGGCATCTCGGTGGCGGGCATGCGTTATCGTGCGCTCGTGATGAGCGGCGTGCTCTGCGGCCTGTCCGGTGCCTACCTGTCGATCGCCCACAACGCGGCCTTCATCCGCGACATGTCGGCGGGCAAGGGCTACCTCGCCCTGGCCGCGCTGATCTTCGGCCGGTGGCGGCCGGTGCCCACGCTGGGCGCCTGCCTGCTCTTCGCGTTGGCCGATGCGCTGCAGGCGCGCCTGCAGGGCACGCCGCTGCCCGGCGTGGGCGTGGTGCCGGTGCAGCTCATCCAGGCCCTGCCGTACGTCCTCACGGTCGCGCTGCTGGCCGGCTTCGTCGGCCGGGCGGTCGCCCCGCGGGCGATCGGCGTGCCGTACGTGAAGGAGCGATGAACGCGCCGCTGGAGACGATGCTGGCGCTGGCGCGGGCCGCCCTGGCCAACGCCCACGCGCCCTACTCGCGGTTGCGAGTGGGCGCGTGCGTGCGGACCGCGAGCGGCGGGCTCTACGCGGGCTGCAACGTCGAGAACGCGTCGTACGGCCTCACGCTCTGCGCCGAGACGACCGCCATCGGGTGCATGGTGGCGGCGGGCGAGCGGCGGATCGTCGAGGCCGTGATCGTGACCGAGCGCGCCGAGCCCTGTCCGCCCTGCGGACGGTGCCGCCAGCAGCTGGCCGAGTTCGCGCAGCCGGATGCCCGCATCCATCTCTGCGGGCCGGAGGGCGTTCGGCTCACCACCACGCTGGGCGAGCTGCTGCCCCTGGCCTTCGGGCTCGACACGCTCGGTCCCGCCGGCGCGTGAGGCATCCGCCGGCCGAGGTGATCCGCCGCAAGCGCGACGGCCTGGCGCTGAGCGAGGCCGAGATCGCGGGCCTGGTCGCCGGCCTCGTAGATGGCACGGTGAGCGATGCCCAGGTCGCCGCCTTCGCCATGGCGGTCTACTTCCGCGGCATGACGCGTGAGGAGTGCGCGGCGCTCACGCGCGCGATGACGCGCTCGGGCGCCGTGCTCGACTGGTCCGGCGCCGGCCTGGGCGGCCCGATCCTGGACAAGCACTCGACCGGCGGCGTCGGCGACAAGGTCAGCCTCGTCCTGGCGCCCGTTGTGGCCGCCGCCGGCGGCTTCGTGCCGATGATCTCCGGCCGCGGCCTCGGCCACACGGGCGGCACGCTCGACAAGCTCGGCAGCATTCCCGGCTACGACACGACTCCCGGCCTCGTGCGGTTCCGCGCCGCCGTGCGCACCGCGGGGTGCGCCATCGTGGGGCAGACGGCGGAGCTCGCTCCCGCCGACCGTCGGTTCTACGCGATCCGGGACGTCACCGCGACGATCGACTCGCTCCCGCTGATCACCGCCTCGATCCTCTCCAAGAAGCTGGCGGCCGGGCTCGACGGGCTGGTCCTGGACGTCAAGGTCGGCGGCGGCGCCCTGCTTCCCTCGCTCGAGGCCGCGACCGCGCTGGCCGAGAGCTTGCTCGCGGTGGGCGGCGGGGCGGGGCTGCGGATGGTGGCGCTCCTGACGGACATGACCCAGGCGCTCGGCCATCACGTCGGCAGCGCGCTGGAGGTCCGGGAGGCGATCGAGTTCCTGACGGGCCGCCGCCGGGAGGCGCGGCTCCAGGCGGTGACCGCGGCGCTGGCGCGCGAGGCTCTCGTCCTGGGCGGCCTGAGCCGCGATGACGAGGTGGCCGCCGTTGCGATCGAGCGCGCGCTGGCCTCGGGGGCCGCGGTCGAGCGCTTCGCGCGCATGGTGGCCGCGCTGGGGGGGCCGAAGGATCTCGTCGAGCGCCCTGATCGGCATCTCCCGCAGGCGCCCGTGCAGCGAGCCGTCGTGCCCGACGCGGCCGGCGTCGTCACCGGGGTCGACGCCCGGACGCTCGGTCTGCTGCTGGTGCGCCTCGGCGGCGGCCGACAGCGCGCCGAGGACACCGTCGATTTCGCAGTGGGCCTGGCCGACGTGCTGGGAGTCGGGGATGCCGCGGGGCCCGATCGACCGCTGGCGGTCGTCCACGCGCGGTCCACCAACGACGCCGACGCGGCGGTGGTGACGCTCCGTCGCGCGGTGACGGTCGGCGACTCGCCGCCGGCGCCGCCCGGCCCACCCGTGGTGCGGCGAATCGGCTCAGCCCCGCAGGGACCCTGACAGCCCGTACGCGGTCACGCGCGTCTCCTTGCCTCGGAGCGCCAGCTCGCCGAACCGCTCCGCGCGGACGCCCGCGGGAAGCCCCAGTCGCTCGAGCAGCGCGCCGGACACCACGAGCTCGAGCCCGTTCTGCTTGGCGTACTCGCCGAGCCGGGCGGCGGTGTTGAGGATGTCGCCCACGAACACGATCTGCTGCCGCAAGTCACCGAGCGCTCCCGCCGTCACGGTCCCGCCGTGGAGACCGGCGCGGAACCGCGGCACCGCGCCGAAGTCGCGCTGGTAGCGGGCGGCCTGCCCGGCGATGGCGTCGCGGATCCCGAAGAAGCAGCGCACGCAGTTGGCCGCCCGGACGCCGGCGTCGAGCCGCCACGTGATCACGACCTCGTCGCCGGCGTACTGGTAGATCTCGCCCTCGGCGTCGAGGATGGGATCGGTCAGGTCGTCCACGAAGCGCCGGAGCAGCTCGAAGTACGCGGCGCTGCCCAGCCGCTCGGCGAGCGTCGTCGAGCCCTCGAGGTCGACGAACAGGAAGACGCGCTCCTCTCGCGTCGGGTGGTGATAGGCGCCGGCGACGAAGTAGCGCAGCACGTTGGCGCCGATCATGCGGTTCATCTGCAGGACGAACTGGACCGTGAACGCCACCGCGACGAAGAACGGGAGCGCATAGCCCAGGTGCGCATCGGTGAAGCTGATCAGGAATCGCCGGGGATCGCGGCTCGTCACCACCTGACCGGCCGCCCGCCCCACCAGAAACAGCACGAGGATGAGCGTGCCGCTGAGGACCAGATTCGTGCCGAAGCGGAGCCGCTTGAACCAGGCGCGCAGCCAGCCCTCGCGCACGAACAGCAGATAGCCGCCCACGAGGAACGTGATCAGGACGGCGTCGACGAGCCCCTGGACCGCCGACGCCGCCGTCGGCTGACTCGTCACGACGTTGAAGACGGGCACGATGACGCAGGCGACGAGAAGGATCACCGCGAGCTGCCGCCGCTGAATCCGCGCCCGCGCGCCGACGGTCATCTAGTGAAACTCGTGGAGTCCGGTGACGCTGCCAGCGCGGAATGCTCCAGCTCTGCCAGGCCGTGGAGCCACCACGAATCCCACGCGGATGATCGAGGAGCGACCCGGCTCAGCCGGGGCGCGACGAGCGTCTGGGGGTTGGGGGCCATGGTTCGCTCATTCGTCACGCCGGCACCGGGACGGTGAACGTGAACGTCGAGCCGAGCCCCACCTGGCTCTGAACCCAGATCCTCCCGCCGTGCAGCTCGATGAACTTCCGCGACAGCGCCAGGCCAAGGCCAGTGCCTTCCACCTGCTTGGCCGCGGTCCCAACCTGCCGAAACTCCTCGAAGATCGCTTCTTGGTCCTCGGGCGCGATGCCCACCCCCGTGTCGCTGACCGAAATTTCCACGCCCCCGTCGCCCGGCACCGCCCGGACGTCGATCCTGCCCCCTTCGGGCGTGAACTTGATCGCATTCGACAACAGGTTCAGCACGACTTGCCGGATCTTCCGTTCATCTGCCCGGACCTGGCCCACCCGCTCGTCGACAGTCGTGTGGAGCGCGATGCCATGCCGGCCGGCCCGCTCGCGCACGAGGGTCAAGGCGTTCTCGAGCGCCGCCGGGAGGTGGAACTCCGACAGCTCCAGTTCCATCCGGCCGGCCTCGATCTTCGACAGGTCGAGGATGTCGTTGATGAGCGACAGCAGGTGCTGCCCCGAGGCGTGAACGTCCTTCACGTACTCGTCCTGCTTCGCGTTCAGCTCGCCGAACATCCGTTCGCCCAGGACCTCCGAGAACCCGATGATGGCGTTCAGCGGCGTGCGCAGCTCGTGGGACATGTTGGCCAGAAACTCGGACTTGTGGCGGCTGGCGGCCTCCAGCTGGCGGCTCTTGTCCTCGATCTCGTGAAACAGCCGGGCGTTCTGAATGGCCAGGGCGGACTGCGTCGCGAAGGTGCGGAGCAGCTCGATCGTCTCGGCCGGAAACGCTCCCGGGCGGTTGCGCGTCACGCCGAGACACCCGATCAACCGGCCCTCGCGGACCATCGGCACGGCGACGATGGCCCGGATGCCGGATTCGATCAGGTTCTCGCGATTCGGACCCACGTAGGCTCCCGGCACGGTGATGTCGGGCACCTGGACCGGTTCCAGCGTGACGGCCGTTCGCCCGACGACGCCTTCTCCCTTCCGGATGCGCGTCGCGCGCCGCGCAGCCGCGAGAGCACCGCCGGTTTCGGCCTGCGCTCGCTGGACGAACTCTTCGACACCCTCCTCATACTCGAGCACCACGCCGCCGTCGAGGCCTGAGAGCTGGACGGCGCGCGAGACGATGGTGGTCAGCACCGTCTCCAGATCGAGCGTGGAACTCACGGCGCGTCCGACCTCGCCCAGGGCCGTGAGCTGCTCCACCGACCGCGTCAGCGCGGCGGTCCGGGCCTCCAGTTCCTTGAACAACCGGACATTCTCGACGGCAATGACCGCCTGGTCGGCAAAGGTCTTCAGGAGCTTCACCTCGGTATCAGAAAACGGACCCGGCTGGCGCCGGGTCACCAGGATGGCGCCCACGGCGTCGCCCTCGCGCAGCATCGGCACCGTGACCACGCTCCGGAATCCGACCAGCCGTCCGCTTTGCCGTATCCACTCGATCGCCAAGGGATCCTCGGTATCCGGTACATGCACCACGGACTTCGTCAGTACCGCGATCCCCCCCGTGGTGTCCATGTCCAGTGGCCGCGGATACCGTGCGCGCGAGACCGCCAGCACTTCAGAAGAGCTACCGTAGTTCGCGGGCTCGTAGAGCATACGGCCGTCGGTGAGAAACACCGCGGCGGTCGCCGCCTTGCAGAGCCGCACGGCGCTCTGGACGATCGTGTCGAACACCGGCTGAGTGTCGGTATGGATCCCACTGATGACGCGAAGAATCTCGCTCGTCGCCGTCTGCTGCTCGAGAGCCTCGGTCACCTGCGCATGGGCGTGCGTGAGCGCCCGGTTCTTCTCCTGGAGTTCCGTGAACAAGCGCACGTTCTCGATGGCGATGACCGCCTGGTCAGCGAACGTCTGGACCAGTGCGATCTGCTGCTCCGTGAACGGCTGGAGCTGCGTCCGGCTGATTCTGATGACGCCGACCGCGACATCTTCGCGCACGAGCGGCACGGCCAGGAAGGACTCGACACCATGCTGCGGTGCCGAGGTTTCTGGGAACTCCGCGATGGCCTGTGCCCTATCACGGACGTGGATCGTCTGGCGATCGATGATCGCCCGACCCACGGCGTGGCCCCGACTGAGCGCCCGCACCGGGGGCATCGACGCTGAGCCGTGGGCGGACACCAGTCTCAAGACGCCGCCCTCGACCCGCAGCACCTGCGCGTCCCGGGCGGCGCACAGCCGGGCCGCATTCGCCGCGATGATGTCGAACACGGGCTGGGTGTCCGTCGGCGAGCTCGAGATCACTCGCAGGATCTCGCTGGTGGCGGTTTGCCGTTCGAGCGCCTCTTTCGTCTCGTTGAAGAGCCGCACGTTCTCGATGGCGATGACGGCCTGGTCGGCAAGCAGCTCGAGGAGCTTCACTTGCCGGTCGGCGAAGAGCCGCCGATCAGCACGTCGGACCGTGATCGCCCCGATCGCCTCGCCTCCGCGGAGCAGCGGGACACCGAGAATCGTCCTGAAGCCCAGGAGCCTGGCGAACGCGCTGCCCTCGGGGAACTCGTCGGCTTCAGCCTGCAAGTCGGCGACGTGGACCGTCCGCCGGTCGAGGACGATTCGCCCCGGCGGCGTCCCCCGCACCAGGGGGAACCGGCCCGGGCCATGAGCCGGGATCGGGCCGTCGTGGGCGACCAGGTGCAGTTCCACACCTTCCACCCGGAACATCGTGGCGTCGGAGGCGTCGCACAGGCGGGCCGCGTTCGCCAATACCGCGGCGAACACCGGCTGGACGTCGGCCGGCGAGCTGCTAATGACCCCAAGGATTTCGCTGGTCGCCGTCTGCTGCTCCAGCGCCTCGCTCAGGTCGCTGTTCCGCGCCTCCAGCTCCTTGAACAATCGCGCGTTCTCGATCGCGATCACCGCCTGATCGGCGAAGGTCTTCACGAGATCGATCTGCTGCATGCTGAAAGGTCGAACCTCGGTCCGACGAATGGCGATCGTTCCTATGACCGTATTCTCCCTCATGAGTGGAACGGCCAGTGTGGTCCGCCACCCGACGCGTTTCGCTTCCGCGCTTCCCTCCGGGAATTCATCTGCCTCGGCCTGGAGATCCGCCAGATGAATCTCCCGCCGTTCGAGCACGGCGCGGCCATTCACAAACCCGCGTACCAGGGGAGTCGTCGAGCCAGTCGGAGGGATCGATCCGTGATGAGCGGCGAGGCGGAGCGTGTCCCCGTGGACACGGAAAATGGCGGCATCGAAAGAATCGCAGAGCCGCGCCGCTCTCTCGGCCACGGTCGCCAGTACCGCCTGGATGTCGGTCGGAGAGCTCGAGATCACCCGCAGAATCTCCGCCGTCGCCGTCTGCTGTTCCAGTGCCTCCTCGAGCCGGGCGCGGAGCGCGTCACGTTGTACCTCTGCCCGCTTGCGCGCTGCCGTTTCCCGCTTCCGTGCCGCAGCCTCTCGTTTCAGCGTCCGCTCACGCTCCGGCTTCGTCATCGACGGCTTTCCGTCCATTCGCGACCGGCGTGGTCCGTCACTGGTTCCACTCCATCGCGGATCTCCCGGGCGTCATCTCGATCCTGATCTCGAAATACCTGTGAGGGTCGATCATCAGCAAGTAGCTCGTCGCCCTGCCGTAGGAGACAGAGGCGCTTTCGAGGACCAGCCAGCTGTGCAGGCCGCCTCCTGCCTGCGTAGCGCGGCGTAGCAAGCTCGGGACGGCGTGGTCCTCATGGGCGATCGGCGCCGCGAACAGGTCCATGATCCCGTGCCCATGACCTGATTCGCGCACGCGAAGTAGAATTCCGCTCCAGCTGGAAGGTGAGTCCCGCACTTCGCGCACATGGAAAAGCAGCGGAGTGGCGCACTCCAAACAGAAGTTGGCTCGGGCGGTTCTTCTGCTCGCACCGAGGACACTTCATTGCCGACCTCCAGGGATCGGGCCGGGCGTAGGAACAGGGCGACAGTAGCCTGGCGGTCAGGGGCTCGTCAATGTCCGCGTATCAGTCCGGACAGAGAAAACGTGACGGTGCCTATAAGTGGGATTCGGCCGTGGTGTCAGCTCGGGGCCGCCGTGTCTATCGAGTCCCGAAGAGGCGGTCGCCGGCGTCGCCCAGGCCGGGCACGATGTAGCC
>DASTOJ010000231.1:0-9714 GCA_035762565.1 Candidatus Methylomirabilota bacterium | reverse complement strand
CGGCGTGACGACGCGCGTCAGCTCCCGGATTTTTGAGTAGGACAGCTCGCCGCGGGCGAGGGCCTTGGCCAGCACGGGCAGCGTGCTCAGGGCGCGCGCCACGCGCACGTGCTCGCGGGCGGCGCACGGGCTGAGCCCCGTGCGCCAGGTGAGCCAGGCGGCGCAGGAGCGGAAGCCGGTGTTCCAGCCCTCCCGGGCGTCGAACTCGCGGATCAAGTCGAGCAGGCGAGCGGTGGCGGCATTGAGGTGCGCCGCCAGCTCGGCGATCTCGTCGCCCAGGCGCTCGAGCTCGGCGGTGGAATCCGCGGGAGCGAGCACGTCAGCGACGGACGCTTCCGTACCGGGAACGTGGCGCGTGCGGATCTGCATGAGCGAGTCCCCCTTGTGCTGGGGCGACTTTACCCCCGGGTTTCGGAGCCCCCTGGGAGGCTCACCACGCGGCGATTCCCTCGAGATCCGCATTTTTCGCGACCGGCCCGCCCATGACGGCATCGCCGGGCTCCTGTGGGCCGCTGGGCCGCCGTCCACGCAGCGCCGCCGACTTGCCACGAGTGCGCACGACGAACGCCGTCAAGCGAAAAATGCGCGGCAGCGTCTCCTCGCGGATACACCCGACGCGCGAGAGGTGCCCTCAGCGCGCGCGGGCCAGCTCGTGCCACGCGCGCAAGGTCTCCGCCACGCTCCACGCCTGGGCCACGCATCCCGCCGGCCGGAACGGCGCGTCCCCCTCGAAGATCTCCGCGATCGACCCCACGCCGTACTCCCCCAGGTGATCGGCCAGCGGCAGCAGGAACGAGCGCGCGGCCTCCGCGTCGCGGTGCACGCGGTAGTGCGCGAGGGCGAACGGGCCCAGCAGCCACGACCACACCGTGCCCTGGTGGTAGGCGCCGTCGCGCGACCACTGGTCGCCGCCGTAGCGCCCGCGGTACTCGGGGTGCTCGGGCGGGAGGCTGCGCAGGCCGTACGAGGTCAGCAGGCGCGAGGCCACGGCGTCCACGACGGCTCGCTGACGCGCCGGCGACAGCGGGCTCTCCGGAAGCGAGACGGCCAGGATCTGGTTGGGGCGGAGCGTCGAGTCGTCGCCGGCCGGCGTATCGATGACGTCGTGGCAGTAGCCGCCCGGCGCGTGCCAGAAGCGCTCGAAGCCGGCCGCGACGCGGTCGGCCAGCGCGCGGTACTCGGCGGCGGGCCGGTCGAGACGCGCGGCGAACGCGGCCATCGCGCGGAGCGCGTTGTACCAGAGGGCGTTCACCTCCACGGCCTTGCCGGTGCGGGGGGTCACCACCCAGTCGCCGACCTTGGCGTCCATCCACGTGAGCTGCACGCCCGGCTCGCCAGAGGCGAGCAGGCCGTCGGCCGGGTCCACGCGGATGCCGTAGCGCGTGCCGTCACGATGAGCGGCGACGATGGCCTCGAGCACCCCGAACAGCTCCTTGAGCAGGCCGTCGTCGCCGGTGGCCTCGTGGTAGGCGCGGATGGCCTCGAAGTACCAGAGGGTCGCGTCCACCGTGTTGTACTCGGGGGCCTCGCCGGCGTCGGGGAAGCGGTTGGGGAGCATGCCGCGGTCGACGAAGCGGGCGAACGTCGTCAGGATCGACCGGGCGGCCTCGGGGCGGCCGGTGGCCAGCGTGAGGCCGGGCAGGGCGATCATCGTGTCGCGGCCCCAGTCGCCGAACCAGTGGTAGCCGGCCATCACCGTGAGGCCGTCGGGATCGTCGGGCGTGGCCCGCCGGGCGACGAACTGGTCCGCGGCCAGCACGAGCTGCATGATCCAGCCGGGTGTCATCGCGCTGTCGGGCCGGGCGCTGATCCAGCGCTGCAGCACGCGCGCCTCGTGCTGCACCCGCCGCTGCCACGCCGCCTCGCCGTCGTGCAGGGGCGCGGCCTCGGCCGAGGCGACGAGCGTGAGGCTCGCGCCCGGCGCCAGCTCCGCCTCGAACGTCACCGCGTGCAGCGCGTCGTCGAGGTGATCGAGTCCGCGCTCCGACTCTCTCGGCAGGTCGAAGTCCCGGAACCAGGCATGCGCGGGGCGCGCCTCGGCGCCGGCGGCGAGCAGCACGAACGGGCGCGCCTCGTTGAAGGCGGTCACCCGGACGCCGTGTGGCACCCTCGCCACGGCCATCTCCCAGTCGCCGGCCCGCGTGGTCGCGTGGTAGTCGCGGTAGTTGACGAGGGCGTGCAGCGCCAGCCGCACCGGTCCCCGCGCGCGGAGCACGACGTAGCGGACGTGGGTCGTGTTGGCGCCCGGCTCCATCCACACGCGCTTTTCCAGGAGCGCGTCGCCGACCGCGTAGGTCCACACGGGCGTGGTGCCATCCAGCCTGAACGATTC
The DNA here is from genome assembly GCA_035762565.1 of Candidatus Methylomirabilota bacterium. Lineage (GTDB taxonomy): Bacteria > Methylomirabilota > Methylomirabilia > Rokubacteriales > CSP1-6 > AR5. Next base: position 7,382 of record DASTOJ010000231.1, on the reverse strand, counting down.
GATGTGGCGGTAGCCGTCGGGGGCGACGGCGCCGCCCGCCCACCGGCTGGTGGCGAGCGGGACGCTCTGCCCGTCGTAGGCGACCGTCTCGTGGACCTGGGCGGCCAGCAGCGTGCGGCCGAGCGGAGGCTGGAGCGCCGCCACGAGCAACCCGTGGTAGCGGCGGGTCGGGCTGCCGGCCACGGTGCCGGCGGCGAAGCCCCCGATGCCGTTGGCGCAGAGCCACTCGCGGCTCTCGGCCGCGCCGAGGTCGCCGCAGATCTCCCGTCCCCAGGCCAGCGCGTCACTCATCGCGCTCACTGGGACACGCCGAGCGGGCTGGACGATCCGCGCACCGGCGGCGAGGGGCGCCGTGTCCAACGGCCCACGGACAGGAGGGCCGAGCCGATGAGCGCTGTCGCGATGACCAGGCCGGAGTCAGGGACGACCCACCACCAGCCTCTCCGGGGCCAGACGGCGCTCGTCACGGGCGCTTCGTCGGGCATCGGGGCCGGGGTCGCGCGCGCGCTGGCGGCCGCCGGCGCGGCGGTCGCCGTCAATTACGTCTCGGGGCCCGAGACGGCCGAGGCGGTCGTGGCCGAGATCGAGGGCGCGGGCGGCACGGCGATGCCGGTGCACGCGGACGTCTCGCGGGAGGACCAGGTCCAGGCGATGTTCCGCACGGTGCTGGGGGCCTGGGACGGCCTGGACATCCTGGTGAGCAACGCCGGCATCCAGAAGGACGCCGCCTTCACCGAGATGACGCTGGCCCAGTGGAACGCGGTCATCGGCGTCAACCTGACCGGCACGTTCCTGTGCGCGCGCGAGGCGGCGCGGGGGATGATCCGCCGCGGCATCCGGCCCGGCGTCTCCCGCGCCGCCGGCAAGATCGTCTGCATCTCGTCCGTCCACGAGGTGATCCCGTGGGCGGGGCACGTCAACTACGCCGCCTCCAAGGGCGGGATGAAGCTCTTCATGCAGTCGCTAGCCCAGGAGCTGGCGCCGCATCGCATCCGCGTCAACTCGATCGCCCCGGGCGCCATCCAGACGCCGATCAACCGGGCGGCCTGGGAGACGCCGGCGGCGCTCGACTCGCTGCTGGCGCTGATCCCCTACGGCCGCATCGGCCAGCCCGAGGACATCGGCCGGGCCGTCGCCTGGCTCGCCTCCGACGACGCCGACTACGTCCACGGCCAGACGATCTTCGTTGACGGCGGCATGACGCTCTACCCCGAGTTCGCCCGCGGCGGCTGATGCGCGCCGCGGTCCGCGAGCACTGGCCGGAGTACCTGATCGAGGCAGCGCTGCTCGGCCTCTTCATGCTCTCGGCCTGCGCGTTCGGCACGCTGCTCGGCCACCCGGCCTCGCCGGTAGTGCAGGTGGTGCCGGGCGAGCTGGCGCGCCGGGCCCTGATGGGCGTGGCCATGGGGCTGACGGCGGTGGCACTCATCTACTCGCCGTGGGGCCGGCGGTCGGGCGCGCACTTCAACCCGGCCACCACGCTGACCTTCTGGCGGCTGGGCAAGATCGCCCCGGCCGACGCCGCGCTCTACGCGCTCGGCCAGACGCTCGGGGGCATCGCCGGCGTGCTGCTGGCGGCCGCGCTGCTGGGGCCGCCGCTGGGCGCGCCCGACGTCCGCTACGTCGCGACGCTGCCGGGCGCGGCGGGGCCGCTCGGCGCGTTCGCCGCGGAGGTCGCCATCACCTTCGTGCTGATGAGCGTGGTGCTGCGCGCCTCGAACACCGCGCGGCTGGCCCGGTTCACCGGCCTCTTCGCCGGTGCGCTGGTGGCGGCCTACATCACGCTGGAGGCGCCCATATCCGGGATGAGCATGAACCCCGCGCGCAGCCTCGCCTCGGCGCTGCCGGCGCGCGAGTGGCCCACGCTCTGGATCTACGTCCTGGCGCCACCGCTCGGCATGCTGCTGGCCGCCGAGCTGTACGTGCGCCGCCAGGGCCTGGCCCGGGTGTTCTGCGCCAAGCTCCACCACGACACCGCGCAGCGCTGCATCTTCCACTGCCGGTACGCCGAGCTGGCGCCGGCCCAAGGAGCCTCCTCATGACGACCCACTACGACGTGATCATCATCGGCTCGGGCGCGGGCGGCGGCACGCTGTTCCACGCGCTGGCGCCGACCGGCAAGCGCATCCTGCTCCTGGAGCGCGGCGACTACGTGCCGCGCGAGAAGGACAACTGGAGCACGAAGGCCGTCAACCTCGAGGGCAAGTACAACACCCGCGAGGAGTGGCGCGACACCGGCGGCGCGGCGCTCCACCCGCACACCAACTACTATGTGGGCGGCAACACCAAGTTCTACGGCGCCGCGCTCTTCCGCCTCCGCCGGGAGGACTTCGGCGAGCTGAAGCACTGGGGCGGGGTCTCGCCGGCCTGGCCGATCAGCTACGAGGACCTGGAGCCCTACTACACGCGCGCCGAGCGCCTCTACCAGGTGCACGGCGAGCGGGGGGTGGACCCCACCGATCCGCCGGCCAGCGCGCCCTACCCGCACCCGCCCGTGAGCCACGAGCCGCGCATCCAGGAGCTGAGCGACGACTTCGCGCGGCTGGGGCTGCGCCCCTTCCACGTGCCGCTGGGCGTGATGCTTGACGAGAAGGACGCGCAGGGCAGCCGCTGCATCCGCTGCGACACCTGCGACGGCCATCCGTGCCTCGTCGGCGCCAAGGCGGACGCCCAGGTCGTCTGCGTCGATCCCGCGCTGGTGCACCCGAATGCCACGCTGCGGACGCGCGCCCGCGTGACCCGGCTGGAGACGGGCGCGACGGGGCGCGAGGTCAAGCGGGTGATCGTGGAGCGCGACGGGGCGACGGAGGTCTACTCGGCCGACGTCGTCGTCGTCGCGGCCGGCGCGATCAACTCGGCGGCGCTGCTGCTGCGCTCGGCCAGCGACCGGCACCCCCGCGGCCTGGCCAACGGCTCGGACGTCGTCGGCCGGCATTACATGGGTCACGTCAACTCCGTGCTCATGGCGCTGTCGAAGTGCCCGAACCCGACCGTCTTCCAGAAGACGCTGGCGGTGAACGACTTCTACTTCGGCGCGCCGGACTGGGACCACCCGATGGGCCACATCTCGTTCGTCGGCAAGCTGGACGCCTACACACTGCGGGCCGGCGCCCCGGCCCTCGCGCCCGGCTGGACGCTGGAGCTGATGGCGCGCCACTCGCTGGACTTCTGGCTGACGTCCGAGGACCTGCCCGACGCCGACAACCGCGTGACGCTCGACCGCGAGGGCAACATCGTGCTGGCCTACCGGCCGAACAACGAGGAGGCGCACACCCGGCTGACCGCGGCTCTCGAGCGGCTCATGCAGCAGCAGACGAAATGCAGCGTGCACGGCGGCGAGTGCCATCAGGGGCTGTTCGCCCGCAGCCTGTTCCTGGGCCAGCGCATCCCGCTGGCCGGCGTGGCGCACCAGAACGGCACCGTGCGCTTCGGCCACGACCCGCGCACCTCGGCGCTCGACGCCAATTGCCGGGCCCACGAGGTGGACAACCTCTACGTGGTCGACGCGAGCTTCTTCCCCTCGAGCGCGGCGGTGAACCCGGCGCTCACGGTCATGGCCAACGCGCTGCGGGTGGGTGACCACCTGCGCGAGCGCCTGGGCTGATGCGCGGGCGGCTCGCGCCGGGCTCGCGGCTCGCGCTCGCCCTGGGCCTGCTGCTGGCGCTGGCCGCGCCGACGGCGGCCCAGGGCCTCGTGCAGGCCGTCGGCCCGGTCGGCCTGACGGTCGGCGACATGGAGCGCTCCGTCGCCTTCTACGCGCGGGTGCTCGGCTTCGAGAAGGTCGGGGACGTCGAGCTCCAGGGCGGCGACTGGGAGCGGCTGCAGGGCGTGTTCGGCCTGCGCATGCGCGTGGTCCGGATGCGGCTGGGCGACGAGTCGATCGAGCTGACGGAGTATCTCACCCCGCGAGGCCGCCCGGTGCCCGCCGACTCGCGGAGCCACGACCGCTGGTTCCAGCACGTCGCGATCATCGTGAGCGACATGGACCGGGCCTACGCCCGCCTGCGCGAGCACCGGGTCGAGCACGCCTCGCCGGCGCCCCAGCGCCTGCCCGACTGGAACCCGAACGCCGGCGGCATCCGCGCGTTCTACTTCAAGGATCCCGACGGGCACGCGCTCGAGATCCTCTGGTTCCCGCCCGGCAAGGGCGACGCGCGCTGGCACCGGCCGGACGGCCGGCTGTTCCTGGGGATCGACCACACGGCCATCGTGGTGGCCGATACCGGGCGGAGCCTGGGCTGCTATCGCGACACGCTGGGCCTGCGGGTCGTGGGCGCGAGCGAGAATCACGGCCCCGAGCAGGAGCGTCTCAACAACGTGTTCGGCGCCCGCCTGCGCATCACGACCCTGAAGGCCGCGGCGGGCCCCGGCGTCGAGCTGCTGGAGTACCTGACCCCACGGGACGGCCGCCCCGCGCCGGCCGACGCGCGGGCCAACGACCTGGCGCACTGGCAGACCCGGCTGGTCGCCTCCGACGCCGAGGCCGCGCACCGCGTGATGCGGAGCGGCGCCTGCGGGGGGATCATATCGCCCGGCGTCGTGGCGCCGGCCGAGCCGGCCCTGGGCTTCGCCCGGGGTTCGCTCGTGCGCGACCCCGACGGGCACGCCCTGCAGATCGTCCAGCCCTGAGAGCATCCGGCCGGGGGGCCGGAAGGAGGACCGTGATGGCCGAGGATTTCGAGTACGTCTCCCACTCCCGCCTGGAGTACCACGAGGGCCTGCGCCGCGCCTTCCTGGGCGAGGTGCCCGAGCCCGTCGTCTACGGCGTGCAGGGCAAGCTCCGCGTGTACTACGGCGTCCTCGAGGGCCCCCCGATCGCCTCGACGCTCGACCACATCGTGGCCGCCGTCGCCGGCTGAATGTACGGCACCCTGCGTGGCGCCCTGGCAGGGCGCAAGATCGCGTACGACCGCGCCACCTTCAAGGCCAGCGTCGACGGCCGCATCCGGGGCGTGGGCAAGACCATCCGCATCACGTCGATCCACGTGCACTACGACGTCGCGGTGCCCCCCGACGCCGGCGAGGCGACGAAGCGCGCGCTGGCCGTCCACCCCCAAGGCTGTCCGGCGCACCAGAGCGTGGAGGCCGCCATCAAGATCACCTGGGACGCGACGCTCCGCGTGGGCGACCACACCGAGACCGTCCACAGCGAGGAGACCGATGCCGCTACCGCCTAGGGACTTCCGGACGATCGGACCGAAGGAGGGCGAGCCGTTCCCCGCCGTGCGACTGCCGGACCAGTCCGGGGCGCTCGTGGACCTGCATGCCGCGCGCGCCGGCCGGCCGGCACTGGTGGTGATCTACCGCAGCGCGGAGTGGTGACCGTTCTGCAAGACGCAGCTGGTCCAGCTGCAGCAGGTCGCCCCCGCGCTCGCCGCCGCCGGCGTGGCGCTGTTCGCGCTCAGCTATGACGCCGTGGCGATCCTGCGCGACTTCGCGGCGGCGCACGGCATCACCTATCCCCTGCTCGCCGACGAGGGCAGCCGGGTGATCCGCGCGCTGGGGCTGGTCAACGAGCGGGTGCAGGACGATCACGACGTGTACGGCATCAAGCCCAACCCGCGTCACGTGGACCTGCCTTATCCCGGCGTGTTCGTGCTCGACCGTGACGGCGTGATCGCCCAGAAGCGGTTTCACGCGAGCTACCGCGAGCGCGAGACCGGCAGGGGGCTCATCGCCCGGGCGCTGGGGATCTTCACCGAGCCCGCCGCGCCCGCCACCGGCACCGCGGCCGCGGTCCAGGCGCGCGCCTGGACCGACTCGCCGAGCTACGCCTTCTTCCAGCGCCTCGCGTTGACGGTCGAGCTGGCCATCGCCCCGGGCTTTCACGTCTATGCCGCGCCCGTGGCCGACGGCCTCGTGCCGCTCTCGGTCGAGGTCGCGCCGATCGAGGGGCTCGAGGTGGGGGAGGCGAGCTGGCCGCCGCCCCGGCGCTTCGACATGGCGGAGCTGGCCGACCAGCTCTGGGTCCACGAGGGGACCGTGCACGGCACCCTGCCGCTCACGTTCACCGCCGCGCCGGGTGGCGGCGACCACGTCGTCGAGATCACCGTCCGTTACCAGGCCTGCGACGACTCGAGCTGCCTCATGCCGTCCTCGCTCCGGCTGGAGTTGCCGGTGCGCGAGGTCGCCCTGGTCGGCCGCTCGCTGCCGAGTCCGAGCGTCGCATCCGGAGGCGCTCGATGACGCGACGGACGTTGCTGGCCGCCACGCTCGCCGTCGCGCTCGCCCCCGCGGCGCCGGTCTGGGCCCGGGAGGTGGAACAGGCGACTTCCGACGGGAGCTTCCGGTTCGAGTGGGAGGTCACCGCCTCGCGCAAGGGCCCCCGGCTGGACGCCTACATCTACAACCTCACGCTGCGCCCGGTGCAGAGCGTGCGGGTGCTGGTCGAGCAGCTCGACGACGCTGGCAACGCCGTGCACCGCTCGACGGTCCAGGTCTGGGGTGTCGTGCCGGCCGGGGATCGGGCTTTCTTCCAGGTGCCCCGCGCCACGGCCGGAGCCCGCTACCGCCTCAGCGTCGTCAACTACGACCTGGCGCCGGTCGGCGGCGGGGGGGGATAAGGGGCCTCAGGGGATCGGCTGGTCAGCCGAGCACCTGCAGAAGGACCACGACCGCCCCGATCACGGACGCCAGCACACCGAACACGAGAACCTTCTGCAGCGAGTCGGGCAGCGCACGTACCTTCGCGAGGAGCTTGTCCATGGCGGCGTCTTCCTCCGTGGCCGCGCCGGAGCGCAAGGCGGATGCCAGGGGTGGGGCGCTCGCAACACAGCGTTCGCCACCGGTTAGCGGGACCCGCCGCCCGACGTCGACGGCGGACCGGCGACATCACGTCGCGGCAACGACAATGTGGCGGACTCAACGCCCCGCGATCCGCTCGCGGTGGCGCGCCAGCACCTCGGCGACCCCTGAGCCCGTGGCCGCGCATGCGCGCGGCCAGCGTCCGCCAGCCCGTAACGCAGCACGTGGCCACCCGCGCTCCAGGCTCATGGCCGTCTTCCCACGTCGAGCCGGAGGCGATAGAGGCCGGTTTGCGCGGCCAGGTAGAGGCCGCGGCCGTCGTCGTCGCCCCAGGCGAGGTTGTGCGGATGCTCGGGGCCCTTGATCGTCCCCAGATGGGTGCCGGCCGGCGAGATGATCCAGAGCCCGCCGGGACCGGACACGTAGAGGTTTCCCAGGCCGTCGACCTTGATCCCGTCGATCGCGTCCTCGCCGGGGGCCGCCGTCATGTCGAAGAACACCTGGCCACCGGCCAGGGAGCCGTCGGGCCGCACCTCGTAGCGCATGACCACCTTGCGCTTCGGGTCCCAGTTGCCCACGTAGAGGTGCTTCTCGTCCGGCGAGAACGCCAGACCGTTGGGACCGGCCAGCGCCTCGCT